>NZ_JACCAE010000001.1:601361-902042 GCF_013409205.1 Janibacter cremeus
CGCACGTCACCGACGAGCCCCAGCTCGAGCGGGGCGCGGCGCCCGAGCTGCTCGCCGCGCAGATCGACCTGGATGATCTTCGCCGTCTCCGGGTAGAACTGCCGGTAGGGGAAGTCGGTGCCCAGCATGAGGATGGTGTCGGCCTTGTCCATCGCCCGGTACCCGGAGGCAAAACCGAGGAGGCCGGTCAGGCCGACGTCGAAGGGGTTGTCCCCCTCGACGTGCTGCTTGCCGCGCAGGGAGTGCACGACCGGGGCACCGAGGGTGTCGGCCAGCTCGAGCACCTCCTGCTTCGCGCCCTCGGCCCCGACGCCCACGAGCAGGGTCGTGCGCTTCGACGTGCTGAGCAGGTCGGACGCACGCTGCAGCTGGTCGGCCGCGGGCACGACCCGCGCGCGGGCCCGCTCGATGGTCGTGACCATCGTCTCCTGCGCCTCTGCCAGGGCGACGTCGCCGGGAACGACGAGCACCGCGACGCCCCGCTGTTGGATCGCCGCTCGCATCGCGGTCTGCAGCATGCGCGGCATCTGCGCCGGGTCGGAGACCATCTCGCAGTAGACGCTGCACTCCTGGAAGAGGTTCTGCGGGTGGGTCTCCTGGAAGTAGCCGCTGCCGATCTCGGCGCTGGGGATCTGTGCGGCGATCGCCAGCACCGGCACCCGGCTGCGCTGGGCATCGAAGAGCCCGTTGATCAGGTGCAGGTTGCCCGGCCCACAGCTGCCGAGGACCACGGCCATCTGCCCGGTCAGCTCCGCGTCCGCAGCAGCGGCGAAGGCCGCGGACTCCTCGTGGCGAACGAGCTTCCACGCGATCGATCCATCCCGCCGCATGGCCTCGGTGAAGCCGTTGAGGGAGTCCCCCGGGATCCCGTAGGCCCGGGTGATCCCGTTGGCCCGCAGTGTGGCGATGACGTTGTCCGCGACGGTCGGCATGCTCGCTCCTTCGATTCGGCGTGGCTCGCCTCACGCTAGCCGCTCGCGGGGGTGCCCACGATCGCTGGGCGAGCCGCTGTCGTGGATCTGTCGGGCCGGCGCTGGCAGAGTGGCCGGAGACACCCGATCGAGAGGACGCCGACATGCGCGCCGTGTACGCCGAGAGCACCGACCCCGACGACCCGCTGGCCGGACTCGTGGTCGGTGAGCGCCCCGAGCCGGAGGTCCCCGAGGGCTGGGTGCGGGTCGCCGTGAAGGCCACCGCCCTGAACCACCACGACCTGTGGTCGCTGAAGGGCGTCGGGCTCGGCAAGGACAAGCTGCCGATGATCCTCGGCTGCGACGCAGCGGGCCTGGACGAGGAGGGCAACGAGGTCGTCGTGCACTCGGTGATCGCCTCCCCCGGCTTCTCCGGCGACGAGACCACGGACCCGAAGCGCTCCCTGCTCTCCGAGAAGCACCAGGGCACCTTCGCCGACACCGTCGTCGTGCCCGCGGGCAACGTCGTCGCCAAGCCGGCGGGGCTGTCCATGGAGGAGGCCGCATGCCTGCCCACGGCCTGGCTGACCGCCTACCGGATGCTCTTCGTGCGCGGCGGTGTCCGCCCCGGCGAGACCGTGCTCGTCCAGGGCGCCGGCGGGGGCGTGGCCACGGCGCTGATCACCCTGGCCCGCGCCGCCGGCGTGCGCGTGCTGGCCACCTCGCGCAGCGAGGACAAGAAGGCCCGGGCGCTTCAGCTGGGCGCCCACGCGGTCTTTGATGTCAACGAGCGGCTGCCGGAGAAGGTCGATGCGGTCATGGAGACGGTCGGCCGAGCGACCTGGGACCACTCGATCCGCGCCCTCCGCCCGGGTGGGCGGATCGTCATCGCGGGCCACACCTCCGGCCCCCGACCCGAAGACGCGCAGCTGACCCGGATCTTCTTCCTGCAGCTGAGCGTGATCGGCTCGACGATGGGCACCCGCAGCGAGCTCGGTGACCTCATGCGGCTGCTCGAGTCGACGGGCACGCGCCCGCTCATCGACCGCACCCTGCCGCTGGACCGAGCACGTGATGGCTTCGCGGCGATGGAGTCCGGCGACCTCGTGGGCAAGGTCGTCTTCACCCTCTGATCAGAAGAGGATGGTGGCGAAAGTGCCCGCCCGACGCATGCCGACACGCTCGTAGGTCGCCAACGCGGCGACGTTGTAGTCGTTGACGTACAGCGTGACGAAGGGGGCGTGGTCGGCCATCGTCTGCTCCACCACCGAGGCCATGAAGCCGGCGGCCAGACCTCGCCCGCGCAGCTCCGGGGAGAGCCAGACGCCCTGGATCTGGCAGGTGTCGAGGGCGACCGAGCCGATGTCGGCCTTGAAGATCACGCGCCCGCCCTCGATGACGACGTAGGTGCGTCCCTGGCGGATGAGGCGCCAGATCGAGTCACGGTAGAACGCGGAGCTGCCGGTGTAGGGGCGGTAACCGATCTCATGGGTGAACATGTGCTCGGCTGCCGGCAGGACGAGGTCGACCTCGTGGAGGTGGGCGGGGCGCACCCGTGCGTCGATCGCGTGGCCGAGTCGGGACGGCGGGGTGCGGGTGGCCATCAGCGGCTGCTCGGTGCGCATCGCCCGCGGCCGCGGGAAGACCGACCCGGTCTCCTGCCACAGGCCGAGGACCTCCTCGCGGGGTCCGAGGAAGGAGGCGCTGCGTCGTCGCATGCGCCTGACCTGCCCCGCCAGAGGACCCCAGCTCTCGGGCCCGGTGCCGACCGGGACCACGTTGGCGTAGGACCAGACGAAGGCCTCCAGCCGCCCGTCGGCGAAGTAGCCGTGCGCTGCGGTGGACCCGGGGCCGAGCCCTCCGTCGAGGATCCGGCTGGCGACGAAGACGTTCGCCGCCGGATCGCGCGCGCACAGATCCAGGGCGTCGTCGACGTCGTCGACGCCCAGGAGCCGGATCGGTTGGCGGGTGCGCAGCACTCCCCCACCCTAGTGAGCCCACCTGCACGTCGGGGGCGAAGGGGGTGCCTCTCCCTGCCTGCCCCGCACTGGGGCGCGACCCGGGAGTATCGAAGGCTTCAGCCCACCGTGACGGTGGCGCCGGCCTCCTCGCTCTCGTCGTCCTCGCCCATCTCCTCGGCGATCCGCATGGCCTCCTCGATGAGTGTCTCGACGATCTGCGCCTCGGGGACGGTCTTGATGACCTCACCCTTGACGAAGATCTGGCCCTTGCCGTTGCCGGACGCCACGCCGAGGTCGGCCTCGCGGGCCTCTCCCGGACCGTTGACGACGCAGCCCATGACGGCGACGCGCAGCGGGACGGTCATGCCCTCCAGACCGGCGGTGACCTTGTCGGCCAGCTCGTAGACGTCGACCTGCGCACGGCCGCAGCTGGGGCAGGAGACGATCTCGAGCTTGCGCGGACGCAGGCCCAGGCTCTGCAGGATCTGGGTGCCGACCTTGATCTCCTCCACGGGCGGGGCCGAGAGGGAGACGCGGATGGTGTCACCGATGCCGCGCGAGAGCAGCGCACCGAAGGCCGTGGCGGACTTGATCGTGCCCTGGAAGGCGGGCCCCGCCTCGGTGACGCCCAGGTGCAGCGGCCAGTCGCCGGCCTCGGCGAGCAGCTCGTAGGCGCGCACCATCGTCACCGGGTCGTTGTGCTTGACGGAGATCTTGAAGTCGTGGAAGTCGTGCTCCTCGAAGAGCGAGGCCTCCCACACGGCGGACTCCACCAGCGCCTCGGGGGTGGCCTTGCCGTACTTCTCCAGCAGTCGCTTGTCGAGGCTGCCGGCGTTGACGCCGATGCGGATCGAGGTGCCGTGGTCCTTGGCGGCCCGGGCGATCTGCTTGACCTGGTCGTCGAACTTGCGGATGTTGCCCGGGTTGACGCGCACAGCGGCACACCCGGCCTCGATGGCCGCGTAGACGTACTTCGGCTGGAAGTGGATGTCGGCGATGACGGGGATCTGCGATTTGGCGGCGATCGCCGGCAGTGCGTCGGCGTCGTCCTGCGTCGGGCAGGCCACCCGCACGATGTCGCAGCCGGCCGCCGTCAGCTCGGCGATCTGCTGCAGGGTCGAGTTGATGTCCGAGGTGACCGTCGTCGTCATCGACTGCACGGAGACCGGACTGTCGCTGCCGACCCCCACGGACCCCACCTTGATCTGGCGGGTCGGACGACGCGGTGCGAGCACCGGTGCGGGGGCCTTCGGCATTCCGAGGGAGACACTCATACCCCCATTATGCGTCCCATCGTCTGGATCTCCGCTGGGTGCCTCAGGTCAGGCGGATCGGCTTGACGAAGTCGGCGTACACGAGCAGCACGGTCATGGCGATGAAGGCGAGCGCGACGCCGTAGGCCAGGGGCAGTGCCTTGGCGACGTCGACGGGCCCGGGGTCGGGGCGGCCACGCACGCGGGCCCAGCCCTTCTTCAGGGCCTCCCACAGGGCACCGGCGACGTGTCCACCATCCAGCGGCAGCAGCGGGATGGTGTTGAAGGCGAAGAGCACGAGGTTGAGCGACGCGAGCAGCGAGACCAGCAGCACGGCCTTGTCCAGGGTGTCCCCGAAGGCGTCGGAGCTGGCGACCTCGCCGGCGATCCGGCCCACGCCGACGACCGACATCGGTCCGTTGGGGTCGCGCTCGGCGCTGCCGAAGGCCGCATCGGCGACCCCGACGAGCTTCTGCGGGATCTTCACCAGCAGTCCGTAGGTCTGCTCCACCTGGTCCCAGAAGAGGCCGGGGACCGCCGTGATCGGCTGCTCCTGCATCTCCCGGCTACCGCTGGCCCCGAGGAAGCCGGCCCGCTCGGTGATGACTGCACCGCTGCCGTCGTGCTGGAGGTTGCCGTTGTCGTCGTACACGGGCAGGTCGAGGACGATCGGGTCGGCCTGCAGGGTCACCGGGTCGCCGTCCCGGGTGACGGTCAGGGTCAACGGCGCACCGAGGTTGTCGCGGATCGCCAGGCGCACGTCGTCCCACGTCGTCACGGAGGTGCCGTTGATCGCGGTGATCGTGTCGCCGGGTTTCAGTCCGGCCTTGTTCGCCGGCGCCAGCGGCATGTCCGGGGTGCACTCGGAGCGTGCCTGCTGGCCCGCCTGTGAGATGTCCACGCACTGGCTCACCGAGGAGATCTTCGGCGTCGTGACGGCCACTCCGTGGAGGGTGAAGATCCCGGTGAGGAGGACGAGCGCGATCAGGAGGTTGACCGTGGGGCCACCCATCATGATGACGATCCGCTTCCACACGGGCAGCTGGTAGAACATCCGGCCGTCGTCGCCGGGACGGATCTCCTCCAGGCTCTGCTGGCGGGCCTCGTCGGCGAGCTGGCTGAAGCGTCCCGTGCTCGAGGCCCGGGTCATCGTCGGGTCCTGGCCCTTGGCCGGCGGGAACATGCCGATCATCCGGATGTAGCCGCCGAGCGGCACCGCCTTGACGCCGTACTCGGTCTCGCCGCGGGTGCGCGACCAGACCGTCGGCCCGAAGCCGACCATGTACTGGGGCACGCGCACGCCGAACTTCTTGGCCGGCACCAGGTGACCGACCTCGTGCAGCGCGATCGACAGTGCGATCCCGACGAAGGCGAGGACGACCCCGAGGACATAGAGCATGCGCCCATTCTCTCACGCACGTCGACGCCCGTCGGCGCCAGAACCCGCGCGGGCCGGGGGTCCGGGCGAAGGGTCGGTCAGCCCCCGAGGATCGCAGCGGCCTCGGCCCGGGCCCACCTGTCCGCAGCCAGGACGCCCTCGACGGTGTGTGCGTCGAAGTCGGCGCTCTCGTGCCGCGAGACGACCTCGCTGATGGTGTCGACGATGTCGAGGAAGCCGCAGGCACCCTCGTGGAAGGCGTCGACCCCGATCTCGTTGGCCGCGTTGTACACGGCCGGATGCGTGCCGCCGGCCCGGCCGACCTGCTGGGCCAGCCGCACGGCAGGGAATGCCTCGTCGTCGAGGGACTCGAAGCGCCAGTCGGCGGCCTTGGTCCAGTCGACGGGGACCTCCACGTCGGTGAGCCGATCGGGCCAGGACAGCCCCAGGGCGATCGGCGCGAGCATCGTCGGCAGACCCAGCTGGGCGACGACGGCCCCATCGTGGAACTCGACCATCGAGTGGATGATCTGCTGCGGGTGCACCACCGCCTCGATGCGGTCCATCGGCACGTCGAAGAGCAGGTGCGCCTCGATCAGCTCCAACCCCTTGTTCACCAGCGTGGCGCTGTTGGTCGTGATCACCCGCCCCATGGCGAAGTTCGGGTGCACCAGGGCCGCTTCCGGGGTGACCTCGCGCAGCTCGTCTCGCGGCAGCCCACGGAAGGGACCGCCGCTGGCGGTCACGATCAGCTTGCGCACCTCCTCCCGCGCCCCCGAGCGCAGCGCCTGGGCGATGGCCGAGTGCTCGGAGTCGACGGGCACGATCTGGCCGGGAGCAGCGGCCGCCGCGACGATCGGGCCGCCGATGATCAGCGACTCCTTGTTGGCCAGGGCCAGGCGTGCCCCGGTCCGCAGCGCCGCCAACGTCGGTCGCAGGCCGATGGCGCCGGTGATGCCGTTGAGGACGACGTCGCTCGATCGCCCGGCGACCTGGGTCGCCGCGTCCGGACCGACGAGGACCTCGGGTCCGTAGTCGCTGCTCCCCCCGGCGTCGTGGACGGCAGCGGCGATCGCCTCGGTCAGCTCCGCCACCGTGCCGGCCGCCGCGGCGACGAGCGGCGGGGTGTAGCGCGCCGCCTGCTGGGCGAGCAGGCGCAGGTTGGACCCGCCGGCGATCGCGGCGACCTCGAATCGGTCGGGGTGGGCGGAGATGACCTGCAGGCCCTGGGTGCCGATCGATCCGGTCGAGCCCAGCAGGGTGACCCGGGTGCGGTCGCTGCTGCTCACGCGCTCTCGTCCTCGCGGCTGGAGCGGATCGCCTCGCGGCGGGCCAGCCGGCTCGCCCGGCGGATCTGGGCCTCACGGAAGCGGCGGGCCTCCTGCGTGGTGGAGGTGACCAGCTCGCCTACCTCGCGCACGCTCCCTTCGTCGTCGACGGCCACGAAGACCAGGTAGGCACTGGCGACGTGGACCCGCTCGGTCACCGCGTCCCAGCGGTCGACCTCGGCGCGCACGCCGACCTCCAGCGAGGTGCGGCCGGCCCAGTTGACCTGGGCGCTGACGTGGAGGACGTCACCGACCCGGACGGGGTTGTGGAAGGCCATCTCGTCCATCGCGGCGGTGACCGCCGGGCCATGCGCGAAGCGGTTGGCCGCGACGCCGGCCGTGTCGTCGACCATCTTCATGATGTTGCCGCCGTGAACGGTGCCCAGGAGGTTGGCCTCGGCATTGGTCATGATGCGCGAAAGGGTGATCCGGGTATCGGTGGGAGTCGTCACGGGGCCATCATGACAAGGAGTGGCCGGCGCGGCGACGTCGAAGGGAGTCCGGGGTGGGTCTGGCGCTCCTGTGGGGCGCGCTTTGCCGCGGGCGCCCTGTTCGTCATGCTCGTCGACGAGATGATTCCGGAGGCCCAGCACAAGGCCGGCTCCCTCGCCGGCCTGGCGACCGTCGTCGGCTTCGCCCTCGCGGCCGGCTGTCGAAACTGACGTGACCCCGCGATGGTCGAGGCGCGAACTGGCTTCGAGGCTCCTTCGTCGCACCTCAGCCACCGGTGGTTGAGGTGCGAGGCCGCCTGCGGCCGACGCCTCGAAGCCACGCTCAGCGGTCGGCGACGACGACGCTGAGGTCCCGGTACTCCCGCTCCAACGAGGCG
Source organism: Janibacter cremeus (assembly GCF_013409205.1). NCBI lineage: Bacteria > Bacillati > Actinomycetota > Actinomycetes > Micrococcales > Intrasporangiaceae > Janibacter > Janibacter cremeus. The sequence continues at coordinate 609,022 of NZ_JACCAE010000001.1, forward strand.
AGCACGCCGAGGACCCCCTCGTCGGTGGGGGTCCCCTCGGCGCCGGGAGGAGGGCTCCCGGGCCGCCACACGAGCGTCCACGGCGCCTCGTGCCGATCGGCGACGTCGCGCAGGGAGTCCATCAGTGCGTCGAGGTTGTGACCGAAGTGGTCCGGCAGGGCGAGTGCCTCGACGAAGCGGTCGTAGATCTCGCAGCGGTCGCTGCCACCGTCGACGACGTGGACGTGGTCGGTCCCGGCGGCGGCCCGGGCGAGCAGCCCGTCCACCCCGGCGGCCTCGATGTGGATCACTGGCCCTCCTCGATCTGCGCGAAGCTCGCGTAGTGGTCCTGCGTGTAGAAGCAGTCCATAGCCTGCCCACAGACGATGCGCCTGGCACCGCGGTGGTCCAGGCCCGGGGTCGGCACGGTGTACTCGCTGTAGTACCCGTCCTGCTGCTGCGGCAGGATGCCCTCGCGGTTGCCGAAGGTGATGCCGTCCCGGTCGTGGGGGAAGGGACCACCGTCGTGGATCAGCCCCAGGGTCTCGCGGCCCTGGGGCGGCAGCTGCGACGCGGGGATGGTCTCCAGCCCCGAGTCCGGCGTCGCGCCGCCGTGGGTGGACGAGGTGCTCGACCTGTCGTCGGGTGACCCCGGGATCCTCATCTCCCGCGGGTCGCCCCCGGACAGGATGATCCACGCTGCGGCAAGCAGCAGGAGCACGGCACCGGCGAGTCGGATCCGCAAGCGCCATCGCCGGTCCATCAGAGCGCCAGCCCGACGTACTTGGTCTCGAGGTACTCCTCGATCCCCTCGAAGCCTCCCTCACGACCGAAGCCGGAGTGCTTGACCCCGCCGAAGGGTGCGGCCGGGTTGGACACGACGCCCTGGTTGACACCGACCATGCCGAACTCGAGCGCCTCGGCCACTCGAATCGTGCGCGCGGTCTGTTCGGTGTAGAGGTAGGCCACGAGTCCGTACTCGGTGGAGTTGGCCAGAGCGATCGCCTCCTCGTCGGTGCGGAAGGTGGTGATCGGGGCGACCGGCCCGAAGATCTCCTCCGTCAGCAACCGAGCGCTCGCCGGCACATCGGCCAGGACCGTCGGCGGGTAGAACCAGCCCTTGCCGCTGGGCACCTCGCCGCCGGTGAGGACCTTCGCGCCGCCGTCGACGGCGTCCTCGACGAGGTCGACGACCCTGGCGCGGGCCGCCTGGGTGATCAGGGGGCCGACGTCGACCCCCTTCGCCGTCCCCTTGCCGACTCTCAGCTCCCCCATCCGCTTCGCCAGTCGGGTGGCGAACTCGTGCGCCAGCGACTCGTGGACGAGGAAACGGTTGGCGGCGGTGCAGGCCTCGCCGATGTTGCGCATCTTCGCCAGCATCGCGCCGTCCACGGCGCGGTCGAGGTCGGCGTCCTCGAAGACGAGGAAGGGGGCGTTGCCGCCGAGCTCCATCGACGTGCGCAGCAGCTGCTCGGAGGACTGGCGCACGAGTGCCTGGCCCACCGGCGTGGAGCCGGTGAAGGTCAGCTTGCGCAGGCGCGGGTCGCGGATGATCGGCTCGCTGACCTCGCCGGAGCGGCTCGTGGTGATCACGTTGAGGACACCGGCCGGCAGCCCGGCCTCCTGCAGGAGCCCGGCCAGGGCGAGCGTCGTCAGCGGCGTCTCGGCGGCGGGCTTGATGACCGTGGTGCACCCGGCCGCGATCGCCGGACCGATCTTGCGGGTACCCATCGCCAGTGGGAAGTTCCACGGGGTGATCGCGAAGACGGGCCCGACCGGCTGCTGCATGGTCATCAGCCGGGTCCCGCCCGAAGGGGCGAGCGAGTAGCGCCCGTGGATCCGCACGGCCTCCTCGGCGAACCACCGGAAGAACTCCGCGCCGTAGGTGACCTCGCCGCGCGACTCGGCGAGCGTCTTGCCCATCTCCAGGGTCATGAGCATGGCGAAGGTGTCGGCCCGCTCGGTGAGCATCTCGAACGCACGTCGCAGGATCTCGGAGCGCTCGCGCGGGTCGGTCGCGGCCCAGTCCGCCTGCGCGGCAACGGCCGCGTCCAGGGCCGCGCGCCCGTCGGCGACGGTGGCGTCGGCCACCTGCGCCAGCACCCGTCCCGTCGCCGGGTCGTGCACGGCGAGGGTCTCCCCCTCCCCCGCGTCTCGCCAGGCTCCACCGATGTGCAGGTGGGTCGGGGCGTACTCGAGGGCGGACTTCTGCGTCACGACAGGCATGCGGGCAGCCTATCCACGCGCGGAGCGCCGGACGCGCCACCCATCGGCACCCAAAGGACATTCATCATCTGTAGGCGTCAACTGGCGTAATTCATTCGGTTTTGAGAACCTTAATCAGATGAACTTCCCGTCTCGACCCCGGAGGCTGTCATGACCCCCTTCGCCCGTGTGCTCGTCGACCAGGTGCACTCCAGCGCGTGGTCGCTCGATGCCGACCTCGCTGCGGAGATGAACCCGGCCAACCAGGGTGACGCCAGCCTCGCCCGCTCCGCCGCCCTCCTGCGCGAGCGCGGCACCCGGGTCGACCCCCACACCGACGGCGAGCTGACCCCCGGCGCCCTCGAGGGTGTCGACGTCCTGGTCATCCCGCACCTCGCCGCCGCGGCGAGCGAGCGCGTGACCGGCGACCTGCCTCCGGTCCTCACCGCGGCCGAGATCGATGCCGTCGTCGACCACGTGGCGAAGGGGGGCGGCCTGGTCGTCCTCGCCGAGTGCGACCAGGACACCCACGGCAACAACCTGGGTGAACTGCTCGCCCCCTTCGGTGTGCAGATCACCTCCACCCTCGTGCACGAGTCCCCCGACGGTGGCCGGCGCCACCACGGCAACGCCACCTGGGTGCGTGCCGACATCGCGCAGACCCCCGGGCAGGGCGTCCTCGCGGGGATCGCCGACCTGTGCTTCTACCGCGCTGGAACCCTCGACGTCGCCACCGCCGCGGACGCCCACGTGCTGGCCCGCACCTCCGCGAGCGCGCACCCGGCCGACGAGCCGCTCGCGGTGACGCTCGAGCACGGCCGTGGCCGCGTCGTCGTCCTCGCCGACTCGGACATCGTCGGGGACGACTCGATCGGCGAGCTCGATCACGAGGAGTTCTGGGTCAACCTGGTCACCTGGGCCGGCAACTCGAGCACGCCCACCGCGAGCGATACCGCCCGGTCCCACCCGGTCGCCACCTCCCCGGCCTGGCTGGCCCTGAAGGCCGCCGTCGAGGAGCTGCGCCTGCTGCAGGCGCCCGACGGCTCGCTGCAGCCGGAGGCCGACCGGGAGCGCGCCGCCGCGCTCGTGGCGCAGATGGTCGCCCGGGTCGAGGAGCTCGCGCCGCACTTCCCGCACGACGGCGCGTACCTCGCCGCCCTGCCGGGCGACCTGCAGCGCTGGGTCGACGACGGCTTCGGTGTGCCGGACTTCCTCGACAGCCTGCAGGCCTTCCGTCCCGAGCAGCACCGCGTGGACGGGGCCGAGCACCTCGTCCTCTTCCCGATGTACACGCAGAACGGCAACCCGGACCGCGTCTTCGAGGCCGTGCTGCTGAGCACCTTCTGGCCGGACTGGCTCGCCGACGTCGAGGGCCGCTTCGACAACCCGATGTTCCTGTCGGTGCAGTTCCTCGACCACACCCCCGGCTACGACACCAACTCCGCGGTGCTCTTCCCCGAGACGGTCTGCGTGCGCGAGGTGCCGACCTTCCACTGGGGCGCGATCTTCTCCGACCGCGAGGCTGCGCGCTTCCGCCGGATCACCGAGGCGACCGCGCAGACCCTCTCCCTCGACCTGCCACCGGAGGGCGAACGACTCGTCAGCTCGCAGGAGGTGGCCCAGTCGGCGTTCGCCATGTGGGACCTCATGCACGACCGCACCCACAGCCACGGCGACCTGCCCTTCGACCCCTTCATGATCAAGCAGCGGATGCCGTACTGGATGTACGCGCTCGAGGAGCTGCGCTGCGACCTCAACACCTTCCGCCAGTGCGTCGACCTCGCGCAGGAGGGCCACCCCTTCGCCCGCGTCGTGCAGCTGGCGATCATCTTCGACCGCGGCTTCCGGTTCCCGATCACCGGCGAGCGCCACCGCAACTACGACGGCCTGGGCGGTCAGCTGCTCTTCGCGTGGCTGCACAAGCACGACGCCCTGCGCTGGACGGACAACAAGCTGACCTTCGACTGGGCCCGGGTGCCGGAGACGGTGGTCGCGCTCTCGGACGAGATCGAGCGGCTCTACCGGGACGGCATCGACCGGTCCAAGGTGGGCCACTGGATGGCGGCCCACGAGTTCATCTCCGGCTATGTCGCGCCGCACCCGGGCTCGGTCTGGGCGAAGGGGGCGGACGGCCTCCCGCTCGATGGTCCCCGCAAGGGCCTGAACGACGCCGTCCTGCCGGACGAGTTCCCGCTCAACGTCTTCTTCGAGGCGCTGCGCAAGAAGGTCGGCCCGGTCATCGAGTCCACCCGCGGTCTCACCGGCACCCGCGACCCCAGGGCCGACGAGGCCCGCGCCGACGAGAGTGTGAGGATGTCGGCGTGACCACCAACAGCACCGCCACGACGACGACCGAGCAGACCCCCTTCGATCCTCTCCACGACCCGGCCGAGCGCGGCTTCGCCAGCGACAACTACGCCGGGGTCCACCCCGAGGTGCTCGCAGCGATCGTCGCGGCGAACGGCGGCCACCAGGTCGCCTACGGCGAGGACGTCTACACCGCGCACCTGAGGGAGGTGCTCTGCGACGTCTTCGGTCGCACGGTCGAGGTCTTCCCGGTCTTCAACGGCACCGGCGCCAACGTGCTGGCCCTCCAGGCGGCGACCCCGCGCTGGGCCTCCGTGCTCACCACGAGCAGCGCGCACATCCACGCCGACGAGGCCGCGGCCCCGGAGCGGATCGGTGGGTTGAAGGTCAACGTCATCGACACGCCGGACGGCAAGCTCACTCCCGAGCTCATCGAGGACTACCCGGCCCGCGAGGGGGACGAGCACTTCGCCCAGATCGGTGTCGTGTCGATCACCAACTCCACCGAGGTCGGCACGGTCTACTCCCCCGAGGAGATCCGCGCGATCGCCGACCTCGTGCACGAGCGCGGCTGGGTGCTGCACCTCGACGGGTCGCGTCTGGCCAATGCCGCCGCGGCGCAGGGCGTCGGACTGCGCGAGCTGACCGGCGACGTCGGTGTCGACCTGCTCTCCCTCGGCGGGACGAAGGGCGGCGCGATGCTCGCCGAGGCGGTCGTCGTGCTCTCGCCCGAGCGGGTTGCCGGCCTGACCTACCTGCGCAAGCAGTCGATGCAGCTGGCCAGCAAGATGCGCTTCGTCTCGGCCCAGCTGCTCGCGCTCTTCGAGGGTGACCTGTGGCGCCGCAACGCCGAGCACGCCAATGCGATGGCCCGCCGACTGTCCGAGGCGGTCGCCGACATCGACGGCGTGCGCCTGGTCACGAAGGTCGAGGCCAACGCGGTCTTCCCGATCCTGCCGCGGCTGGCCAGCGAGCGGCTGATGGAGCGCTTCCGCTTCTACTTCTGGGACGAGATCACCGGTCAGGTGCGTTGGATGTGCGCCTGGGACACCACCGAGGCCGATGTCGAGGCGTTCGCGCAGGCTGTCCGCGAGGAGCTCGCCCAGCCGCGATGAGCGGTGCGGACAGCGTGTGAACTCCCTCACCGAAGGCGTGTTGCACAGGAAGTTGTCAGGAAAATCAACTACACCTGCAGGGTGACCTCGAGATCGCTGCGCTGGACGAGTGCCCCGGCTCTGGCCGGCGCGCTGGTCCTGTTGACCGTCCTCGCAGCCGGACCACTGCGGTCCCTCGACGCCGCGCTGCAGGGCTACTGGGCCAAGAGGTACACCCCGAACTGGTTCGGTTTCCTCGACTCCGTCCCCAACGCGGTCGCCGGCCAGGCGGTGTGCCTGCCCGTGCTGCTCGTCATCGCCGTCGTGCTGGCGCGCAAGTACCGCACCTGGCACCCGCTGGCCATCGTCGTCGCGGCCGAGGTCGCCTTCTACGTCGGTGTCGGTGGGATGAAGATCCTGCTCCAACGCACCTCACCCGCGGCCGGCGCCGGCCACTTCTGGGAAGGAGGCGTCTTCGCCCACGGGTGGTACGGCATCGCCTACCCCTCGGGCCACGCTGCCGAGGCGATCCTCTTCTACGGCGCCGCCGCGTACCTGCTGCGCACGTACGCCAACCCGGACATGCGTCTCCGCAAGCCCCTGGCCTTCCTGGTCGGCCTGATCACCGCCCAGTCCATCGTCGTGGCCTTCTACCTCGGCTTCCACTGGCCCACCGACCTGCTCGCCGGGATGCTCGCCGGCGCTCTGATGCTGCGGATCATCGTCGACGTCGACCGTCGGATCGCGGCCGGCACGCCGGTCCTCGGGTGGCAGCCACCGGCCGTGCGCACCGCCGTTCCGGCTCTGCCGGCACTGGCCCCGGCGCCGTCGCGCACCTCCGGTGCGGCCGTCCCGAGCGCTGCGAGCACGGCGTCGCCGCCAGCGCAGCCGTCACCCGTCCCGGCCCTGGCCACGCTCCCCACGGTGAGCCAGAGCGCCAACGACCTGCCCCCGCTGCGACCGGTGGCGGTGCGGACCATGTCGGCTCGCCCCGGCCCGGTCAGCCCATGGCCCGGCCGGCGGGCGACCCCCTTCGCCCTGCGGGAGCACGTGCGCCACGCCCGGGTGCGGGAGCTGCAGACGACCGGCAAGGGCTGAGCCCCGCCTCCCCGGGAGGGAAGGAACGGGGCTCAGGACCGCGAGGGCAGCCACCTCAAGAGTCGAGGCTGGCCATCACGTGCTTGATGCGCGTGTACTCCTCGAAGCCGTACATCGACAGGTCCTTGCCGTGGCCGGACTTCTTGAAGCCACCGTGCGGCATCTCGGCGACGAGCGGGATGTGGCAGTTGATCCACACGCACCCGAAGTCCAGACGACGACTCATCCGCATCGCGCGGCCGAAGTCCTTCGTCCAGACGCTGGAGGCGAGGCCGTAGTCGACGCCGTTGGCCCAGGCAGCGGCCTGGTCCTCGTCGGAGAACTTCTGCACCGTGATGACCGGGCCGAAGATCTCGTTCTGGATCGCCTCGTCGTCCTGCTGCAGGCCGGAGACGACGGCGGGTGAGAGGTAGAAACCATCCCCCATCTCCTCCAGGCGGGTGCCACCGACGGCCAGGTTCGCGTGGTCCGGGAGGCGCTCGAGGAAGCCGGTGACCGTGGCCAGCTGGTTGGAGTTGTTGACCGGACCCAGCAGCGCGTCCTCGTCGTCCGGGAAGCCGACCTTCGCCTCGTTGCGCGCGTACTCGGACAGGGCTGCCACGAAGTCGTCGTGGATGCCCGGGGCAGCCAGCACCCGCGTGGCCGAGGTGCAGTCCTGGCCGGCGTTGAAGTAGCCCGCCTCGCCGATGCCGTTCACGGCCGCCTCGATGTCGGCGTCGTCGAAGACCACGACGGGCGCCTTGCCACCGAGCTCGAGATGGGCCCGCTTGAGGTCCTTCGCCGCCGAGGCGGCGACCTCGATCCCGGCCCGGATCGATCCGGTGATCGCCACGAGCTGGGGGCTCGCGTGCTCGACGACCAGGCGCCCGGTGTCGCGGTTGCCGGCGACGACGTTGAAGGTGCCCTCCGGGAGGAACTCACTGGCGATCTCGGCCAGGAGCAGGGTCGCCTCCGGAGTGGTGTCGCTCGGCTTGAGGACGATGGTGTTTCCGGCCGCCAGAGCGGGGGCGATCTTCCAGATGGCCATCATCATCGGGTAGTTCCACGGCGTGACCTGACCGACGACGCCGATCGGCTCACGACGCACCCAGCTCTCGAATCCCTTCATGTACTCGCCGGCCGACTTGCCCTCGAGCACCCGGGCGGCACCGGCGAAGAACCGCAGGTGGTCGAGCATCATCGGCATGTCCTCGCTGAGGGTCAGCGCGACGGGCTTGCCGGTGTTCTTCGCCTCGAGACGCGCCAGCTCCCCGGAACGGGCCTCGAGGGCGTCCGCGAACTTCAGCAGAGCCATCTGTCGCTCCGCCGGCGTCGTCGCCCCCCAGGTCCCGAACGCCGTCGAGGCCGCCGCATAGGCACGGTCGACGTCTCCGGCGGTGCTGGCCGGGGACGAGCCCACGGCCTTGCCCGTCGACGGGTCGACGAGCTCGAAGTGCTCGTCCGCGAGGGACTCGACGTAGTCACCCCCGACGAAGTTGCGCAGTGTGCGGATGTCCTGGGTGGTGTCGGTCACGGGGGCCACTCCTTGTGGGTTGGGGCCGGTGGGCACGTCGATGATGTGATTCGCACCATATCCCCGCCCCACCGTTCGTGTCACGTACTGGATGGAGACTGATTTCGACGGATACCGGACATGGAAACGCAGCCGATCGACGGATACCGCAGTGCAAAGGCTTGCATTCAACGGGTACCGAAGAGCATGATGGCTCCATGGCCAGCCGTGTGAAGCTCGACGGGGTGAGCAAGCAGATCATCGAGCACCTGCAGCAGGACGGCCGGCGCGCCTATGCGGAGATCGCCCGGGCGGTCGACCTCTCCGAGGCTGCCGTCCGGCAACGGGTACAGCGACTCGTCGACACCGGCTTCATGCAGATCGTCGCCGTCACCGATCCGCTCCAGGTCGGCTTCACGCGGCAGGCGATGATCGGGCTGAGCGTCGAGGGGGACCTCTCCCCCGTCGGAGACGCCCTGGCCGCGATGGACGAGGTCTCCTACGTCGTGACCACGGCGGGCAGCTTCGACCTGCTGGCCGAGGTCGTCTGCGAGGACGACGAGCACCTGCTGACCCTGATCAACGACCGGATCCGCCGCCTGCCGGGCGTGCGCTCCACCGAGACCTTCATGTACCTCAAACTCAACAAGCAGCACTACAACTGGGGGACCAGATGAGCAACCCGTCCACGACCAGCCTCGGCACCAGCATGCAGGACGCCGCCCGCGACCACCTGTGGATGCACTTCACGCGCCACGGTGACTTCGAGGACGGCAGCCACATCCCGACCATCGTCCGTGGTGAGGGCCACACGATCTGGGACGACACCGGCAAGGAGTACATCGACGGGCTGTCCGGGCTCTTCGTCGTCCAGGTCGGCCACGGCCGGACGGAGCTGGCCGAGGCCGCCGCCAAGCAGGCCGAGCAGCTCGCCTTCTTCCCGCTGTGGTCCTTCGCCCACCCGGCCGCCATCGAGCTGGCCGAGCGACTGGCCGTCGGGGCCCCCGGCGACCTCAACCGCGTCTTCTTCACCAGCGGTGGCGGCGAGGCCGTGGAGTCCGCGTGGAAGCTGGCCAAGCAGTACTTCAAGCTCACCGGCAAGCCGCACAAGCACAAGGTCATCTCCCGCGCCGTCGCGTACCACGGCACCCCGCAGGGCGCGCTGTCCATCACGGGTCTGCCGCCGCTGAAGGCCGACTTCGAGCCGCTCGTGCCCGGTGCGCACAAGGTGCCCAACACCAACATCTACCGGGCGGCCGAGGAGCTGCGCGAGGACCCGAAGGCCTTCGGCCGGTGGGCCGCCGACCGCATCGCCGAGGCCATCGAGTTCGAGGGCCCCGACACCGTTGCTGCGGTCTTCCTCGAGCCGGTGCAGAACGCGGGCGGCTGCTTCCCGCCGCCCCCCGGCTACTTCGAGCGCGTGCGCGAGATCTGCGACGAGTACGACGTGCTGCTCGTCGCCGACGAGGTCATCTGCGCTTTCGGCCGGATCGGGTCGATGTTCGCCTCGACCGATTTCGGCTTCACTCCCGACATCATCACCTGCGCGAAGGGGATGACCTCCGGCTACTCCCCGCTCGGCGCGATGATCGCCAGCGACCGGCTCTTCGAGCCGTACAAGAAGGGCACCAACACCTTCCTGCACGGCTACACCTTCGGTGGCCACCCGGTCAGCGCCGCGGTCGGCCTGGCCAACCTGGACATCTTCGAGCGCGAGGGTCTCAACGACCACGTGAAGGAGAACGCACCGGCCTTCCGCAGGACCCTGGAGAAGCTGCTCGACCTGCCGATCGTCGGCGACGTGCGCGGCGAGGGGTACTTCTACGGGATCGAGCTGGTCAAGGACAAGGTGACCCGGGAGACCTTCACCGACGCGGAGGCCGAGTCGCTGCTGCGTGGGCACATCGACAAGGGGCTCTTCGACGCCGGCCTGTACTGCCGTGCCGACGACCGCGGGGACCCGGTCATCCAGCTCGCGCCGCCGCTGACCATCGGGCCGGCCGAGTTCGACGACATCGAGCAGCGGCTGCGCTCGGTGCTCTCGGAGGCCAGCAAGCACATCTGAGCCTCTTCGCCCTCCCCCTTCGCCCGCCCGGTCGATGTAATCCTGCGCGCCCTGGTGCGCGGGAATACATCGACCCACTGCCGGGAGACGGCGGGTCGAAGGGAGCGATGGCTAGGTTGGGCAGATGAGCAACAGGGAGACGCGCACCCATCCCGCGCACGACCCGACCCATCCCGGCCGGCGGCACCCGGCCTACCGGGAGGTCCACGACGCCGAAACCTTGCGGACGCTGGCCGAGCAGGAAGCACCCCTGGGTGGATGGCGGGTGCAGGGCCTCGACCTGGCCCCACACGCCGAGCACCTCTCGCAGGCGGACGTGCGCGGCCTGGTCGTCCTGGGCGGCGAGGTCCCCGAGGAGCTCGCCCGCAGCCTGGTCGCCCGGGGTGCGGTGCTCATCCCCCGGGACCCGGCCTGCCCGGTCGATCCCTTCCGCGCGCGGCTGTACTCCCCCTTCGAGCTCTACCGGGGGCTGACCGAGAGCGGGTACGCCGCGACGGCGGACGCCCACGCCTACACCTGGAGCCGCGACAAGCGCACCCAGCACGACGCCTACGCCACGCTCCTGCGCGCCCTGCACGACGACGCCATGCAGGACGCGCTCGTCGAGGCCCTGCACGGTCGCGACGTGGTCGGGGTCATGGGAGGTCACGCCCTCACCCGTGGCTCCGGCGCCTATGCCGACGCCGCCGAGCTGGGTCACACCCTCGCGCAGGCCGGTCGGGTCGTGCTCACCGGCGGTGGTCCCGGCGCGATGGAGGCGGCCAACCTCGGCGCCCTCGCCCCGTCGCCCGAGGCCCTGGCCGGTGCACTCGACGAGCTGTCCGCGGTCCCGGGCTTCACCCCCTCGATCGAGGACTGGGCCGTGCTCGCGATGCAGGTGCGGGACGGGCTCGGGGTCGACCACTCGGGGATCCGCAGCATCGGCATCCCGACGTGGTTCTACGGCCACGAGCCGCCCAACGTCTTCTGCAACGGGATCGCCAAGTACTTCTCCAACCCCCTGCGTGAGGACATCCTGCTCTCCCAGAGCAGCGGCGGCCTAGTGGTCCTGCCCGGAGCAGCCGGGACGGTCCAGGAGATCTTCCAGGCGAGCACTCCCCTGTACTACGCCGACGAGGACGAGCCGCTCCCGCCGCTGGTGCTCGTCGGGCGGGAGCACTGGACGCGGACGCTGCCGGTGTGGCCGGCGCTGCAGGCGCTGGGAGCCGACCGGCCGCTCGGCGACGCCCTGCATCTCGTCGACAGGCCCGAGGAGGCCGCCGAGATCGTCCTGGGCCGACTCCATGCGTCGTGACCTGTCGCCGCCCGGATGGAGGTGGACTCGCCGACGATTCCTCGGCGAGTTGACGTCCACCCGCTCCGACGTCAGTCGAAGACGATCGTGCGGCGTCCCCGGAGGACGACGCGGCGCTCGACGTGCCAGCGCAGTGCCCGGGCGAAGGCCATCGCCTCCAGCTCCTGGCCGGTGCGGGCGAGCTGCTCCGGGCTCATCCGGTGGTCGACGCGGCGGAAGTCCTGCTCGATGATCGGCCCCTCGTCGAGGTCTGCCGTCACGTAGTGCGCGGTCGCGCCGATGACCTTCACGCCGCGGTCGTGCGCCTGGCTGTACGGACGCGCGCCCTTGAAGGAGGGCAGCAGCGAGTGGTGGATGTTGATGATCCGCCCCGGGAAGTCGGTGCACATCTCCTGCGAGAGCACCTGCATGTACCGGGCGAGCGCCACGGTCTCGACGCGCTCGGCCGCGATGATCTCGCGCAGCCGGGCCTCGGCTTGTGGCTTGGTCTCCTTGGTCACCGGGACGTGGTGGAAGGGGATGCCGTGCCACTCGACCTCCTCGCGGAAGTCCTCGTGGTTGGACACGACGGCCGGCACGACGACGTTGAGCTGGCCGGTGCGCACCCGGAAGAGCAGGTCGTTGAGCACGTGCCCCTGCTTGGAGACCATGATCAGCAAACGGTGCGGCTCGTGCGGGTCGTGGACGTCGACATCGGCACCGAGCTGCTCGACGAGTCCGGCGCGAGCGGCCTCGAGCGTCTGGGGATCGATCGGCTCGTCCCCGCCGAGGTGCATCCGCAGGTGGAACTCCCCCGTCGAGGGATCACCGAACTGCTGGCTGTCGATGATGTTCAGGTCGAGACCGACCATCGCCCCCGTCACCGCGTGGACGATGCCGCGCCGGTCGGGGCCGGAGAGGGTCAGCACGGCCTCGCGGCCGAGGCCGCTCGGGACGGGAACGCTCACGAGCTCGTCGCCGCCAACTGCCCGCAGGCCCCGTCGATGTCGCTGCCACGCGTGTCGCGGACGGTCGTCGGGATCCCGGCCGCGCGCAGGCGCTCGACGAACTGCTGCTCCACGCCGGGGCGGGAGGCGGTCCACTTCGAGCCCGGCGTCGGGTTGAGCGGGATCGGGTTGATGTGCACCCAGCCCTTGCCACGGGCGAGCAGCTTCTTGGCGAGCAGGTCCGCGCGCCACGCTTGGTCGTTGATGTCCTTGATCATCGCGTACTCGATGCTCACCCGTCGTCCCGTCGCCAGGTAGTACCGGTGGGCGGAGTCGATCGCCTCGTCCACCTTGAACCGGGTGTTGATCGGCACCAGCTCGTCGCGCAACTCGTCGTCGGGTGCGTGCAGCGACAGCGCGAGCGTGACCGGGATGCCCTCCTGGGTGAGCTTGTCGATGCCGGTGACCAGGCCGACGGAGGACATCGTGATCCCCCGGGCGCTCATCCCCAGGCCCTCGGGCGAGGGGTCGACCATCCGGCGGATGGCGCCGATGGCGGACTTGTAGTTGGCCAGGGCCTCGCCCATGCCCATGAAGACGACGTTGGTCACCCGGTGACCGCCACGCGAAGGGGGGTTCCCCCCTTCGTCCGTCCCGTCGCCGGCCTCATCGCCCAGCTCAGCGCCCGAGTCGGCGGGCGCCGTGAGGTCGCCGGACTCGGCGAGCATGCGATTGGCGGCGACGACCTGGTCTACGATCTCGGCCGCCGACATGTTGCGGGTCAGTCCCGCCTGGCCGGTGGCGCAGAAGGGGCAGTTCATGCCGCAGCCGGCCTGGCTGGAGATGCAGATGGTGGCCCGACGGCGGTAGCGCATGAGCACCGACTCCACCGTCGCGCCGTCGTGCAGGCGCCACAGCGACTTCAGGGTCGCGCCCTCGTCAGCGGAGATCGTGTGCACCGGGGTGAGCAGCCGCGGCAACAGCGCGGCGACGAGCTCCTCACGCCCGGCCTTGGGCAGGTCGCTCATCTGCGCCGGGTCGTCCGTGTGGTGGGTGAAGTAGTGCGTCGAGAGCTGCTTGGCCCGAAAGCCCGGCAGGCCCAGCTCCTTGGCCAGCTCGACCCGCCCGGCAAGATCGAGGTCGGCCAAGTGGCGCGGCGGCTTGCCGCGCCGGGGTGCTTTCATCGTCAGCTGGCCGGGAACCGGACGCGTCGTCGAGGGCTGGGGCAGATCGGTCATCGAGCCCATTGTCTCAGGCTCGGCGTTGGGCTCAGTACGGGGCGATGAGCCGCAGCGCGAACCACGCCAGCGGAACCACCAGGACGAGCGAGTCCAGGCGGTCCATCAGGCCACCGTGGCCCGGGAGGATGTTGGACATGTCCTTCAACCCGAGGTTGCGCTTGAGGCTGGACTCGATGAGGTCACCGATCGTCGCGACGGGGGCGATCAGCGCACCGAGCAGGGCGCCCTGCCACCACAGGCCGGTGTCGAGGCACAGCGGCACGGCGATGGCGCCGACGATCGCGCACGTGACGATGGAGCCGGCCATGCCCTCCCAGGACTTCTTCGGGGAGAGCTTCGGCGCCATCGGGTGCTTGCCGAAGAGCACCCCCACGGCGTAGCCCCCGATGTCGGAGAAGACCGTGATGAGGATGAAGACGAAGATCCGCCAGCGCCCCTGCGGCTCGGCGAGCATCAGCGCCGCGAAGCCGATGAGGAAGCACGGGTAGAGCAGCACGAGGGCACCGGCGCCGATGTCGCGCACCGCCCCGGTCAGCCCGTCGGCGACCCGCCAGATGACGATCGCCAGGACCGTCAGGGTCGCCGCGAAGACCAGGGCCTCGGCCCCCCGCAGATAGCCGGCGACGATCAGGCTCACCGCGCCGACGGCGACCGGCACGAAGGGGGCGAATAGTCCCCCTTCGGACAGGGCCTGACGCATCTCCCACACGGCCACGACCGCGGCCACGCAGATGACGACGAGGAAGGCCACCGGGTGGACCAACAGCGACCCGGCGGCCATGGCCCCGAGGAGCACCCCGGTGCCGATGGCGACCGGCAGGTTGCGACCGGCCCGGCTCGAGGGCCCGGCGGCCGCTGCCTCCCCCGCGCGCACGGAGCGACGTGTGGCGTTGTCGGGTGGGGTCACATCAGACCTCGGACAGCTCGGCTTCCTTGGACTTCAGCAGGGTGTCGACGCTGTCGGTGTACTTCTTCGTCAGCGTGTCGAGATCCTTCTCCCCGCGGTTGCCCTCGTCCTCACCGACGTCGCCGTCCTTGACGGCCTTGTCCATGGTGTCCTTGGCATGCCTGCGGACGTGGCGGATGGACACCTTGGCGTCCTCCGCCTGCCCGTGGGCGAGCTTGATGTACTCCTTGCGCCGCTCGGCGGTCAGCTCCGGCATCGTGATCCGGATGACCGTGCCGTCGTTGCTCGGGTTGGCACCCATGTCGGAGTCACGCAGCGCCCCCTCGATCGCCGACAGCGATGACTGGTCGTAGGGCGTGATGAGCAGGGTGCGAGCCTCGGGGCTGGCGAAGGAGGCGAGCTGCTGCAAGGGGGTCGGCGCACCGTAGTAGTCGACCATCACCTTGCTGAACAGGCCGGGGTTGACCCGTCCGGTGCGGATGCCGGCGAAGTTCTCCTTCGCGACCTCCACGGCCTTGTCCATCTTCTCCTCTGCTTCCAGCAGGGCTTCCTCGATCATGTCTCTTGAGCTCCTTCGTCGTCAGGGCGCGGCGTGCGCGTCCCGGTGGTCCAGGGGTCAGTCTCTCACTCAGGAAGTGACGAGCGTGCCCATCGGCTCGCCGAGCAGCGCGCGGGTGATGTTCCGCTCGCCGTCCATGCCGAAGACGAGCATCGGCAGGCCGTTCTCACGGCACAGGCTGAAGGCGGCTGCGTCGACGACCTTGAGGTCCTGCTGCAGCGCCTGCTCGTAGGTGATCTCGTCGAGCTTGTTGGCTTCGGGGTTGCGGCGAGGGTCGGAGTCGTAGACCCCGTCCACGCCGTGCTTGGACATCAGCACGATGTCGCACTTGATCTCCAGGGCACGCTGGGCGCTGACCGTGTCGGTGGAGAAGAAGGGCATGCCGGCGCCGGCACCGAAGATGACGACGCGGCCCTTCTCGAGGTGACGGATCGCCCGACGCGGGATGTAGGCCTCGGCGACCTGCCCCATGGTGATGGCGGTCTGCACGCGGGTGTCGATCCCCGCGTCCTCGAGGAAGTCCTGCAGCGCCAAGCAGTTCATGACGGTGCCGAGCATCCCCATGTAGTCCGCCCGCGTGCGGTCCATGCCCTGCTCCTGCAGCTGCGCCCCACGGAAGAAATTGCCCCCGCCGACGACGATGGCCACCTCGACGCCGCTGTTGACGGCGGTGGCGATCTGCTCGGCGATGCCGCGCACGACATCGGGGGCGACGCCGACCTTGCCTCCGCCGAAGGCCTCTCCGGACAGCTTGAGCAGGACCCTGCGATAGGCCGTAGGTGTGGTCTGGTCTGTCACGTGGGCGCTCCCTGAGTCTGGCTAAACGGCTGCGCCCGATCCTTCCACAGGTGTGCTTCGTTCGAAGACCCACCCGAGCACGACCCTTGTCGACGCAGATCGGGGTCACTATTCTTTCGGGACATCCACTCGGGCGAGGAGTCGGCATGGCACCAATGAACCCGGGTCGCGGGGCGATTGGTCTGCTGCTCGTCGCTGCCCTCGCGCTCTCCGGTTGCGCCGCCGCCGGCTCGACGGACGCTGCGACCTCCTCGACGTCACACTCCACCTCCTCCGCCAGCACCTCGCAGGG
Organism: Janibacter cremeus; assembly: GCF_013409205.1. Taxonomy (NCBI): domain Bacteria; kingdom Bacillati; phylum Actinomycetota; class Actinomycetes; order Micrococcales; family Intrasporangiaceae; genus Janibacter; species Janibacter cremeus. Next base: position 625,279 of record NZ_JACCAE010000001.1, read on the forward strand.
CACGACCTCCTCACGGACCTCGCCCACCAGCACGAGCAGCACCCCGACGACGAGCACGGCCCGGCCGGTGGAGGCCACGAGCACCACGACCACGAGCACGGCCTCGTCCACGACGCCAGCCGCTCCCGTCGGCCCCCAGCGCTGCGGGCAGGTCACCACGACCATCGGGGATCTGGTCACCGTCGAGATCATCGCCGCAGACGTCGACTGCGCCTTCGCCGTGGCCCTGTTGACCCGCTACTACACGGATCCCCCGTCCCCACCCCAGGGCAGCGGTGGATACGTCGACATCGGCGAGTGGAATTGCAACAGCTCCTCCTCGCAGGCCCCGGGCCGGGCCTCGACCTGCCGCACCGAGGCGGGCGGCCTGATCATCACTCATGAGCCGGCGTCCGCGCCGACGCCCCAGGAGCCGGCTGGAACACCTCCCCCGGCACAGGCGCCCTCGGACGGCCACTGCGCGCTGATCGACCAGCCGACGCTGGACCAGATGTTTCCCGACGGCGTGCAGGACGAGCAGAAATGCGCCAACTACATCGCCGGCGAGGGTGCCATCTACGAGGAGAAGCACGGCACACCCGGTCCATGACGAAGGGGGCCACGCCCGACGAGCGGGTGTGGCCCCCTTCGTGGGGTGCTGCGCGGGTCAGGAACCGACGCGGAAGCGAGCGAACTGCGTCGCGCTCGCACCGGCCTCCTCGAGAACGGTGGCGACGGACTTCTTGGTGTCCTTGGCGAACGGCTGGTCGAGCAGCACGTTCTCCTTGAAGAAGCCGTTGACGCGACCCTCGATGATCTTCGGCATCGCGGCCTCCGGCTTGCCCTCCTCCTTGGCGGTCTCCTCGGCGATGCGGCGCTCGTTGGCCACCGTCTCGGAGTCGATCTCGTCACGGGTGAGGAACTTCGGGCTGAACGCGGCGATGTGCATCGCGACGTCGCGACCGACCTGGCCGTCGCCACCCTCGGTACCCATGAGGACACCGATCTGCGCAGGCAGGTCCTGGCTGGTCTTGTGCAGGTAGGCCGAGACGTTCGGAGCCTCGACACGGGCAACCCGCTTGACCTCGATCTTCTCACCGATGGTGGCGTTGGCCTCGTCGAGGAGATCCTGGACGGTCTTGCCGTCCACGGTCGCCGCGAGCAGGCCCTCGGCGTCCGTGGCCCCGGACTCGATGGCCGCGGCCAGGACCTGGTCGGCAAGGGCGCCGAAGGGGGCGGCCTTGGCGACGAAGTCGGTCTCGCACAGGACCTCGACGAGGGTGCCCACGCCGGCCTCGGCCTTGGCGACCACGACCCCGTTGGAGGTGGTGCGACCCTCGCGCTTGGTGACGCCCTTCAGGCCCTTGATCCGCAGACCCTCGATGGCCTTGGTCTTGTCGCCGTCGGCCTCGTCGAGGGCCTTCTTCACGTCGAGCATGCCCGCGCCGGTGCGCTCGCGCAGGTCCTTGATGTCAGCGGCGGTGTAGTTCGCCATGTGTGTGCCGTTCTCCTTCTTCAGGAATGGACGAGTGGTGAGTGGCTCAGGCCTCGGGGGTGTCCGCGGCCGGGGTGGCGGGCGCGGACTCCGGGGACGTCGCGGTCTCGTCGGAGGCCGCGGTCTGCGCCGGGGTCTCCGACTCGGCGGGCGCGTCGGTGACCGGCACCTCGGCGGCGGCCTCGGTGGCAGCTGCCTCGGTCTCGGCATCGGGAACAGCTGCAGCCGGCGCCTGCTCGACCGCAGCGGCGGTCTCGCCCTCACCGGCGAGGAGCTCGCGCTCCCACTCGGCCATCGGCTCGGCGGATGCCTCGCCCTGGGTGGCGCTGCCGCCACCACGGGCCATGAGGCCGTCGGCGACCGCGTCAGCGACGACCCGGGTCAGCAGGGTGACCGAGCGGATCGCGTCGTCGTTGCCGGGGATCTTGTACTGGACCTCGTCCGGGTCGCAGTTGGTGTCGAGGATGGCGATGACCGGCAGGCCGAGCTTCTGGGCCTCGTCGACCGCCAGGTGCTCCTTCTTGGTGTCGACGATCCAGACCGCGGAGGGGACCTTGGTCATGTCGCGGATACCGCCGAGGGTCTTCTCCAGCTTGTCGTGCTCACGACGAAGGATGAGCAGTTCCTTCTTCGTGTAGCCGGAGCCGGCGACGGTGTCGAAGTCGAGCTCCTGGAGCTCCTTCAGCCGGGTGAGTCGCTTGGAGATCGTCTGGAAGTTGGTGAGCATGCCACCGAGCCAGCGGTGGTTGACGTAGGGCATCCCGACGCGCGTCGCCTGCTCGGCGATCGGCTCCTGGGCCTGCTTCTTCGTGCCGACGAACAGGATGGTGCCGCCGTGGGCGACCGTCTGCTTGACGAACTCGTAGGCGTCGTTGATGTAGGTCAGCGACTGCTGCAGGTCGATGATGTAGATGCCGTTGCGCTCGGTCATGATGAAGCGCTTCATCTTGGGGTTCCACCGGCGGGTCTGGTGCCCGAAGTGGACGCCGCTCTCCAGGAGCTGGCGCATGGTGACGACGGCCATGCCGAAGTCCTCTCGTCGTGGGTTGTCAGTTCTCTCCTGGTGTCCCGACCCACCCCACCCGGTCCGTGCGGACCGGGACTGCTGTGGTGCGCCCCGGATTCGGAGTCGGAACTCGTCACCCGGCGAAGGAACACGCGAATTCATCCAGACACACTGGATGTGCCACCCATCTTAGGCCCCGGCAGGACGAAGGAGGAAATCCCGCGCCCCGTCGAAGGTCCGGTGGCCCCTTCGTCCGTGGGCCGGGCCGAGCGGGCCCTAGGGTCGGGGCCATGAGTGATCCTCTTGTGGCCCGGATGCGCCCCTACGCCGAGACCGTCTTCTCGAAGATGTCGGCGCTGGCCCGCCAGCACGACGCGGTGAATCTCGGCCAGGGCTTCCCGGACACGGACGGGCCCGAGGAGGTGCTCCAGGCAGCCCGTCGCGCCATCGCCGCCGGGTACAACCAGTACCCGCCCGGCCAGGGCGTCCCCGCCCTTCGCTCCGCCATCGCAGAGCACCAGCACGACCGCTACGGCATCGACCTCGACCCCGGGACCGAGGTGCTGGTGACCTCGGGGGCGACCGAGGCGATCGCGAGCGCACTGCTGGCCCTCCTCGAGCCGGGCGACGAGGTCGTGACCTTCGAGCCGTACTACGACAGCTATGCCGCCGGGATCTCGCTCGCCGGTGGCGTGCAGCGCTGCGTGCCACTGACCCTTCCGGGTCCGGGCTTCGACCGCGAGCGTCTGGCCGCCGCGTTCTCCGAGCGGACGAAAATCGTCCTGCTCAACACCCCGCACAACCCGCTCGGCAAGGTCTTCACCCGGGAGGAGCTCACCGTCATCGCCGACCTCGCTCGTGAGCACGACGCGTGGGTGGTCAGTGACGAGGTCTACGAGCACATGACCTACGACGGCGCCGTGCACGTACCGATCGCTACTCTCCCGGGCATGGCCGAGCGGACGCTGACGATCGGGTCGGCGGGAAAGACCTTCTCGGTCACCGGGTGGAAGGTCGGCTGGGTCAGCGGGCCCGAGCGACTGGTCACTGCGGTGACGACCGTCAAGCAGTACCTGACCTTCGCCACGTCCTCTCCCCTGCAGCACGCGGTCGCCGACGCGCTGCGGCTGGGTCCGGGGATCCTCGAGGAGCTGACCTCGTCGCTCGCCCTGCGGCGTGACCTGCTCGTCGAGGGTCTCACCGCAGCCGGCTTCGAGGTCTCGGTACCGCAGGGCACGTATTTCGTCGTCGCCGACGCCGCGCCGCTCGGCGTCACCGATGCGGTGCAGTGGTGCCTGCAGCTGCCGGAGCGAGTCGGTGTCGTCGGCGTCCCGGTGTCCGTCTTCTGCGACTCCCCCGACGAGACGGCGAGCCTGGTGCGCTTCGCCTTCTGCAAGCACCAGGACAAGCTGCACGAGGCGTGCCGACGCCTCGCCGCCATGGGCTGACCGGCTGCGGCTGCTCGTCCACAACCAGACCGGCCGCAGCCCCTCGTCCACATCCGGCCCTGGTCGTCCCCGATCGGGTGTCGAGCCCGCGAGGCTGGTCCGCATGGCCGCCACCGCACCCCTCGCCCTCGCCCTCGCCGGCGCACTCGTCGGGCTCCCTCCCCCTCCCCCCTCGGGCCCGACGTGGTTGTGGCCCGTCGGCGACGGCGAGCGGCCTGCGGTGGCGGCCTCCTTCGATGCACCCACCGAGCGGTGGGGCCCCGGGCACCGTGGGATCGATCTGAGGACGGCGAAGGGGGCGGGCGTCACCGCGGTCGCGGGTGGCGTCGTCACCCATCGCGGGACGATCGCCGGCCGCGGGACGCTGAGCATCACCCACGGCTCCGGCATCCGCAGCACCTACGAGCCGGTGGTCAGCGACCTCGTGGTCGGTGACCGGGTACGACGTGGCCAGATCGTCGGGCACATCGGGGCCGGCGCGAACCACTGCGCTCCGCGTACCTGCCTGCACCTGGGGGCGAAGCGGACCGACGACTACATCGACCCGCTCCCCTACTTCGGCGCTCGGCGGGTGATCCTGCTGCCGGTGCCCTGACGAGCGGGATCAGGCCCGCGGGTGGGCCTGACGGTAGCTGTCGCGGAGCCGGTCGAGTGAGACGTGCGTGTAGATCTGGGTGGTGGCCAGCGAGGAGTGGCCGAGCAACTCCTGGACCATCCTCAGGTCGGCCCCTCCCTCGAGCAGGTGCGTCGCGGCGGAGTGCCGCAGCCCGTGCGGGCCGAGATCGGGGGCGTCCGGGACGTGGGCCAGCAGGCTGTGCACGACCTCGCGCACCTGGCGCGGGTCGACCCGACGACCCCGACGGCCGAGGAAGAGCGCGGGGCCGGAGTCGGACGTCGCGACGAGCGGGCGGCCGTGCTCGAGCCACTCGGCGAGCGCAGCGTCGGCCGGCTGGCCGAAGGGGACCATCCGCTCCTTGCGGCCCTTGCCGAGCACGCGCACGACCCTGCGGTCGCGGTCGGCGTCGTCGACGTCCAGCCCGGTCAACTCCCCGACGCGGATACCGGTGGCGTAGAGCAGCTCGAGGACGGCCCGGTTGCGCAGGTGGATCGGGTCCTCGTCGTCGGCGGCCACCGCGGCGACGTCGAGGACTGCGGTGGCTCCGTCCTTGGTCAGGACATCAGGCAGGGTCCGCTGTCTCTTGGGTGAGGCCAGCCGCAGCGCGGGGTCGGTCCCGATCCGCCCGGTGCGTCTCGCCCAGGCGAAGAAGGTGCGCACCGCCGCCGATCGGCGGGACAAGGTCGATCGTGCCACTCCCCCGCTGGCGAGGGTGCCCAGCCACGCACGCAACGCCACCAGGTCGATGTCGGCGAGCGAGCTGCTGCCGTCGGCGGCGCACCAGGTCAGGCATGCCCGCACGTCCCCGGCATAGGCACGCACCGTGTGCTCGGAGCGGTCACGCTCGCGGACGAGGTGGTCGGCGAAGGCGTCGACCGACTGCGCCACCCACCGCGGCGCGGGTGGCGGCTCCCGGGTGGATGCCGTGCTCACCCGTCCACCGTGCCACGCCCGGTGCCGGCGACGGTGGATGCTCACCGTGTCGGGCCACCACCCCGGTACCAGCACCCGTCGTCACCCTGGTGGGCCCAGCCCTCGAGCTGCATCATCGCCAGCCGTGCGATGACCTCCTCGACCGGCACGACGAGCTCGGTGGCGATGGCAGCGACGTCACTGCCTCGTCGGACCTCGAGCCGGTCGTGGACTCGCCGCTGGTCACTGGTCATCACGTCGGGAGCACGGCCCGGCCCCAGCAGCTCGACGGCCTCGGCCGGAGCCTGCCCCACCGGTGCCGCCAGGGCGAGCACCTCGTCGGCGTCGGTGACGAGGGTGGCCTGACCGCGGCGGATCCACTCGTGGCAGCCCGCCGAGGACATCTGGGTGACCGGCCCGGGCACGGCCCCGATCGGCCGGTGCAGGGCATCGGCCCAGCCCGAGGTGTTGAGCGACCCCGAGCGCAGGCCCGCCTCGACGACGATGCAGGCGCTGCCCAGGGCCGCGATGAGTCGGTTGCGGGCGAGGAAGCGGTGTCGTCGCGCGGTCATGCCCGTGGCCAGCTCGGTGATGACGACACCCGTCTCGGCGACGGCATGGACGAGTCGCTCGTGTCCACGCGGGTACACGCGGTCCGGTCCGCAGGGAAGCACCGCGATCGCGGGACCGTCGACCGCGAGCGCTCCCTGGTGGGCCGCCGCGTCGATCCCATAGGCCGCCCCGGAGACGACGCTCCACCCGTGCCGGGCGACGCCGGCCCCCATCTCGCGGGCGATGGCCTCTCCGTAGCCGCTGCTCGCCCGTGACCCGACGATGGCCACTGCTCGCTCCGCGAGGTCGCCCAGGCACCCCTGGCCGCGCACGTGCAGCAGATGTGGGGCGATGTCGGGATGGTCGAGGGTCCCGGGCCAGTCCGCGTCGCCGGGGATGACCACCCGGGCACCCGAGCGGACGGCCCTGGCCAGCTCACCGTCGACGTCGACATCGGGCACCCGGGCGCGGGCGCTCCCACACCGGGGCAGATCGTCGTCGACGAGCCGGTGCCACGCCTCGACGTGGCCGAGCCGCGCGATGTGCTCCTGGAGGGCGGAGGGCTTGTCGCTCACGCGCTCGCGCTGCGGCTCCAGCAGGCGCGACCACGCGACCCGCGCACGCCGCTGGTCGGGACCGACCTCCGCGTGGGCGCGAGCCACCTCGGCCCGGGTGGGTACCCGCTGACGACCGGCACTCATGCGGCCACCGCGCCCTGGGTGCGGTACATCAGGGCCAGTCCGACATCGTCGACGCTCGGGATCGTGCGTCCGTGCAGGTCGGCGCTCGACCAGGCCAGTCTGAGCACCCTGTCGTAGCCACGCAGGGTCACCTGACCCAGCTCGAGCGCACGATCGAGCAGTCGTGTCGTCGCCGACGGCAGGCGCCACGGAGCCCGCCTCAGCACGGGACCGGGGACATGGCTGTTGAGCTGCCAGCGATCCGCGGGCCAGCGTGCCGCCTGGGCGCTGCGGGCCTGCATGACCCGTGCGGCCACTGCTTCGCTGGAGTCGGGCGGATCCTCGCGGAGGTCGGCGAGGCTGACCTTGGGCACCTGGACCTGGATGTCCATCCGGTCCATGAGTGGTCCGCTCAGGCGTGCGGCATAGGCCCGACGCTCGGTCGGTCGGCATCGGCAGTTCAGTCCCTTGCCGAACCCCTCCCCGCACGGGCAGGGATTCGCTGCGAGCACGAGCTGCACCCGCGCCGGATACGACACCCGCTCACGGGCCCGGGCGACGACTACTTCGCCGGACTCCAACGGCTGGCGCAGGGCTTGCAGCGCGGACCCGGCGAACTCGGCAGCCTCATCCAGGAAAAGCACGCCATGGTGGGCCTGGGAGACCGCCCCCGGGAGCACCGCTGCTGTCCCGCCGCCCACGAGTGAGGGCACGCTGGCCGAGTGGTGCGGAGCGACGAAGGGCGGAGCGAGGTCGATCCCCGCGGGCACCGCGCCGAGCAGGGAGCGCACGGCAAGACTCTCGAGTGCTTGCTCCCGGGTGAGCGGCGGCAGGATCGTCACCAACCGCTCGGCGAGCATGGTCTTGCCCGATCCGGGGGGCCCGTTGAGCAGCAGGTGGTGCCCGCCGGCCGCGGCAAGAGTCAGTGCCGCCCGGGCCTCGTGCTGCCCCGAGACGTCGGCGAGGTCGAGGTGCCTTCCCTCGGACGCTGCCACGTGCTCCGGCGGGACGGATGCCGGTGGCGGCGGCTCCCCCTTCGCCAGTGAGCGGTAGCCGTCGACGAGGTCCTCGAGCGTGGCCGCCGTCGAGACGGTGATCCCGTCGACGAGGCCCGCCTCCGCGACGTCGCTCGGTGCGACGACGACCTGCGTGCAGCCTGCCTCCTGGGCGGCGAGGACCGCCGGGAGGATGCCGGTGACGTGCCGCAGGCGTCCGTCGAGACCGAGCTCCGCAAGGTGGACGATGGGGCGCACCGTCGCCGCGGGGAGGACCTCGCAGGCAGTCAGGGCCGCGACGGCGATCCCCAGGTCGAAGGACGTCCCGTGCTTGGGGATCGAGGCCGGCGAGAGGTTGATCGTCAGCTGCCGCTGGTTGAGGGAGTGCCCGGCGGCGATGGCTGCCGCCCGCACCCGCTGGGGTGCCTGGCGCAGCGCCGTGTCCGGCAGACCACCGATCTCGAAGGTCGGCAGCCCCTGCCCGCTGTGGCACTCGACGTCGACGACCCGACCGGTGATGCCGCGCAGGGCGACCCCGCGGGTCACCCCGATGCTCACTGCCCCACCCCGGCGCGATGGTCGACCGAGTAGGTGCCGTCGGGGTGCTGCAGCAGGGCGACGATGTCGAGGCGCACGCACGGCGCGGACATGCAGTGATCGGCGAGCCAGCACCCGGCGAGGCGACGCAACCGGGCCAGCTTCGCCCGCGTGATCGCCTGGATCGGGTCACCGAAGGCTCTCGTGCGGCGGGTCTTCACCTCGCACACGACCACCGTGTCACCGTCGCGCAGGACGAGGTCGATCTCGCCCTCGCGACAACGCCAGTTGCGGTCCAGCAGGACCATCCCGCGATCGGTGAGGTACTGCTGCGCCATGTCCTCGCCGGCCACTCCCAGAGCCGCTCGTGCGGATGCTTGCTCGGTCATCTCGACCACCTCCAAGCACAGTCAAGTGACACGCAGGAGCAGGCGTGCCCTCCCTTCGCCACCTGTGGATGAGCGCCGGTGCCGCCCCGGGGTTGTGGACGCCGTCGGCGCCGTCAGTCGTCGACGCCGCGCGCGGCCAGCGCCTCGCCGGTGGACTGGGCGCGTGCGACCACGCGGATCACCAACGGCACCAGTCGGGCCCGGGGACTGCGCGTCATCCCCCGGGCGAGAGCAGCCTGCCTGGTCTCCTCGGCAACCTCGAGGGTGCTCGGGATCGCGCGAATCATCAGGGAGAAGGTCAGTGCCGCGCGCCCCGGATCCGCGCCGAAGCGACGCAACGGCATGAGCGCGCCGGTGACGGTGTCGAGCATGTCGTCGACCGAGGTGGTCCGGGTGAGCACGGAGGCGAGCAGGACCAGGGCCAGCAGGTCACCGATCGAGTCGACCGCACGCTCCCACCCGTGCTGCCAGACCAACCAGCCCCCGAGCAGCACCGCCACCACGAGGACCCCACGCAGGGTCCTTGCCGCCCCGCGCCACCCGATGCCGGACGCGAGTGCCAGGGCGAGGGCCACGAGCACGGCAGCAACGGCCAGCGGCGGCCAGCGGACCGCGACGAGCAGTACCGCGCACCCGCACAGCCCGAGCAGCTTGGCGCCCGGACCGAGTCGGTGCAGCCAGGTGCTGCCCGGGCGGTAGTCACCCAGGAGTGCGGGCGTGCTCATCCCGCCACCGCCAACGCACGGTACCGCTCGACCGTCTCCTCGGCCGGTCCGTCGTGGACCACTCGCCCGGCATCGATCACCAGCACCCGGTCACAGCGCCGGGCCAGGTCCAGGTCGTGCGTGACCAGCACCAGCTGCTGCTCGAGGGAGAGGAGTAGGTCGCCGACGTGCAGGCTGTTACGCAGGTCGAGGAGCGTGGTGGGCTCGTCGGCCACCAGCACCGACGGCGACGTCGCGAGGACCCCGGCCAGGGCGAGCAGCTGGCGCTGGCCCCCGGAGAGGGTGTGCACGCTCTGGTCACCCCGTCCGGCCAGGCCGAAGGCGTCCAGCGTCGCCAGGGCAGCGGCACGGCGGGCCGCCTTGTCCCGATGGGTACGGCGAAGGGAGAGAGCCACGTCCTCGGCGGCGGTCGGCATCACCAGCTGCGCGGCCGGGTCGGAGAAGACGAAGCCCACCCGTCGACGCACTCGGGCGCCGTCGCCGGCGACGTCGAGCCCGTCGACGAGCACCTGCCCGCTGCTGGCCGGGACCAAGCCGTTGAAGAGGCGCGCCAACGTGGACTTCCCGGAGCCGTTGGCCCCGACCAAGGCGATGCGCTGCTCAGTCAGCTCGAGCGTGGTGGGATGCAGGACCATCGGCCCGTCGGCCGTCGGGCGCACCGCTGCGGAGCGCAGCTGGAGGTGGCTCACGCCCCGACGTGGGTCTGCTGCGCACCGGCGCCCCGGGGCGCCGCGGCAAGCTGTCGGTGGAGCAGGGTCGGGAAGGCGCGGTGGACGGCGGTGGCAACGAGCGCCATCAGCACGTTCTTGAGCACGTCCCCGATCCAGAAGATCTTGTCCGTGTCGAAGGCCTGCGCCCAGGTCATGTCGGCGCGCAGCACCAGACCGGCCATCCCACAGGTGTGGATGAACAGCGCACTGGAGAGCAGCCCGGCCACGAAGACGGCGGGGATGCTCGTGGCTCCCAGACGCCGCGGCAACCGCTCGACGATGAAGCCGCACATTGCCGCGGCGAGCGGGAACCCGATGAGGTAGCCGGCGCTGGGCCCGGCCAGGACGCCCAGTCCCCCTGCCCCGCCGGAGAAGACCGGGAGTCCTGCGGCACCGACGACGATGTACAGCAGCACCGCCAGGAATCCGCGCCTGGCCCCCAGCACGGCGCCGCACAGCAGCACCGCGAGGGTCTGCAGAGTGATCGGGACCGGTCCGGCGACACTGATCGCGGGCAGGATCGCGGCCACGGCGACCAGCGCGGCGAAGGCGGCGACGAGAGCCAGGTCGGTGGAGGTCGAGCGGGGGCGGCGGGCCATGGGTGTCCTCGGGTGGTCGTGACGCGCGACTGAACGGCGTTCATTTCAGGTGAACAGCGTTCAGGTTAGAGCGAGGGTCACGCCTCGTCAACACGACCACGGACGACGTGCGTCAACGCGTCAGAACGGGCTCTCCGGCACCTCGAGCTCGGGCTTCGCCAGCTCCTCGACGTTGACGTCCTTGAAGGTGACCACCCGCACCTGCCGGGCGAAGCGCGCGGGACGGTAGATGTCCCACACCCACGCGTCCTCCATCGTCACCTCGAAGTAGACCTCGACGCCCTCTCCGCGAACCTTCACGTCGACGCTGTTGGCGAGGTAGAAGCGCCTCTCGGTCTCCACGACGTGGCTGAACAGGTGGACGACGTCGCGGTACTCCCGGTAGAGCGCGAGCTCCATCTCGGTCTCGTACCTCTCCAGGTCCTCCGAGCTCACTGCGGTCTCCCTTCGCCGACCAGATCGCCGACAGGTCGGGTGACGACGTCCGCACCATCATCCACGACGACGACGGGCACCGCGGGGCCCACCCCGGGCAACGACCAGGAGCGGCGGTGGTGGTCACAGGCGCCGTGCACGGACAGGGCGTCCATGTGGGCACTGGCCGAGTAACCCTTGTTGTCGGCCCAGCCGTAGTGCGGGTGCTCACGGTCGAGCTCGGCCATCATGCCGTCGCGTTCCACCTTGGCCAGCACGCTCGCGGCAGCCACCGAGCTGCACCGCATGTCACCCTTGATCATCGTGCGCACCGGCGGGGTCGCGGTCCCGGTCATCTCGGCGAAGAGCCCGACCTGCTCGGGGTCGGTGAGCCAGTCGTGGTTGCCGTCGAGGAGCACGAGGTCCGGCACGAGGCCGAGATCGGCCAGCGCACGTGTCCCGGCCAGGCGCAGGGCGGCGATGATCCCGATCTCGTCGATCTCACCGGGCATCGCATGGCCGACGGCATGGGCGCGGGCCCAGCGGATCAGCCGCGGGGCCATCCGCTCGCGGGCCGCCGCCGTGAGCAGCTTGGAGTCCTTCACGCCGGTGGGTGCGCTCGGGCTCGTCTCGTCGATGACCACGACCCCGACGCTCACCGGACCGGCGAGCGCGCCACGGCCGACCTCGTCCATCCCGGCGATCACCTGGTGCCCGGCCCGCTGCAGCTCACGCTCGAGGCGCAGACTGGGCCGGGAGGACCGCGGGGTGCCGGGGCGGGTCATCGGGTCGACGGGACCTCACGGGCGGCCATGCCGACAGCCCTGTCGCCCGGATCCGGCACGTCGTCGAAGACGTCGTCGTGGTCGGAGAGGCGGCCGATCCGGTTGAGTGGCCACACCGTCACCACGGCCTTGCCGACGACGAGGTCGATGGCCACGGAGCCCTCGGCGCCGGTTCCGCCCGGATCGTGGTAACGCGAGTCGGACGAGTCCCCGCGGTTGTCACCCATGACCCACAGGCGCCCCTCGGGAACAGTGATGTTGAATTCCTGGTGGTTCTCGTCCGCGCTGGGCCTGAGGTAGACCTGCTCGTCGATCGCCGTGCCGTTGACGAGCAGGTGGCCCTCGGCATCGCAGCACTGGACGTGGTCGCCCGGCAGACCGATCACGCGCTTGATCAGGTGCCCCTCGGAGGTATCGGGCAGCAGCCCGACGAACATCAGGGCGTCGCGCACGCCGTTCAGCGCCGCACCGCGGTTGACCTCGGGGACGGGGTCGAGCCAGCTGCCCGGGTCGTCGAAGACGACGATGTCGCCACGATCGATGTCGACGAGTGTCGGGGAGAGCTTCGAGACGACGACGCGGTCACCCACGAGCAGCGTGTCCTCCATCGACTCGCTCGGGATGAAGAAGGCCTGGATGAGGAAGGTCTTGACGATGAAGGAGAGCACGAGCGCCATCGCGAGGACGACGACGACCTCCTTCACCGCGGAACCGAGCCTGGCGCCGAACCCCTGCCCATGGCGCGCGCGTTCGGCGCGGGCTCGCTCCCGTTGCGCTTCTTCGGCCTCCGCGCGTGCCGAGTCGGGGTCGTGTGCCACTGGTCTCTTCCTCTAGTGCGCCCGGGGACCGGGCGTGGTCCCCTCCAGTATCGCTGCTCGTCCGCCGCAGGTGTGCACCGGAGGCTTGTGTGTCGTCGTGTCGTCCGGCCTCAGTCGCCGAGGCCACCGGTGCGAGCGAGCGGCCAGTAGCGCCAGACGACGTGTCCGACGACGTCGTCGAGCGGGACCATGCCACCTCCCGGGTCGCCCAGGTGACTGCGCGAGTCGGCCGACTCCGAACGGTTGTCGCCGAGGACGAAGAGCCGCTCGGGAGGCACACCCACGTCGAAGGGGGTCTCGCACGGCAGCTCGCCGGGGGCGAGCCACGGCTCGGCGGCCGGCTCTGCGTTGACGACCAGTCCCCCGTCCGGCGTGCACGAGACGGTGTCACCGCCGACGCCGACGACCCGCTTGAGGTAGTCCTGCTCCCCCAGGTCGATGGACACGGTCGACGCACCGGCCGAGAGTGCTCGGCCGAGGCGTCCGCGGGGCACCGAAGGGTCACTGACCCCGCCCGCGAACGTCGTCGTACCGTCGAAGACGATGACGTCGCCACGCTCGACGGCCCCTGCACCGATCTTGGTCACGACGACGCGGTCCCCGGGTCGGATCGTCGGCTCCATCGAGCCGCTGGGGACGTGGAAGGACTGGATGACGAAGACCCGCAGCAGGACCAGGAGCAGAACGCCGACGCCGACCTCGAGCAGGAGGCGTCGGGCCGGACGCGAATCGACCCCCGCCGGGTCCCCGGCGGGGGTCGATTCGTCCGCGTCCGCGGCGGGGTCGCTCGCCATCGAGGTCAGCCGACGACCCGCCGGCGGTGCGGCGACGTCACTTCGAGGGGGTCTCGCGCTTCTCGCGGATACGGGCGGCCTTGCCCTTGCGGTCACGCAGGTAGTACAGCTTCGCGCGACGCACGTCGCCACGGGTGGCGACCTCGATCTTGTCGATCACGGGCGCGTGCACCGGGAAGGTGCGCTCGATGCCGACGCCGAAGGAGGTCTTGCGGACAGTGAAGGTCTCGCCGACGCCACCGCCGTGGCGACGGATGACGACGCCCTGGAAGACCTGGATACGCGAACGGCTGCCCTCGATGACCTTCACGTGCACCTTGACGGTGTCACCGGCGCGGAACTCGGGGACATCATCCCGGATGGAGGCCTTGTCGATCTCGTCGAAACGCTGCATGGCGTTGTCGCTTCCCGCGAACGCCACAGGTCGTCCGCCCTCGTCAGTAGTGTGGAGGTCGTGCTCACCGCCGCGTGCGGTCCCGGACCACTGGAGGGTGGTCGTGAGCCCGCACTCCCCCTGTGGCAGGGGCGGTGTCATGAGCGCGATGACCAAGTCTGCCAGAGGACGTGCGTGACCAGAAATCGAGCAGCCGTCGAGACACTCGAGGGCGACGGCAACCCCGTCGTCCGCTCGATCGGCGTCCTCCTCACCCTCGTCCTCCTCGTTCCGGCCGCGGCCGTGTTGGCCGCCAGGGCCCGGGACCTGGTCGGCATCGAGCGGTCGGGGCTCCCGGGCTGCACCGGAGCGGAGGCTTTCGGCCCGGTGCTGCAGGCCGGCCTGCCCGTGGTCTTCCTGCTCCTGGTGATCCCGGGCGCGCTGCTCTCCCTCGGGCACCGCGCGCGGGGCTGGATCTGGCTGGTCCTCGCCCTCGCAGCGACAGTGGTCGTCGAGGTCGTGCTGCGCACCTGGCTGCCCGCCTGCCTGTAGGTCAGGAGCGCAGCCGACGCACGAGGTCGACGGTGCCGGGCCCGACACCGGGCCCGACGACCCGGTACCCGGCCTTCTTGTAGATCTTCAGCAGGCGGGGCTGGTCGGCACCCGTGTTGAGCCAGAACCTCGTGATGTCGGCCGGAGCCAGGGCCTCGGCGTGGGCGAGCAGGGCGCGACCGAGGCCCTGGCGCTGCAGGTCCGGCGCGACCATGATCCGAGCGATCTGCCAGGTCGTCGGTCGGTGCGGGTCACGTCGCACGCGCACGGACATGACCAGCCGTCCCTCGGAGCGGAAGAGATGGGTCGTCCACTGCCCGAGGTTCTCCGCCACCGTGCCGGCGTCCTCGGCCGGGGCGCCCCACCAGTCCTCGGCGGGCGTGACCATCTCGATCCAGCAGGCCTTCTGCAGCACGGCCAGCTCCGGCGCGTCGGACGGGGTCGCGACGGCGTGGTCGAGATCGGCCAGGTCGCTGGTCGTCGCCGCGGTGTGCAGCAGGTCGGGGCGCCGCGCAGCCGTGCGCGTGAGACGCTGCTCGTGACGCCACGCGGCGATGGCGGCGTGGTTGCCACCGAGCAGGACGTCGGGCACCGTTCGCTCCACACCGTCACCGCCGTCCCACGTCGCCGGCTTGGTGTAGATCGGGTACTCGAGCAGGCCGCCCTCGTGCGACTCCTCGACGAGCGACTCGGCATTGCCGACCACGCCCGGCAGGAGCCGCCCGATGGCCTCGACCATCGCGAGCACCGCGACCTCGCCACCGTTGAGGACGTAGTCCCCCAGCGACACGACCCGCACCGGCATGCGCTCGGCCGCCCACTCGTAGGCCCGCTCATCGATCCCTTCGTAGCGCCCACACGCGAAGGCCAGCCACGGGGCGTCAGCGAGCTCGTGCGCCATCGCCTGGCTGAAGCGTTCCCCACCCGGCCCGGGGACGATGAGCACCGGGGCCCCGCCCGTCGTCTCGTCGGCGGAGTCCAGGACGTGGGTGAGCGCCTCGCTCCACGGCTGGGGCTTCATGACCATCCCGGCGCCACCGCCGTACGGGGTGTCGTCCACCGTGCGGTGACGGTCGTGGGTGAAGTCGCGCAGGTCGTGCACCCGCACGTCGAGGATTTCCTCACGACGCGCCCTGCCGATCAGTGAGAGGTCCAGCGGCGCGAGGTAGTCCGGGAAGATCGAGATGGTGTCGATGCGCATGCTCACTCCCCCTGCTGCTCGATGTCGAGCAGGCCGGGGGGCGCGTCGACCACGAGCCGACCGGCCGACGGGTCGATCTCCGGCACGATCGCCTCGACGAAGGGGATGAGCGTCTCCTCACCGGTGGGCCGGCGCAGGACGAGCCGGTCCTGGGCGGCGCCCAGCTCGAGGGCGATGACCTCTCCGATGACGTCACCGGCGGGTGTGTGCGCCATCAGGCCGACGAGGTCCTTCTCGTACCAGCCGTCGTCCTGCGACTCGTCCGGCTCGGCCAGGACCAGGCGCGTGCCACGCAGGGACTCGGCGCCGGTGCGGTCAGGGATCCCCTCGAAGCCCAGCAACCAGATGCCCCGGTGGACCCGGGCGGTGGCCAGGGTCAGCTGCCGAGGGACGCCGGAACCGACCTCCGCGCGGGTGTCGAAGACGGCGCCTGGGACGAAGCGGGACTCGGGGTCGTCGGTGTGCAGCTGGACGGTCACCTCACCGCGCAGCGCGTGGGGTTTGCCGATCCTGGCGACGACGCGACCCTCGGTTGTATTCATGCGGGCCAAGATACGTCCCTTCTCCACGCCCCCGGACATGACGAGGGGCCGGCATCCGTCACGGATACCGGCCCCGGCCATGACTGGCGAGTCGCCCGGTTGCTCGGGTCAGCGCTCGCGGTCGGTGTCGACGATGTCGATCCGCACGTTCTCGCCACCGGAGAGCGCACCGAGGACGGTGCGCAGCGCGGACGCGGTGCGACCGGAGCGACCGATGACACGGCCGAGGTCATCAGGGTGCACGCGCACCTCGAGGATCTGCCCGCGACGCAGGTTCTTGCTCCGGACGGCGACCTCGTCCTTGTGGTCGACGATGCCGGTGACCAGGTGCTCAAGCGCCTCGTCGAGCATCTCAGGCCTCGGGGTTCTCGGCGGGGGACTCGGCGGGAGCGCTCGGGGCGTCGTCCTTGGCGGCCGGCTCGGCGGCGGCCTGCTCCTTGGCGGCCTCCTTGTCGGCCTTCTTCTTGGAGGTGATCGCCTCGTGCTCGCTTGCCTCCTTGTCGGAGGAGGCGAGAGCGGCCTCGTAGAGCTCCTTCTTGGAGGTCCTCGGCTCCCTGGACTTCAGGGTGCCCTCGGCGCCGGGCTCGCCCTTGAACTTCTGCCAGTCACCGGTGACCTTCAGCAGGGCGGCGACGGCCTCGGTGGGCTGGGCACCCTCGGAGAGCCAGTACAGCGCGCGCTCGCTGTTGATGTCGATGACCGAGGGCTCCTCGGTGGGGTGGTACAGGCCGATCTCCTCGATCGCCCGCCCGTCCCGCTTGGCACGGGCATCCATGACGACGACGCGGTAGAACGGGGCGCGGATCTTGCCCATGCGCTTCAGGCGAATCTTGACGGCCACTGGCGTGGTCTCCTTCAGATCGTGAGCACGGCCAGACCGTGCGCTTCTCGCACGGGGTACCGATGCTCGGGGTGTAGGCATCCGGCGCGCGGACAGCGCGGACGGGTACAGCGGGTCAGTCTGCCAGACCGGGCGGCCACACTTCGAATCCGGACGAGGGCGCCGATCCCGCCGGGGCGAGGGGGAGTCAGCGCCCGGCGACCCGCCGGCCGCGAAGGATCACGTGCTCGGGCGTACCGCAGGTGCGCACGTCCGTGCGGGGGTCCTCGGCGACGACGACGAGGTCGGCGTCCTCTCCCTCGGCGATCGCCGGGCGCCCCAGCCACTCGCGCGAGCGCCAGGTGCCGGCGGCGAGCGCCTCGGTGTGCGAGAAGCCGGCCCGGGTGAGCAGCTCCATCTCCTGGGCAACCAGGCCGTGCGGCAGCGAACCACCGGCATCGGTGCCGACGTAGACGTCGATGCCGGCGTCCCGGGCCGCGGCGATGGTCTCGAAGCGCCGCTCGTGCAGCTCCAGCATGTGCCGGTGGTAGTCGGGGAACTTCTCGGCCGCCGGAGCCGCGATCTGCGGGAAGGTCTCGATGTTGACCAGGGTCGGGACGATCGCGATGCCCTGACGGGCGAAGGCGTCGATGGTCTCGGGGACCAGGCCGGTGGCGTGCTCGATGCAGTCCGTGCCGGCGGCGGCGAAGTCCGCGAGCGACTCCTCGCCGAAGCAGTGGGCGGTCACCCGGGCGCCCTCCTCGTGGGCGGCTGCGATCGCCGCGGTCAGCACGTCGCGCGGCCAGCACGGGGTGAGGTCGCCCGCGTCCCGGTCGATCCAGTCGCCGACGAGCTTGACCCAGCCATCACCGGCCCGTGCCTCTGCCCGCACCCGGGAGACGAGCTGCTCCGGCTCGACCTCGTGGGCGAAGTTGCGGATGTAACGACGGGTGCGGGCGATGTGCCGCCCGGCGCGGATGATCTTGGGCAGGTCGTCGCGCTCGTCGATCCACCGGGTGTCCGCTGGCGATCCGGCATCGCGGATCAGGAGGGTGCCGGCCTCGCGGTCGGTGAGCGCCTGCTGCTCGCTCGTCTCGTCGTCCACCGCCCCGTGGGCATCGAGCCCGACGTGGCAGTGGGCGTCGACGAAACCCGGCAGGACGAATCCCCGGACGGTCTCCACGTCACCGCTCGTCGGCGGCGTGAAGGAGACCTTCCCGTCGATGACCCAGAGCTCGGGGACGCTCTCGTGCTCGGAGACGAGCACCTCTCCCGTGACGTGCAGCACATCAGCCATGGTCCGAGGCTATCCCCGGCGAAGGGTGCGTCAGCGCAGCGCCTCGGAGATCGGCGTGGCACCGTCGTGGAACTCGATCGTGCGGCCCACGGTGCCGTTGGCCTCGAGTACCTCGGTGATCACGCGGGCGACGTTCTCCCGGGAGACCTCTCCGGCGCCGTCGCGACCGACGTCGATGGAACCGGTGGCCTTGCCGTCGGTGAGCTTGCTCGGCCCCAGGACGGTCCAGTCGAGGTCGGTGCCACGCAGGTACTCGTCGGCCGCGGCCTTCGCCTCGGCGTAGTGGACGAAGGGGTTGTCGGCCTCGACTCCGTGGTCCGGGCCGGCTCCGCAGTAGCTGATCATGACGTAGCGCTGCGCGCCGGCCTGCGCAGCGGCGTCCATCGACCGGATCGCGGCATCACGGTCGACCGCGTAGGTGCGCTCCGGGCTACCGCCTCCGGCACCGGCGGCCCAGACGACGACGTCGTGGCCCGCCAACGCCTGGACGAGGCCGTCCGTGTCGAGACGCTCCACGTCGGCCACGAGCGGGGTGCCGCCGACGGACTCGACGTCCCGGGTGTGGTCGGGGTTGCGGATCACGGACGTCACGGAGTGGTCCTGCTCCGTCAGCAGGGGGGTGAGCGCGAGGGCGATCTTTCCATGGCCACCGATGATGGCGATGCGCGACATGACAACTCCTTCTGCTCGAGGTGCGCCCGCGGTGGGCACCCCTCCACCCCATCACATCTCTCAGTCGCGCTCTGAGCTGATCAGTGCGCGCAGGGCGGCAGTGGTGACCGCCGGCTGCTCGGAGTGGACCCAGTGGCCGGCCTCCTTGACCGTCACCTGGCGCACCCTCGGGAAGAGCCGGCGCATCTCGGGCTCGTTGTCCTGCGAGACGTAGGGGGAGTTCGCGCCGGCCAGCCACAGCACCGGACCGTCGAAGGGAGGAAGCGCGGCGATGCGCTCCTGCGGCCATCCGCCGATGGCCGCGATGTCGCGCTCCAGGACCGCCAGGTTGGGCAACCAGCGCCAGCCGTCGCCGTCCCGGCGCAGGTTATGCAGGAGGAATCCGCGGACCGTCGGGTCGGGGGCGGCCTCGCGCATCGCCTCGTCCGCGTCCGCACGACTGCTGACGCGGTCGAGGTCCATCCCACGCATCCCCGCGAGGAAGGTCTCGAACTCGGTGAACGAGGAGGTGGGCGAGGGCGAGATGTCCACGACCGCGAGCCTGTCGATGAGCTCCGGCTCGGTCAGGGCCAGCACCATGGCGGTCTTGCCACCCATGGAGTGTCCGACGAGCGTCCACGGCTCGTCGGGATCGATGGCCCGCAGGGACTCGGCGAGCACCGCGGCCGCATCGAAGTAGTCGATCCGCTCCGACCACGGCGAGTGCCCGTGGTCGGGCATGTCGATCAGGGCGGGCCGACAGACGTCGGCCAGACCCTTGGCGATCTGGTTCCAGTTGCGTCCCTGGCCCAGGAGGCCGTGGCAGAACGCGACCCGGGGGCCGGACTCACCCGAGGTGACAGCGTGCAGGCTCGGCTCACTCATGCCGTCACCGTACTGCCGGGCCGAGACTCACTTGCCGAGGAACTTCCCGAAGCCCTCGGGCAGCTGGCTCGGGTCGAGGTCGGCCGGGTCCGGCTGGCTCGACTCTCCCGCGCCGAAGGCCGAGCCGGGGGAACTCGTGCGCCCGGACGCCTTCTCGGCCGCCTCCCGCTCCTGCTGGGCGCGCTTGGCCGGGTTGCCCGACTTGCCCTTCTTGCGCTGCTGCTGCTTGCCCTTCTTGCGGCCGGCTCCCCCGCCGCCGCCACCCGGCATGCCGGGCATGCCGGGCATGCCGCCACCACCGCGGGCCATCTGCTTCATCATCTTCTGTGCCTGGCCGAAGCGCTCGAGCAGCTGGTTGACCTCGGAGACGCTCACGCCGGAGCCCTTGGCGATGCGCGAGCGGCGCGACCCGTTGATCTGCTTGGGGTGGGTGCGCTCGAAGGTGGTCATCGAGCGCACCATCGCCTCGATGCGGTCGAACTCGCGCTCGTCGAGGTTGTCCAGCTGGGCGGACATCTGTCCCATGCCCGGCATCATCTTCAGCATCGACTTCAGCGAGCCCATCTTCTTGATGGCCGACATCTGCTGCAGGAAGTCGTCGAAGGTGAAGTCCTCCTCGGCGAGGAACTTGCGCTGCATCTCCTCGGCCTGACCACGCTCGAAGGCGCGTTCCGCCTGCTCGATGAGGGTGAGGACGTCACCCATGTCGAGGATGCGGCTGGCCATCCGGTCGGGGTGGAAGACCTCGATGTCGCGGGTCTGCTCACCGACGGAGGCGAACATGATCGGGCGACCGGTGGTGCCCGCGACGGACAGTGCGGCTCCACCGCGGGCGTCACCGTCGAGCTTCGAGAGCACGACACCGGTGAAGTCGACGCCCTCCATGAACGCCTGGGCGGTCTCGACGGCCGCCTGACCGATCATCGCGTCGATGACGAAGAGGACTTCGTCGGGTCGGACCGCCTCGCGGATGTCCGCCGCCTGCTGCATCAGCGCCTCGTCCACCGCGAGCCGACCCGCGGTGTCGACGATGACGACGTCGTGGTGCTGGGACTGCGCGTGCGCGACGCCGGCGCGGCTGACGGCGACCGGGTCGCCGAAGGACTGGGTGCCCTCCCCGGAGTCGCGGACGGCGTCGTGCCCGCCGAGGTTGCCGCGCTCGGGAGCGAAGACCGGCAGTCCGGCCCGCTCGCCGGTCACCTCGAGCTGGGTGACGGCGTTGGGGCGCTGCAGGTCGGCCGCGACGAGGACCGGCGTGTGGCCCTGGTCCTTGAGCCAGGCACCCAGCTTGCCGGCGAACGTCGTCTTGCCCGACCCCTGCAGGCCCGCGAGCATGATGACCGTTGGCGGCCGCTTCGCGAACTCGATCGTGCGGGTGTTGCCACCCAGGATCGTCACGAGCTCCTCGTTGACGATCTTGATGACCTGCTGCGCCGGGTTGAGCGCACCACTGACCTCGGCCCCGGTGGCCCGCTCGCGCACGGCCCGGGTGAAGTCCTTGACCACGGGCAGCGCCACATCGGCGTCGATCAGGGCCATCCGGATGTCCCGGACGGTCTTGTTGACATCGGACTCGGACAGACGTCCCTTGCCGCGAAGGTTCTTGAACGTCGCGGTCAGGCGGTCGGACAGGCTGGTGAACACCCGGCCAAGGCTATCTTCCCCGGGGCCCGCCTTCATCACGGTCTCCACCACACCGGTCGGAGGGGGTCACGACGGGGGTGTCGGGGCAGCGAGTGGCGGACGCGGCGGCCCGCCTGGCGAGAGTTTCGGGCGCCCAGCACACCAGGCGTCCACCGGGTCATCGCACTGACATACCGTTGGGTGGCCGACCACGGCCACATCTTCCGGGGGACACACGTGCCTGTGCGCTCCCGGTCACGAAACAGCAGGGAGCAACATGAGCACGCCACCGCCCCCTCCGGGGCAGTCCGGACCAGAGCCCCGGCAGAACCCGTCCGGGCCGGACCCTTACGGCCAGCAGCCGCCGAGCCCCGGCTACGGATCGAGGGGCGCCGGGCAGGGCGGCTCCGGTCCGGGTGGCCCCTGGGAGACAGGTCCGGGATCACCCTATGACCCACCCCCGAAGAAGGGCGGCGTGCCCACCTGGGCGTGGATCATCGGTGGCGTCGCAGCCCTGACCCTCTTTTGCATCTGCGGTGTCGGCGGGCTGGTGTTCATCGGCGTCATGAACGCCGAGGACTCGCCCACACAGGAACAGACCGAGTCGACCACGTCCGGGTCGACCACCGACGAACCCAGCACCCCCGGATCCAGCACCTCCGAACCCAGCGCCACGAGCACCACTCCGACGGCGCCGGACAGTTCGGTCCCGACGCCCCCAGAGGGGACGACGCCGAACACCAGCAGCCTGAACCAGCTGCCCAAGGACGATGTGGAGAAGCACGTCGCCAAAGGGTTGAGCGGCGCTGGACACACCAGGGACGACATCTCCTGCCCAGAGCATCTCGTGCTCATCAAGGGCAGGACGACGACCTGCACGGCCCCCGTACCCGGCGATCCGGGCGCGCGCTCGGACGTCGAGGTCACGGTTGACTGGGCGGTCATCGACGACGACAACCGGGTCTCGTTCTACCTGTCCTTCCAGCAGTCGCTGAACTGAGGCCGACCTTGTTGTGCAGCCGGCCCGCCGTGTCGACGCGTTGGCTCTGCCCTGCAAGGCGCATCGTCGATCCCAGCGCCGACGCGATCGTCCTCGCGGCCGTGGCGGTACGGGTGAGCATGTCGTCGGGGTCGGTGAGGCCGAGCAGCGCGGTGACGGCGTCGTGCTCCTCGGCGACCAGACGGTCCCGACCACGGCCGGTGACGACGTGCAGGGCGTCGCGCACATCGAGCAGCTGCTCCCGGGCCGGCTCCACCGGCCCGTGGGGCTGATCGGCCGGCCGGGCGCGAGTCAGCGCCCCCAGGACCGCCACGTCCCGCAGCCCTCCGAAGGCCTCCTTCAGGTCGGGCTGGACCTGCTGGGCCAGCTCCCCGTACCGACGGTGCCGCTCGCGCACCGCCTCGACGAAGGGAGGCAGTCGGGTGCGCGCACCGGCACACCAGTCACGCCCCACGCCGTCACGAGCCGTGTCCACCACGACGGGGTCACCGGCGACGAGCGAGAGCTCGAGCAGGCCGGTGGCGGCCGACAGGTCGTCCCCGGCCACCGCACGGCACTGGGCCACCGAACGCACCGCGTGGTCGAGGGAGAGACCCGAGTCCCACACGGGGTACCAGAGCCGCTCGGCCACCCTCTCCAGCTCATCGGCCGGCAGGCTCCGGCCATCGTGGAGGAGGACGAGGTCGAGGTCGCTCAGCGGGCCCGACCACCCGCGGGCGAGGGAACCCACGGCTGCAAGGCCCACCCCTTCGCGCTCCCCCACCGCATCGGTGTACAAGTCGGTGAGCCAGTCACGGGTCACCGCGGCGATGGCCGCCCGACGCGCCCGCCCGGCACCCGGGGTGGCGAACTCCCGGGTACCGGCCAGGTCGAGGCGCGCGGCCCTGATACCCGCACCGACACTTCTCATCGGCCAGCGAGGCTCACAGGGCCTCCTCCCCCTTCTCACCCGTGCGAACGCGGACGACGTCCTCGACGGGGGTCACCCAGACCTTGCCGTCGCCGATGCGTCCGGTACGGGATGCGGTCACGACGGCATCGACGACCGGGCCGGCATCGACGTCCTCGACCAGGATCTCCAGGCGGATCTTCGGCACGAAGTCGACGACGTACTCGGCGCCCCGGTAGACCTCGCTGTGGCCGCGCTGGCGACCGAATCCACTGGCCTCGCTGACGGTCATGCCCGTGATCCCGAAGGACTCCAACGCTTCCTTCACGTCGTCGATCCGGTGGGGCTTGACGATGGCCGTGATGAGCTTCATGAGCGGACCTCCGAGGTGGTTCCGGCCGCAGCGACCGGGGTGGGAACGGGGCCGCTGGCCCCGAGGAATGCGGTGGAGCGAGGTGCGCCCAGGCCCCCGAAGTCGTAGCCGGACTCAGCGTGCGTCGAAGCATCGATGCCACTGGACTCGTCGTCCTCGCTGATCCGCCAGCCCATCGTGTGCTTCAGGACGAGGGCGATGACGATCGTGACGAGCGCCGAGATGATCACTGCGACGAGGGCGATGATGACCTGCACGACGAGCTGGGCGACGCCACCGCCGTAGAGCAGTCCGGTCTCCGTGGCCAGGAACCCGATGGCCACCGTGCCCCAGAGACCGGCGACGAGGTGGACGCCGACGACGTCGAGGCTGTCGTCGTAGCCGAGGCGAAACTTCAGGCCCACGGCCAACGCGCTGAGGGCACCGGCGACAGCGCCGAGTGCGAGCGAGCCCACCGGGGAGACCGACCCTGCCGCCGGGGTGACCGCGACCAGACCGGCGACGATGCCGGAGGCGGCACCGAGCGACGTCGCGTGGCCATCCCGAATCTTCTCCACGAGCAGCCAGCCGAGGATCGCGGCGCAGGTCGCCGTCGTGGTGTTGACCCAGGCCAGCCCGGCGACGCCGTTGGCCCCGTAGGCCGAGCCGGCATTGAAGCCGAACCACCCGAACCACAGGAGGGCGGCACCGAGCATGACCAGCGGCAGGTTGTGCGGACGCAGGACGACCGAGCCGAAACCCGCTCGACGCCCGACGACGACGGCGAGGACGAGGGCGGCGACACCGGCGTTGATGTGCACGACCGTGCCACCGGCGAAGTCGATCGGTTCGGCGATGCCGGCGAAGGGACCGTCGGCGCTGAGCAGGCCGCCACCCCAGACCATGTGGGCCATCGGGAAGTACGCGAGCGTCGACCACAGCCCGGCGAAGACCAGCCAGGTGCCGAACCTGACCCGGTCGGCGATGGCGCCGCTGATGAGGGCCACGGTGATGATGGCGAAGGTCACCTGGAAGCCCACGTCGACGATGACGGGCAGGCCACCGTCGAGGACGAACTCCCCCGAGGCATCGGTGATCGAGTCGGCGAGGCCGAAGTGGGTCAAGGGGTTGCCGACGATGCCACCGACGGAGTCGCTCGCGTAGGACATCGACCACCCCCACAGGACGTAGACGACGCCCACGACGGCCATGGCGCCGTAGGACATCATCATCATGTTCAGGACGGACTTCGTGCGGACCATCCCGCCGTAGAAGAGGGCGAGCCCGGGGGTCATCAGCAGCACGAGTGATGCGCTGACGAGCATCCAGGCGGTCAGGCCGGTGTCGAGTGTGGTTTCCATGCCGCAACCCTGCGTCGCTCATGTTGCGCGGTCGGGGCGTCGTCGTTACCGCAGCATTTCGTGTGGGCCGTCCACGTGAACTTTCGGTGTCGACCGCGACCGGGGCGAGGTCAGCCGACGATCGCGTCGACGAAGGCCTCCGGGACGAAGGGCGCCAGGTCGTCCGGGCCCTCACCGAGGCCGACGAGCTTGACCGGCACGTCGAGCGTGCGCTGGACGGCGACGACGATGCCCCCCTTCGCGGTGCCGTCGAGCTTGGTCAGCACGACGCCGGTGATGTTGACCGCCTCGGCGAAGACCTTGGCCTGGGCCAGGCCGTTCTGCCCGGTCGTCGCGTCCAGGACGAGGAGCACCTCGTCGATCGGATTCTGCTTCTCGATGACGCGCTTGACCTTGGCCAGCTCGTCCATGAGGCCGACCTTGTTGTGCAGCCGGCCCGCCGTGTCGACGATCACCGCGTCGGACTCCATCTCGTGGCCTGCCTTGACCGCGTCGAAGGCGACGGCGGCCGGGTCGGCGCCATCGCGGTCGCTGCGGATGGTCGGCACTCCGACACGCGCGCCCCACGTCTCGAGCTGGTCGGCCGCCGCGGCGCGGAAGGTGTCCGCCGCGCCGAGGACCACGTCGCGGTCGTTGGCGACGAGGACGCGGGCGAGCTTGCCGACGGTCGTCGTCTTGCCGGTGCCGTTGACCCCGACGACGAGGATGCAGGCCGGCCGGCCGTCCACACGGCTGGCCGCGAGGCCTCGGTCCATGGTGGGGTCCACGAGCTTCAGCAGGTCCTGGTAGAGCCAGTCCTTGGCGACCTCGGGGTCGGTGGTGCCGTCGACGGACACGCGCTCGCGCAGGGAGTCGACGAGCTCGGTGGTCGGCTCCATGCCCAGATCGGCCGCCAGGAGGGTGTCCTCGACGTCCTCCCAGTCCTCCTCGGTCAACGACCCCTGGGACAGGAGCGCGAGCAGGCCCTTGCCGATCGCACCGTTGGAACGCGCCAGGCGGGAGCGCAACGAACGCATCCGGTCCCGGGTCGGGGCAGGGGCGTCGAGCTCTGGTTCTGGTGCAGGCTCGGGCTCGGGCGCCGCCTCGGGCTCCGTCGTGGGTGCCTCCTGCGGTGCGGCGTCGGACTCGGTCGGCTCCGCGGTCGGTGCGGTGGCAGCGGTCCGCGCGCGCTCATCCGCGTCGGACTCGACGGGCGTGAAGTCCTCGTCGGTCGTGGCCTCCGGCGTGGCCTGCGGGGTCGTGGTGGCCGCGGCGGGCTCCTCGTCGACCGGCGTCTGCTCTGCGGGACCGGGCTCTGCGAGGGTGGGGTCCGCGGGCTCCTCAGCGGGCGTCTCTGCGGTCTTCCCAGCCAGTCCCTCGTCATCCGGGGTCTCATCCCCCTTCGTCTCCTCCGGCTTGGCATGCTCACTCGGCCGGTCGAGCACGATCGTGCCGCTGCGGTGGTCGGCGGAGCCCTTGGGGCGCTCCGGGGGGCGGTGCTCCGGCGGGAGCTCCTTGCTCTTCCCGCCCCTGCCGCGCAGCAGGCCCACTGCCATCCCCCCGAGGAGGACCAGCAGCGCGACGGCCACGAGGATGTACTCGGTCAACGTGTCGATACCCATCACGGGACCATCTTCGCAGGGTCGGTGAGTGGTTCGGTCAGGCCACCAGGTGGGGCACCGGCGCGTCGGCTGCCGGGTCGTCCACGACCGCCTGCGCCCAGGCCACGAGACCGCCCACATCGATGCCGTGGGGCGGGTCCGTGGCGAAGGGGGCGATGGCCTCCCTCCCGCGAGAGGTCACCGTCCGCGCTCCGCGCGGGTTGCCACGGCGCTGGTGGGTCAGGCCGACCGCGAGCTGGGCCAGGCCCTGCCACAGGGCACGCTCCGGCGCCTGCTGCGGCAGCGACTTCCACTGCTCCTCGAGGACCTCGTGGGCGTGGAAGGGCATCTCCCGGTCCAGGTAGTCCTGGGCCAGCGTCAACGCCTCGTGCGGCGTGCGCTCACGCGCCTCGACCCGCTCGACCCCGGTGGCACCGTGCGGCAGCGGACGGCCGAGCGCGTCGCGGGGTCGGGCGTTCTCGGCACGCCCCTGCCCATCACGGTCTCGAGCCATGTCCTTGGTCTCCTGCGTCCGCCCGGACTCAGAAGAGGCTGACGCGCTCGGCCGGGTCGAGCCACATGCCGTCGCCCTCGCCGGTACCGAAGGCCTCGTGGAAGGCGTCGATGTTGCGCACGGCGTTGCCCCGCACGTCCTGGGGGCTGTGCGGGTCGAGCGACAGCAACCGGATGGCCTCTTCGGTGCGGGCGTCGCCGCACCAGACCCGGGCCCAGTTGGTGAAGAAGCGCTGGTCCCCGGTCAGGCCGGAGTCGTCGGTCTCCGCGGCACGCTCGCCGACAGCGATCCGGTAGGCAGCGTGACCGATGGCCAGTCCCCCGATGTCGCCGATGTTCTCCCCGACGGTCAGGGCGCCGTTGACGGTGTGGCCGGGCGCATGCCGCGTCTCGCGGACGTCGAACTGCTCGATGAGGGCGTCGCGGCGCTCCTCGAAGGCCTCCCGGTCGGACTCGGTCCACCAGTCGCGCAGGTTGCCATGGCCGTCGAAGGTCGAGCCGGCGTCGTCGAAGCCGTGCCCGATCTCGTGGCCGATGACCGCACCGATGCCGCCGTAGTTGTCGGCATCATCCCCCTCGGCGTCGAAGAAGGGCGGCTGGAGGATGGCCGCGGGGAAGACGATCTCGTTCAGCCCGGGGTTGTAGTAGGCGTTGACCGTCTGCGGGGTGAGGAACCACTCGTCGCGGTCGACCGGGCCGCCGAGCTTGCCGAGCGCCCGGTCGACCTCGAAGGCGGCGACCCGGCGCACGTTGCCGACGAGATCGCCCTCGACGATCTGCAGGGCGGAGTAGTCGCGCCACCGGACGGGGTGGCCGATCTTCGGGGTGAAGGCCGCCAGCTTCCTCGTGGCCTCCTGCTGGGTCTCCTGACTCATCCACGAGGACTGCGCGAAGGAGCGGCGGAAGGCCTCGACGAGGTTGTCGACGAGGGTGACCATGCGCTCGCGGGCCGCCGGCGGGAAGTGGCGCTCGACGTAGAGCTCACCGACGGCCTCGCCGAGTGAGGCGTCGACGAGGGAGACGCCACGCTTCCACCGGGCCCGCTGCTCCGGGATCCCCGAGAGGGTGCGGCCGACGAAGTCGAACTCCTCCTCGACGATGCGGCTGTCGAGGTAGGCGGCCAGCGACTGCACGATGCGCAGACGCAACCAGTCGCGCCAGACGGCCAGGTCGACCGAGTTGAGCAGGGAGGACAGCCCGCGCAGGAAGTCGGGCTGGCGTACGACGACCTCGGCGAAGGGAGCGGACGCCCCCAGGGCGGTGGCCCAGGCGGCCCAGTCGATCCGGGGCGTGAGGTCGGCGAGCTGATCAGCGTCCATGAGGGTGTAGGTGCGGATCGGGTCGCGGTTGGCCACCCGGTCCCAGTGGTCCTGGGCCAGCCGGGTCTCCAGGTCGACGACCCGCTCGGCGGCGTCGGTCGCGGCAGCCGGCTCCATGTCGGTCGCCAGGGCGAGCAGACGCGCGACGTGCCCCCGGTACGCGGTGACCGTCGCCTCGTGCTGCGACTGCCGGTAGTACGACTCGTCGGGAAGCCCGAGCCCACCCTGCTCGAGGTAGACGACGTAGCGCGAGGAGTCCTTGTCGTCGGTGTTGACGAAGGGCTGGACGAAGCCGCTGACACCGTCCCGGGCCAGCCGGCCGGTGAGCGTGACGAGATCGGCCACGGAGTCCACCGTGTCGACGGCGCTGAGCAGCTCGGCCAGCGGGCGCGCGCCGAGCTGCTCGGCGCGCTCCTCGTCGAGGAAGGAGCGGTAGAGCGCGCCCACCTTGCCGGCGATCGAGTCGATCGGGCTGTCGGGGTCGGCGCCGACCTCCTCGATGAGGGTGCGCACGTTGCTCTCGGCGCGCTCGCGCAGGACGTCGAAGACGCCGTAGCGACCACGGTCCGCGGGGATCTCGACGGACTCCAACCAGTGGTTGTTCACGTGGCCGAAGAGGTCGTCCTGCGGACGCACCTCCGGGTCGACGGGGCCGCGGAAGTCCACGGCAGCGGCAGTGGCGGAGTGGGTGTCGGTCATGAGGCCTTTCGGTCGCTCGGCGGACCCTGGCGTCGCGTCGAGGTGGCGTGGGTGACGGCCCCCGAGGCGCGGCTGGTGGCATTGTCCGTCGTCTCGCGGACCTTGACCACGACGCGTTCACCCCGGGCGGTCAGGATCTCGCGCCCCTGACGATGGGCAGGGATCGCGACGAGGGCCATTACCGCGGCGGACAGGACGAGGCAGATCAGCAGCCCCACGATTACGGCGGTCATGGGCCCATAGTCCCCTCCGCGACGGCACCGCTCAACTCGACAGGCCGCTGGTGACGTGACCGTGATCTCAGGCGGGTTGCTGCTCACCCTCGGGTGCGACGTCCCTCAGTCGCTGGCTGACGAGCGTGGTGATGCCGTCCCCGCGCATCGAGACCCCGTACAGAGCGTCGGCCACCTCCATCGTCTTCTTCTGGTGGGTGATGACGATCAGCTGGCTGGAGTCGCGCAGCTCCTCGAAGAGCATGATCAGGCGGCCGAGGTTGGTGTCGTCGAGGGCGGCCTCGACCTCGTCCATGATGTAGAAGGGCGAGGGCCGGGCCTTGAAGATCGCCACGAGCAGGGCGACCGCGACGAGTGAGCGCTCGCCGCCGGAGAGCAGCGACAGCCGCTTGACCTTCTTGCCCGGGGGGCGGGCCTCGACCTCGATGCCCGTGGTGAGCATGTTGCCGGGGTCGGTGAGCACGAGCTTGCCCTCGCCCCCGGGGAAGAGCCGGGAGAAGACGCCCCGGAACTGCTCGGCGGTGTCGGCGAAGGCCTCGGCGAAGACCTGCTCCACCCGCTCGTCGATCTCGGAGACGATGTCGAGCAGGTCCTGCTTGGAGCGGCGCAGGTCCTCCAGCTGCGTGGTGAGGAAGGTGTGCCGCTCCTCGAGCGCGGCGAACTCCTCCAGCGCCAGTGGGTTGACCTTGCCCAGCGCCTTCAGCCCACGCTCGGCCGTGCGCAGGCGCTTCTCCTGGACGGCGCGCTCGTAGGGCTGCGGCTGCGGGAAGTCCTGCGACTGCGGGTCCTCGTCGGGACCTGCGACGTGCGGCACGAGCTGGTGCGGGCCGAACTCCTCCATGAGGACGTCCGGGTCGACGCCCAGCTCCTCGACGGCCCGGGTCTGCAGCTGCTCGATCCGCGCGACCTGCTGGGCGCGGGCGACCTCATCACGGTGTACCTCGTCGGTCAACTCGCGCAGCGCGTCCTGCTGCTCGGTCAGCTCGGTGCGCAGGCCCCGCAGGGCCTCGTCGCGGTCCGCGCGGGCCGACTCCCCCGCGTCACGCTCACGTCCGGCGGCTTCGGCCGCGGTCGCGACGCGTGCGGCGGACCACCGCGCGGCGGTCTCGACGGCAGCGGCGACCTCGGCCTCCCGGCGGCGACGCTCCCTTCGCGCGCGCAGGCGCTCACGGGCCGCGATCTCGTTGCGGGCCGCCCCCTCCAGGGACTCGGCGCGGCCGTGCAGCGAGCGGGCCCTCTCCTCCTTGGTGCGCAGGGCGAGGCGGACCTCGGTCTCGGACGTGCGTGCGGAGCCGGCCTCGAGCTCGAGTCGGTCGCGGTCGTCGGTGGCGTCCTCCCCCTCGTCCTCCGCGGGCTCCTCGGACGCGTCCTCGAGGCGCTGCTCGAGCTCGGCCAGCTCGGCTCGGTCGGATTCGAGGGCGGCCTCGGCCTCGGTGATGGAGGCCCGGGTGCGCTCCGCCTCGGCCTTGGCGGTGCGGGCGGTCGTCCCGAGCCCACCGAGCTGCTCGGCGACAGCGGCCATCCGGGCGTCCGACTCGTGGAGCGCCTCCATCGCGGCGTCGCGGGCCTTGACGCGCTGGGCGAGCGTCTCCTTCGCGGCCGTCAGGGCGAAGGTCGACTCCTCGCCGCGCCGGGTCGCGTCCTCGAGCACGGCGCGGGTCTCGTCGACGGCCGCCTGCAGCTCCAGCTGGCTCGGCGCGGCGCTGGACCCTCCCCGCACGAAACCGGGTCCGTAGACGTCACCGTCCCCGGTGACGACCGTGAGGTCACCGGTCTCGGCGAGCATGGCGAGTGCGGCGGCCGTGTCCCCGACGATGGCGACCCGCTCGAGAACCTGCTCGACGGCAGGTCGTACCTGGGTGGGTGCCTCGACGACGTCGAGCGCCCAGACCGCGTGCGAAGGCAGGGACGGCCACCCGTCGCGGCCACCCGGTCGTGCGGTGGCGCCGACGACGAGGTGCGCGCGGCCGGAGTCATCGCTGCGCAGTCTCTCGACGGCGCGGGCGGCGGCATCGACGCTGCCGACGGCGAGGGCGTTGCCGGCCTGGTCGAGGGCGGCGGCGACGGCAGCCTCGTGGCCACCGCTGACGGCGACGAGCTCGGCGACCGATCCGAGGATCTCGTGCTCGACGGCGGAGGCCTCCTTCAGCGCCTCGACGCCGTCCTTGCGGCGCAGGCTCAGCTCGAGGGCCTCCAGGCGTGCCTGGGCAGACTGGCGGTCGCGCTCGGCGGCACGCCCCGCCTCGGTGATCTCCTCGACCTGGGCGGCGGCGTCGTCGTGGGCCGCCGCGGACCTCTCGTAGGCCTCGTCGAGGCCCTCCTCGCTGCCTTCCTCGTCCGCGATGGTGCTCTCCAGGCGGGTGAACTCGCGCTCGGCCTCGTCAGCGCGGGCCAGGGCGGTGGCCACGCTCTCCTGCAGTCGCCCGACCTCGGCCTCCGCGGCCTCGATCCGGGAGCGGCGGGCACCGACCTGGCCGGCGAGACGGGCCAGGCCCTCCCGGCGGTCGGCGGCGCGCTGGGTGAGGGTGGCGATGCGTTGCTGCTCCGCGGCGAAGGCCTTCTCGGCGCTCTCGCGGGCGGCGACGGACTCGGCGAGCTGCTCGGTGGCCTCGGCGATCTCGGCGCGCAGGGCGTCCTCGTCCTCGCGGGCGCGCGCGGCCTGCGCGCGCAGCGCCTCGGGGTCGCGACCGCTCGTGGTCTCGACCTCCTCGTCCTGCCCGAGCAGCCGCACCCGCTCGGCGGCCAGCTCGGCGGTCGCGGTCAGCTTGTCGGTGAGGGAGGACAGACGCACGGCCCGGTCCCGGGCGGCGGTGAGCTCCGCGGTCGCGGCGGCCCCGGTCTCCTCGTGTGCGGTGATCCGGCTACGGACCGCGAGGACCGCCTCCTCGAGGGCCTTGCGGCGGGCGAGCATGGCCTCCTCGTCGGCGACCTCCTGCTCGAGTGCAGAGGTCATCCGCACGAGGTCGTCGGCCAGCAGCCGGTGGCGCGCGTCGCGGGCATCGGCCTGGATGACCGCAGCCTTGCGGGCGGTCTCGGCCTGGCGACCCAGTGGGCCGAGCTGGCGACGGATCTCGGAGGTGAGGTCGGCGACGCGGGAGAGGTTGGCCTCCATCCCGTCGAGCTTGCGCAGCGCCTTCTCCTTGCGCTTGCGGTGCTTGAGGACGCCCGCGGCCTCCTCGATGAAGCCTCGGCGGTCCTCGGCCGTCGCCCGCAGCACGGCGTCGAGCTGGCCCTGCCCGACGATGACGTGCATCTCGCGGCCGATGCCGGAGTCGGAGAGCAGCTCCTGAATGTCGAGCAGTCGGC
Organism: Janibacter cremeus; assembly: GCF_013409205.1. Lineage (NCBI taxonomy): Bacteria > Bacillati > Actinomycetota > Actinomycetes > Micrococcales > Intrasporangiaceae > Janibacter > Janibacter cremeus. Next base: position 657,929 of record NZ_JACCAE010000001.1, read on the forward strand.
AGGAGGTTCCGTTGATCGCGTACTCGGAGCCGCCGTTGCGGAACATCGTGCGGCTGATCGTCACCTCGGAGTAGTCGATCGGCAACGCCCCGTCGGTGTTGTCGATCGTCATCGTCACCTCGGCCCGGCCGAGTGCGGCACGGCCGGTGGTGCCGGCGAAGATGACGTCCTCCATCTTGCCGCCGCGCAGGGTCTTCGCGCCCTGCTCCCCCATCACCCACGCGAGGGCGTCGACGACGTTGGACTTGCCCGAGCCGTTGGGGCCGACGATGCACGTGATGCCCGGCTCGAGGCGCAGATGCGTCGACGACGCGAACGACTTGAAGCCCTTGAGGGTGAGGCTCTTGACGTACACGAGCGGGACTCCTCGGGCAGACGGCGGACGACGATCCCGGTCACTCTACTTGCGTGGCCCTCCGCTGTGCCCTCCCCGCGCCCGGCCCCGGGTCGCGGGGCCATGCCGGGCAGAAGTGACGCGCGGGTACGACGACAGGTCGCGATGTCCTGCGGAGGCAGAACCCCGGAAAATCAAGGGCCTTCTCGCACGGCACTCGACAAGTGATCGTCGTACCCGCGGGTAACGTCGATCAGCCGGCGGTGAGGACGATCGGGTCGCCGTCGGTGATGGCGATGGTGTGCTCGCTGTGCGCGCCGCGGGAGCCGTCCGTGCTGCGCAGGGTCCAGCCATCAGGGTCGGTGAGGATCTCGTCCGTGCCGGCCATGAACCACGGCTCGATGGCGATGACCAGACCGGGGCGAAGGGGGATCCCCCGTCCGGGGCGGCCGTCGTTGGCCACGTGCGGTTCACCGTGCATCGTCCGACCGACACCGTGCCCGCCGAACTGGGAGTTGACGGTGTAGCCCTCGTCGCGGGCGAGGGCACCGATCGCAGCACTGATGTCACCGATCTTCTTGCCGGGACGCGCGATGTCGATGGCAGCCGCCAGGGCACGCTCGGTGGTGTCGATCAGGCGCAGGTCCTGCGGGTCGGGCGTCCCGACGACGAAGGACCGCGCCGCGTCGCCGACCCACCCGTCCACCTCGACGGCGAAGTCGAGCGACAGCAGGTCCCCGTCACGCAGTCTGTAGTCGTGCGGCAGTCCGTGGAGCACCGCGTCGTTGACCGAGGTGCACAGCACCTTGCCGAAGGGCATCGCCCCGAAGGAGGGGTGGTAGTCGATGTAGCAGGAGGTGCCACCGGCCCGACGGATCATGTCGTGGGCGAGCGCGTCGAGTTGCAGGAGGTTGGTCCCGACCTCGGCGGCATCGACGAGCGCGTCGAGGACGGACTTCACGAGTCGGCCCGCGGGGCGCATCGCCTCGATCTCCTCCGGCGTCTTCAACTCGATCATGACTGCGTCCCCGTCGTCCCGCCGGCGATCCGCTCGTGGTGGTGGATGACCTCGGCGATGACGAAGTTCAGGAACTTCTCCGCGAAGACAGGGTCGAGGCCGGCCTCGTCGGCCAGGTCCCGCAGCCGCGTGATCTGGCGCTCCTCGCGGGCCGGATCCGCCGGGGGCATCTGGATGCGGGCCTTGAGTTCACCGACGCTCTGCGTCGCCTTGAATCGCTCGGCGAGCAGATGGATCAGCGCGGCGTCGATGTTGTCGATGGACTGTCGCAGGCGCAGCAGATCAGGGTGTGTCTCACTCACCCGCACAGGTTAGGCCACGCAGGAGGATGGGTTCACTTCTCCACGAAGCCGACGATCCCGCCACGGGGCTGCTGGTCGACCCGGACGACGCTCGTGACCCGACCCGGACGGGCGGTCGTGGAGACCTCTTCCCGCAGGATCGTGTCGAGGCGGTCGAGCTCGTCGGCGGGCCCCTCGGCGACGACCTCGACGCGACCGTCGTCCATGTTGCGGGCATGGCCCACGAGTGCGCTCTCAAGGGCCCGCGCCCGGGTCCACCACCGGAAACCGACTCCTTGGACGCGGCCGCGGACGAACCAGGTCGCTCGGGCGGGCGCGATCTGCTCGGGACTCATGGGGGCGAAACTACCGCCCGTGTCGGTGTGTCTCCCCCACCCGCTGGCTCCCAGTGCCTAACGTCGGACCCGTGGCCCACACCTCCACCACCGAAGACGCCACGGTGGCGTCGGTCGCACCGTCCGCGTCCTCGACCGTGGCCCCGACGCGACCCCCGCGCGGTCACCTGTCCGGTCTGGACGGTCTGCGAGCGCTCGCGATCGCGGCCGTCATCGTCTTCCACCTCGACCCCGACTGGCTGCCCGGCGGCTTCTTGGGCGTCGACATCTTCTTCGTCATCTCCGGCTTCCTCATCACGACGCTGCTGGTGCGCGAGCACCGCAGCACCGGCAGGGTGGACCTCATCGGGTTCTGGACCCGACGCGCCCGCCGCCTGCTCCCGGCGCTCGTCATCGTCGTACCGGTCGCGATCCTCATCGCCCGCACCGTCGAGACCGACCTGCTCGTCGGCATCCGGCGGCAGGCCGTCGGCGCACTGACCTTCTCGACCAACTGGCTCGAGATCGTCCACGGAAGCAACTACTTCGCCGCGACCTCACCGCAGCTGTTCATGAATTTCTGGAGCCTGGCGGTCGAGGAGCAGTTCTACCTCTTCTGGCCGCTGGTGGCCCTGGCCCTGCTCGCCGTGCACCGGCGTTTCGCACTCACCGAAGAGGTCCTGGCCGGCCTGGTCCTCGGGATCGGGGTGGCCTCGGCGGTCCTCATGGCCGTGACCTACGACCCGGCCAACGCCACCCGCGCCTACTACGGCACCGACACCCACCTCTTCGGGCTCATGCTCGGTGCGGCCCTGGCGATCGTGTGGACCGGGCCGGCCCGCGCCTGGACCACCACGCCCCTGTGGCGGGAGCGCCGCACATGGCTGGTGGCGGGCTGCGTCGTCACGATCGCCGCTTTGCTCCTGCTGGCCGGGGAGGGCAGCGCGTGGACCTTCCGTCTGGGCATCCCGCTGATCTCCGTCGCGACCGCCCTCCTCATGCTCGCCGCCATCGAGCGGCCCGGCCCCCTTCGCTCCGTCCTCGACCTCGCCCCGCTGGTCTGGATCGGCAAGCGCTCCTACGGCATCTACCTCTGGCACTGGCCGGTCATCCTCATCATCGGTCAGGACATCCCCACCAACGCCGGCACCGATGAGTTCATCTGGACCCGGATCTGGGCGGTCCTGGTCACCCTCGCCCTGTCCGACCTGTCCTTCCGGTTCGTCGAGACCCCGGTGCGGCGGCTCGGCTTCCGCGGCAGCCTGCGCCACATCGTGACCTCGCTCGGTTCACTCTCCCTGGGCGGTCGCCGGGCCATCACCGCCGTCGTGGTCGCGGTGGCCGCTGTCCTGGCCTTCGTCGTCGTCACGGCGCCCGACATCAGCCGCACCCAGCAGATGATCGAGGACAACCAGGCCCGGATCGAGCAGCAGCCCGACGGATCCTCCGATGCCACCCCCGCCGCCGACGCGAGCGCGTCGCCGTCGCAGTCCGCGGGCGAGGACGACGCCAAGGAGCAGGACGGCACGCTCGGTTCAGCAGACCGCAAGGCGGACTTCACGATGCCCGCCGGTGATGAGATCCAGATCTTCGGCGACTCCATGGTCGTCGGCGCCGTGCCCGCACTCGAGTACTACTTCCCCGGCGTGCGGATCGACGCCAAGTCCAACCGCCGGTGGAGCGACGGGTTGTCGGCCGTCACCGCGGCGCAGGACTCCCTGCGCCGGGCCGTGGTCCTCGCCTTCGGCACCAACGCCGGGACCGACCCGGAGACCGTGGAGAAGATCCTCGACGAGATCGGTGACGACCGGATGGTCGTACTGGTCAACCTGCACGCCGACCGTCTCTCGCGCATCGACGGCGACAACGCGGACCTGGCGGAGATCGCCGACGAGCACCCCAACGTCACGATCGCGGACTGGGACTCGGCCGTGGCCGCCGAGGACCTGCAGGCCGACGGGATCCACCCCTCGCTCGGTGGGGCACACAGCTACGCCGCGACCATCCGGCAGGCCCTGGCGGACCTCTCCGAGCAGCACACGGGCAAGGCCGTCACGCTCAAGGAGCTACCGCGCCCCTGAGTGGCACCGCGGCACCGGTCCGGCTCAGCCGGGGATCGTCCGGGGACGCACCTGGCAGCGCGGGCAGCTGGTCGAGCTGCGGTTCATGAACTGCTCCCGACGCATCGTGTGCCCACAGCGCGGGCACGCTCGCCCCTCCTGCCCGTAGGCCGACAGCGATCGGTCGAAGTATCCCGAGGCGCCGTTGACGTTGACGTACAGCTCGTCGAAGCTCGTGCCGCCCTGCTCGAGAGCATCGGCCATGACGTCCTTCGCGTGGTCGAGCAGCCGCCCGATCGCGGGCCCGGTCAGATCGCTCGCCGGACGCTCACCATGGATGCCGGCTCGCCACAGAGCCTCGTCGGCGTAGATGTTGCCGATGCCGGAGACGACGCCCTGGTTGAGCAGGACCCGCTTGATGCCGCTGCGGCGTCGCTTGACGTCAGCGATGACCGCGGCCCGGTCGTAGTCCGGGTCGAAGGGGTCGAGTGCGATGTGCGCGACGCTCGTGGGCACCCCGTCGACGAGGTCGGCCAGCGCGAAGCCTCCGAAGGTGCGCTGGTCGACGAAGCGCAACTCGTCCCCGCCGTCGGTGAAGGTCAGCCGGGCGTGCGTGTGTTTCGGCTCCGGCGTCCGCGGGTCGGCCACGAGCATCTGCCCACTCATCCCCAGGTGGACGATGAGCGCCTCGTCGGGCGCGGCACCCGCGTCCGCCAGGGCGAGCCAGAGGTACTTGCCGCGGCGGTGGGCACCGGTCAGCGTGCGGCCCAGGAGTCGGTCGGCAAGGTCCTGCGGTCCCGGGACATGGCGCCGGGCCACGCGGTGCCCACGGATCTGCGCGCCGGCGAGGGTCCGGCCGGTCACGTGGTCGGCCAGACCGCGACGGACGACCTCGACCTCGGGCAGCTCGGGCACGTCAGCCGGCGGTGGTGTCCGTCGCCGGTACGTCGACGGTCGCCGGCTGGGTGGTCAGGGACGCGTAGGCGTGCTCGGCGGCCTGCTGCTCGGCATCCTTCTTCGTCCGACCGACGCCGGTGCCGAAGACCTCGTCGTCGATGACCGTCTCGGCGGTGAAGGTCTTGTCGTGGTCCGGGCCCTCGTCACTCGTGCGATAGCTCGGCGCACCGCGCCCCTGACCGGCCGCGACCTCCTGCAGGGAGGTCTTCCAGTCCAGAGCGGCACCGAGCTTCGCCGACGAGGTCATCACGGAGTCGAGCAACTCGTGGACGAGCTTGCCGGCGGCGTCGAGCCCCCGCGGCTTGGGCGTCGAGAGGTAGACGGCCCCGATGACCGCCTCGACCGTGTCGGCCAGGATGGAGTTCTTGTCCCGCCCGCCGGTGCTGATCTCGCCACGACCGAGATGGATGAAGGATCCCAGGTCGATGACCCGCGCCACCGTGGCCAGCGCGCGCATGTTCACGACGGCAGCGCGCAGCTTGGCCAGGTCACCCTCGGTGACGTCGGTGTACGTGGCGTGGAGGTGGTCGGTGACCACGAGCCCCAGCACCGAGTCACCGAGGAACTCCAGACGCTCGTTGTGGGGCAGTCCGCCGTGCTCGTAGGAGTACGAGCGGTGCGTCAGGGCACGCGTGAGCAGCGGCTCGTCGACGGGCTCCCCGGTGACCTCGGTGAGGTATCGGGAGAGCTCCTCGACGGGCCGCTGCTGCGGTCGTGAGTTCCTGTCGCCCATTGCGACAGGACGCTCAGGCCTGGTGCTCGGTACGGTCCGCGGTCGCGTAGTAGCGACCCTTGTAGGTGCCGCAGCTCGGGCAGGCCTGGTGGGCCGGCGCCGGGGACTTGCACTGGGGGCACGTCGACAGCGCAGCCGGCGTCGCCTTCCAGTTCGCGCGGCGGCTACGGGTGTTCGAGCGCGACATCTTCCGCTTCGGGACGGCCACGTCAGTTCCTCTTCTCTTCGTTGTCCGTAGGCCCCGTGTCGGAGGCAAGAGGCGCCAGCGCCTCGAGGGCCGCCCACCGGGGGTCGATCTGCTCGTGGTAGTGCTCCGGGTCGTCCTCGAGCCGTGCCCCGCACTCGGAGCACAGACCCGGACAGTCGTCCCGGCACACCGGTTGAAACGGCAGGCTCGGAAGCACTGCGTCCCGGAGCACCGTCTCGAGGTCGATCATCTCGTCCTCGATGAGGTACTCCTCATCCTGGTCGGACTCGGCGTCCACCTCGCGGTGGTGCTTCGCCCGGTCGGGCCAGACGAACAGCTCCTGGAACGAGGCATCGACCGGGTGGTCGATCTCGTCCAGGCACCGTACGCAGGCACCCTTGGCCGTGGCGGAGACCGTCCCGGTCACGAGCACTCCCTCATGCACCGACTCCATGCGCACCTGCAGATCCATCGGCTGGTCCTGCGGGACGGCAAGGACGTCCGTGCCGAAGTCGGCCGGCGCGCCGGGCCGGAGGTCCACCTCGTGCATCGCCCCGGGTCGACGACCGACGTCCTTGGTGTCGAGCACCAGGGGCGAGGTGGGGGCGTTGCGTTCCATGACTCCAGTCTCCGTCAGAATCGGCCCACGACACGACGACGCAGACCGACGTCCCAGAGTAGCGGGGCGACCCCCTTCGCCCCAAACCGAGGAAGGGGGTGGGCTCAGGGCCGCGGCAGACGCTCCCCGAGGGCGTCGCGGACCTCGTCGGTGACCAGGCCCGTGACGTCCCCGCCGAAGCGGGCCACCTCCTTCACCAGCGAGGAGGAGACGTGCTCGTGACGCGGGTCGCCGGGCAGGAAGAGGGTCTCGACGCCCGTGAGGTGGCGGTTCATCAGCGCCATCGGCCACTCGTAGGAGAAGTCGGTCTCGCCGCGCAGACCCTTCAGCAGGACCCCGGCTTCCAGCTCGGCGCACACGTCGACGATCAGCCGGTTGGCGAAGGCCTCGACACGTACGTTGCCCAGGTCGTCGACCTGGTCGTGGATGAAGGCGGCCCGCTCCGCGACGGTGAAGGCTCCCTGCTTGGCCGGGTTGTGCAGGATCGCGACGACGACCTCGTCGAAGAGCGCGGCAGCGCGGCGGAAGACGTCCACGTGACCGACGGTCACGGGGTCGTAGGAGCCCGGGCAGACGGCACGACGAGTCATGTCGGCCATCGTGCCAGAGCACCCGCGGCTCAGCCCTCCGGCTGGTCGTCGTTGGGCAGCAGCCCGTCGTCGTAGGCCCGGGTGACCAAGCCCTGGACCTGCTCGACCGAGGCGCAGCCCTGCCCCAGCAACTCGTTGCGCCGTGCGGTCCACGCGGCTCCGAGCTGCTCACGCACGTCCTGAGGCGTGTCCGTGTTGGCGGGGTTGAGGATGGTGATCTCCTCCTCGTTGATGTGGTGGTTGAGGATCTGGGCCACCTTCTCGATGGCGTCCTCGAAGTCCTTCGTCGCGGAGACGTCGGTGCGCAGCAGCTCCAGGAGGCACTCGTTCGTCGCGGCGTGCTCCTCCTCGCCCTCGTCCTCCTCGTCCTCCTCGATGACGTCCTTCTTCCGCAGCCGGGGGTAGACGGCCTCCTCCTCCGCGGTGCTGTGCGCGACGAGCACCTCGGCGAAGGCGGATCGGGCCGCGGCGCGGTCAGCGGTCTCGTCGCGCAGGGCGCGCATGAGGTCCTCGAGGAGGCGGTGGTCCTCAGTGATGAGGTCGACGATGTCTCCACCGTCCGGGCGCGGGATCGTGTACTGGCTCATGGACCATTCGTACCCGATCCACGAGCCTCAAATCTGGTAGTCGGGCTCCACCTGGGTGGCGAACCACAGGACGGTCTCGCCGTAGGACTTCGATCCCTGCGCGACGATCCCGTCGGGCCACGCCGGCTCGGGCGAGCGCGAGGAGCGCTCGACGACGATGATCGGCTCCTGCGCGAGCCACTGGTGGGCCAGCAGCATCTCCAGGACAGCGGCGAGGGAGTCCTCGGTGACGTCGTAGGGCGGGTCCGCCAGGACGATGTCGTAGCGCAGCGACGCGGGACGGTCCAGGGCCCGCTCGACGGTCCCGGACTGCAGCCGGGCGCCGGCGACACCGAGGCCGGAGATGTTGGCCCGAATGGTGGCCGAGGCACTGCGGTCGGACTCGACGAGCAGCACGCTGGCGGCGCCGCGGCTGGCGGCCTCGAGACCGAGCGCACCGGAGCCGGCGTACAGGTCCATCACGTGGGCGCCGTCGATGGCATCGCGCGACTCGAGGGCGGAGAAGAGCGCCTCGCGCACACGGTCGCTGGTCGGACGGGTGCCGTCACCGGCCGGGGTGCGCAGTCGTCGCCCGCCGGCCTCGCCGCTGATGATCCGAGTCACGGGTTCCATCATGCGGCATGCGCTCGAGGTGGTCCCCACCGGGACGAAGGGGGTCTCACCCCTTCTCCAGGTAGGCAGCCCGCTCCGCGTCGAGCCAGTCGGCGATGCGATCGCGCAGCGCCGGGTGGTCGCCGAGGTCCGGGTCGGCGTCGAGCAGCTCCCCCGCGTCCTCGCGGGCGGCCTCGATCAGGTCCTCGTCGCGCAGCACGGACAGGTGCTGCAGGTGGGTACGGGCTCCGTGCTGCGCCGAGCCGAGGACGTCGCCCTCACGGCGCTGGGTCAGGTCCAACCGCGCCAGCTCGAAGCCGTCGGTGGTCCCCGCGACGGCCGTCAAGCGCTCCATCGCCGAGTCCGTCTCGGTGGCGGTCACGAGCAGGCAGATGCCGGGGTCGCCGCCACGGCCGACGCGACCGCGCAGCTGGTGCAGCTGCGAGACGCCGAAACGGTCCGCGTCGAGGATGACCATCGTCGAGGCGTTGGGGACGTCGACCCCGACCTCGATGACCGTGGTGGAGACGAGCACGTCGATCTGCCCGGCGGAGTAGCGCGCCATGACGGTGTCCTTGTCCTCCGGTGGCATCCTGCCGTGGAGCATCTCGATGGTCAGCCCCTGCAGGGCCGGGTGCTCGCGCAGGACGTCGATCGTCTCGACGACACCGGCGAGGGGGCGCTCCTGGGCCGGACCGTCCTCGACCCGCTCGCCGTCGTCCTGCTCGTCGTCGACGACACCCTCCTCGGCGACGAGGTCGAGGCCCTCTTCGAAGTCGTGCCGCCCTTCGCCTTCTTCCTCGCCGATGCGGGGGCAGACGACGTAGGCCTGCCGGCCGGCGGCGACCTCCTCGGCGACCCGCTGCCAGGTGCGGTCGACCCAGCCGGGCCGGCCGGTGGGCACCAGGTGCGTGCTGATCGGTGCGCGACCACGCGGCAGCTCGCGCAGGGTCGAGGTCTCCATGTCCCCGAAGACGGTCATCGCCACGGTGCGCGGGATCGGGGTCGCGGTCATCACGAGCAGGTGGGGTGGGGTGGTGCCCTTGGCACGCAGCGCATCCCGCTGCTCGACGCCGAATCGGTGCTGCTCGTCGACGACGGCGAGCGCGAGGTCGGCGAAGGTGACCTTGTCCTCGAGCAGGGCGTGGGTGCCGATGACGATGCCGGCATCACCGGAGGCGATCTCGAGCATCGCCTCGCGACGACGCGCGGTCGACATCGACCCGGTGAGCAGCGCGACGCGGGTGGCGTGCTCGTCGCCGCCGAGCATCCCCCCTTCGGCCAGGTCACCGAGCATCGCCGTGATGGAGGCCTCGTGCTGGGCCGCGAGGACCTCGGTCGGCGCGAGGAGGACCGCCTGCCCACCCGCATCGATGGCGGCGAGCATCGCCCGCAGGGCGACGACCGTCTTGCCGGAGCCGACCTCACCCTGCAGCAGCCGGTGCATCGGGGTCGACCGCGCCAGCTCGTCGAGGATCTCGCCGCTGACCCGTTGCTGACCCTCGGTCAGCTCGAAGGGCAGACGCTCGTCGAAGGCGCTGAGCAGGCCGCCCTCGCGCTGCTGCCGCCCTCGGGTGGCGACCATGGAGGCGGCGATGCGGCGCTGCCCGAGGAGGCACTGCAGGACCAGCGCCTCCTCGTAGCGCAGCCGGCGGCGGCCGGCGTCGACGTCGGCGGTGGTGCGGGGCGCGTGCACGGCGCGAAGGGCGGCGGCCCGCTCGAGCAGGTCACGGCGGGTGCGCACCGTCCCGGGGATCGCATCGGTGACCTCGTCGAGCTGACCCAGCACGAGGCGCACGCAGCGTGTGATCGTCCACGGGTGCACGCCGGGGACGTGCCGGTAGATCGGGATGAGGCCGTGGTGGTCGCGCTCGCCCAACTCACCCAGGGCTGCGGCCTCCTCGAGTGTGGCGTATCCGGGGTGGGCCAGCTGGCGCTCACCGCGGTACTCGGTGACCGACCCGGCGAAGAGGAACTCCTGCCCGGCGACGAGCTTGCGTTCGTGGCCGCGGGCGTCGAAGAAGGTCACCCGCATCCGGGAGCGTCCGTCGGTGATCGTCGCCTCGAGCATGCGCCCGCGTCGGGACTTCATCGAGCGGGTCCGGGCCATCTCGACACGGGCGACCGCCACGAGGAAGTCGCCGATGCGGGGCTGGCCGAGATCGGCCTCGGCGCTGCGGTAGCGACGGGGCCAGAAGTCGAGGAGCTGGCCGACGGTCTCGATGCCCCGGTGCTTGGCCAGCTTGCCTGCGGCCTGACCACCCAGGAGCCCCTTGAGCCTGGTGTCCTCGCCTGCCACTACTCCGCCCCGAAGAGCAGCGGGTAGTGCGGCTGGCCTCCGTCGATGACCTCGACCTCGACCCGCTGGGACTCCATCCGTGCGGTGAGGCGGTCGACGAGCCCGTCGGGGGCCTGCTGACCGACGACCATCGTCACCAGCTCCGCCCCGGTACCGGTGATGGTGTCCAGGACCTCGCGGGCGACCTCGTCCATGTCGGACCCGACGATCGTGATGTCACCGGCGACGACGCCGAGGACGTCACCGATCTCGCACGCGCCGCCACTGGTCAGGCCCGACTTCACCGCGACGGTCACGGCGCCATGACGGGTCGCGGCGGCGGCGTGGGTCATGGCCAGCACGTTCTGCGTGGCGGTCAGGCCCGGGTCGAAGACCGCGAGCGCGGCCAGTCCCTGCACAGCGGTGGTCGATCCGATGACGTGGACGGTCCGGCCCTCCTGCGCCGCTGCCTGGGCAGCAGCGTCGGCGGCCATCCGGGTGTCCCGGTCGTTGGGCAGGAGGATGATCTCCTCGGTGCCACCCTCGCGCACGGCCGCGACGAGCTCACCGGCGGAAGCCCGATGCCCCGGACCGGAGTGCACTGCGCTCGCCCCGACCTGCGTGATCACCTCGGCGATACCGGGCCCGGCGGCGCAGGCGACGAGGGAGAGCCCGAGCTGCGGCCGCGCGGCCATCGTCTCCAGTGCGGTGACGACGACCCGGTCGGGCGCACCGTGCGCGAGTCCTGCCTGCAGTGCCGCGCCGATGTCGTCGGTGTGCACGTGCACGTGGGTGAGGTCCCCGGCGCTGGAGACGACGACGCAGTCCCCGAGCTCGTCGAGGTCACGGCGCAGGCGGGCGACGCCCTCCTCGGGGACCTCGTGCAGCAGGTACATCACTTCGTGGGCGTGACCGTCGTGCCCATCGAAACCGCCCGCCGACACCTCACCACCGCTGCGCTCGTGCGACCAGTCGGCACGCCGCTCCAGGGTGGTGTTGAGGATGAAGTCGTCGACGACCAGGTGCCGCGCCGGCCCCTTGTCGTGGACGACCTGGTCCAGCGCCTCGATGAAGAGCAGGTACCCCGCACCCCCGGCGTCGACGACCCCTGCGTCGGCCAGGACCTGCAGCTGCTCGGGCGTGCGGGCCAGCGCCTCGCGGGCGGCGGCGACGGCGGCCCGGGTCAGCTCACCGAGGCTCCCTCCGCCACGGACGACCCGCTCGGCCTCGGCGGCGGTCGCGTCCGCGACCGTGAGGATCGTGCCCTCCTGCGGCCGCACGACGCTCTCCCGCGCGCGCCGTGCACCCTGCGCGATGGAGCGGGCGGCGGCCGGGGCGTCGATGACGGTCAGGTGCTCGCCGGCGATGACCTCACTGACCCCGCGCACGAGCTGGCTGAGGATCACCCCGGAGTTGCCGCGGGCGGACATCAGGGCGGCCCGGGACATCGCGGCCACCTCGACGTCGAGTCGAGGGGGCCCCTCCTCCCCGAGTCGCTCCTGCTCCGTTCGGGTGGCGTGCAGCGCCTGGTCGAGGGTGAGGTACATGTTGGTCCCGGTGTCCCCGTCGGGGACCGGGTAGACGTTGAGTGCGTCGATCTCCGCCCGGCGCACGGCGAGCGCGGCCCTGGTCACGACGACCCACCGCCGCACCGACTCCGCGTCCATGACCTCCAGCACGTCGTCACGGTATCCGAGGGTGGTGCCAGCAGGGCGGAAGAGGGCCTCGTTTTGGCACTCGGGTACCACTCGGGACGCCGGGAACGAGTCGTTTTGGCCCGAGGGGCCACGCTCCGCTACTCTGTACCGGTTGCCCCGACACCTTCTCCCCCTTCGTGGTGGAGCGTCGGTGTGCATCACTTACGTTTACTGACGAACACAGGAGATACCCGTGGCTGCCAACTGCGACGTCTGCGGCAAGGGACCGTCCTTCGGACACTCCATCTCGCACTCGCACCGCCGCACCAAGCGTCGCTGGAACCCGAACATCCAGCGCGTTCGGGCCAAGGTGGGCGACGCCGGTGCGACCCCGAAGCGTCTCAATGTCTGCACTTCGTGCCTCAAGGCCGGCAAGGTCCAGCGCTGACCTGCTGACGAACGGAAGACGCCGCCGCCCCATCCGGGACGGCGGCTTTTTTCGTGCCCTCATCCCGAGAAGTGGTCCCAGCCGGTGACCGGGGGGACCTCGCCGTCCACCAGGACCTCGCCGGAGCCGTCCGCGCACACCCCGATGACCTCCCAGCCGTCGGGGACCGCTGCGCGCGGGAAGGTCGCGGCGAGCGAGTGCTCCTCCCCGCCGGAGAGCACCTGGCGCATCGCCTCCTCGGCACCCAGCGCCAGGGTGAGCGGCCCTGTGGCGAAGGCGGCCAGCGCCTCCCCGTCGAGCTCGATGCGCACCCCGCTGGCCCCGGCCACCCGTCCGAGGTCGCGGACGAGCCCGTCGGACAGGTCGATCATCGCGGTGGCGCCGGCGTCTGCCGCCTCGGGGCCCGCGCGCCACGGGACGTCCTCGGTGCTGCGGTGCACCCGGCACAACACCTCGATCGCCCGCGCGAGCGGGTCGTCGGCGTCACCGAGGGGCGGGTCGAGGTGGGTGCGGCCGCGGCCTGCCAGGAGCAGCTGCAGTCCCCCTCCCGATCGGCCCAGGCTGCCCCGGACCGCGACGAGGTCACCCACCAGGGCGCCGTCACGACGCACCGCCCGACGTCCCTGGAGGTCGCCGACCGCGGTGATGCCCACGACGATGCTCCCTTCGGCCGCGGACGACAGATCTCCCCCGAGCACGGGGGCACCGGCCTCCCGGGCGGCCTGCGCGATGCCCTCGGCGAGGGAGAGCGCCCACTCGACCTCCGTCGCCGGGTCGGCGGCGATGGCCACCAGCAGTCCGGTGGGCACCGCGCCCATGGCGGCGATGTCGGCGATGTTCTGGGCGACGACCTTGCGACCGACCTCCGTCGGTGAGGACCAGTCGTCGTGCCAGTCACGTCCCCGGACCATGGAGTCGGTGGTCAGCACCACCGCTGCGGAGGGCGCGGCCAGGACCGCGGCGTCGTCACCGGGGCCGAGGAGCACTTCCGCTGGTCCGGCCGCTCCGCGGAAGAGTGGGAAGAGCCGCGACAGCAGCTCTTCCTCACAGATGTCCTGCAGGCGGGCCCGGGTCATCGCGCTCTCCTCGGGTGGGCGAAGGGGGTCAGGACCGCACGGTAGCCTCCCGGCCGTGCCTTCTTCTCCTCGCCGTCGCCCGCGCGTCGTCCCGGCAGGCCTGAGCCTGCTCGCCGTCGCGGCCCTGGGTGCCTGTGCCGGGCCGGTGCAGGTGGCGATCCCGGTCCAGGCGGAGGGCGCTGCCTGCGCTGCTGCGAGCGAGCACTGGCCGGACGAGATCGCCGGCGAGGCACCGAGGGAGACCGACCCGAGCGACCCGACCGTCATCGCCTGGGGGGACCCCGCCGTCATCGCCCGGTGCGGGATGCCCGCGCTCGGGCCGACGGAGAACCAGTGCATCGTCGTCGACGGCATCGACTGGGTCGCCGAGGACCTCGGTGACGGGACGAAGCTGACCACCTTCGGCAGGGAGCCGGCGATCGAGGTCCTCGTCCCCGACGAGCACGGGCCGGCACCACTGCTGCTCCCGGCCTTCAGCGGCGCGGCGAAGCAGCTCCCGACCAACGACTACGCCTGCAGCTGAGCAACGCCAGGACGTCGCACCTGCTGGGACTCCTGCGAGTCCCACGCTTCGACTACCTCAGGCCGACGGGGCGCTCCAGCGCGAGCTGGATCAGCTCGTCGACGAGCTCGGGGTAGCTCACGCCGCTCTCGGCCCACATGCGTGGGTACATCGAGGTCGGTGTGAAGCCGGGCATCGTGTTGATCTCGTTGATCAGGACCGTGCCCCCGTCGGTGACGAAGCAGTCGACCCGGGCCGGTCCCTCGCACGCCAACGCCTCGAAGGCGGCGGCAGCGAGGCGGCGTACCTCTGCGGCCTCGGCCTGCGGCAGGTCCGCCGGGCAGGACAGACGCACGGACGAGTCATCGAGGTACTTCGCCTCGAAGTCGTAGAAGTCGTGGCCGCGACCGGACTCGACGACGATCTCGCCGGGCAGGGACGTGCGTGGAGCGTCCAGACCGCGCCCCTCGAGGACGGAGCACTCGATCTCACGGCCGGAGACGCCCTGCTCGACGATGACCTTCAGGTCGTGCTCGCGCGCGGCCTCGATCGCCCCCTCGAGCTGGTCGGAGCGCTCGACCTTGGACACACCCATCGAGGAACCGGCGCGGCAGGGCTTGACGAAGACCGGGAAGTGCAGCGACTCCACCGCATCCATCGCAGCAGCCTTGTCCCGACGCCACTGCCGGTCGGTGATGACGGTGTACGGGCCGACGGGCAGCCCCGCGCCGGCGAAGACGACCTTCATGTAGTGCTTGTCCATGCCCGCGGCCGAGGCCAGCACCCCGGAGCCGACATACCGCATGTCGGTGAGCTCGAGCATCCCCTGCAGGGTGCCGTCCTCACCGTAGGGTCCGTGGAGCAGCGGGAAGACGACGTCCACCTCACCGAGGGTCTCCAGCGCCTCACCGGTGCGGTGCACACTCAGCGTGCTCTCGCCGGCGCGCGTCGGCAGGACGACCTCGCTCCCGGTGTCCTCGACCTGCGGGGTCTGGGTGGGGGTGAGCGCCAACCGGTCCGGGTCGTCCGAGGCGAGGACCCACGCGCCGTCCCGGGTGATGCCCACGGGCAGGACGTCGTAGGCGTCACGGTCGATCGCGCGCAGCACACCCGCCGCGGTGGCACACGAGACCGCGTGCTCGGAGGACCTGCCGCCGAAGACGACGGCGACGCGAGGCTTGCGATTCGGATGGCTGCTCATCGACGGAAGACTAACCCCTAACCTGCGCACATGAGCGCCCCACGCCCGAGCGGCACCCCCGCCACCCCCCACTCCCCCGAACTGTCCCCGCGGACGCAGGTCGTGGCAGCCGGACGCCCCCCGCGTGCACCGGGCGCGTCGCTCAATCCCCCGGTCACCTTCACCTCGACCTACATCGCCGACGGGCCGGTCAACTACGCGCGCGTCGACAACCCGACGTGGACCCCCTTCGAGGAGGCCGTCGGTGGGCTCGAAGGGGGTCAGGCGCTCCTCTACTCCTCGGGTATGGCCGCGGTCGTGGCCGTGCTCGCGCTCGTCCCCCGGGGCGGCGTCGTCGTCGCCCCGGCCGCCGCCTACAACGGCGTCGTCGTCTCGCTCACCGAGGCCGCCCAGGAGGGGCTGCTCGAGGTGCGCTGGGTCGACATCACCGACACCGCCGGGGTCCGCGCGGCACTGCCCGGCGCCGACCTGATCTGGTTGGAGTCCCCGACCAACCCCCTGCTCGACGTCGCGGACCTGGCAGGGCTCACCGCGGCCGCACACGAGGCCGGCGCGCTGGTCGCGGTCGACAACACCTTCGCCACGCCGCTGCTGCAACGTCCCCTCGACGAGGGCGCCGACATCGTCGTGCACTCGGCGACGAAGTACCTGGCCGGCCACTCCGACGTGATCCTCGGCCTGACGGTGACCAATGACGACGAGCCCGGCCGCGAGCTGCGCACGCGCCTGGCCCGCCACCGCACCCTGGGCGGGGCCATCGCGGGACCGATGGAGGCCTGGCTCGCCCTGCGCGGGCTGCGCACCCTCTCCCTTCGCCTCGAGCGGGCCTGCGAGAACGCCGTCGAGCTCGCCCGGCGACTGGCCGACCACCCACGTGTCTCCCGGGTGCGCTACCCCGGCTGGGGCGCGGTGGTCTCCGTCGAGGTCGCCGGGCGCACCGATGGCGCGGACGAGGCCGAGGCGCTCGCCGCCGGGACCCGCATCTGGTCGAACTCGACCAGCCTCGGGGGCGTCGAGTCACAACTCGAGCGACGCCGCCGCCAGCCCGGCGAGCCGGAGGCCGTCCCGGTCAACCTCGTGCGGATGTCGGTCGGCGTCGAGGACGTCGACGACCTGTGGCGCGACCTCGAGCAGTCCCTGGCCGCGCTGGGCTGATTTCGAGGCTGCGGCCGCGGGCGGCCTACGCACCTCAATCCGGCGGATTTCGAGGTGGTCCCTGAGGCGCGACGAAGGAGCCTCGAAGGGCTGCGGCCGCGGGCGGCCTACGCACCTCAATCCGGCGGATTTCGAGGTGGTCCCTGAGGCGCGACGAAGGAGCCTCGAAGGGCTGCGGCCGCGGGCGGCCTACGCACCTCAATCCGGCGGATTTCGAGGTGGTCCCTGAGGCGCGACGAAGGAGCCTCGAAGGGCTGCGGCCGCGGGGTGGCCCCCGCACCTCGATCCCGCGGAGCTAGTCCGTCTCGGACTTGCGGGCGCGGGCGAGCAGCTCGCGGCCTATTTCCGTGACCGGGACCGCCTCGTGCACGGCACGGTTGACCTGCTCGATGATCGGCACGTCGACGCCGTTGCCGTGGGCGAGCTCGAGGATGGATGAGCAGGACTTCACGCCCTCCGCGGTCTGCTTGGTCTGCGCGGTGACCTCCTCCAGCGTCAGGCCCTGACCGAGCTTGACCCCGAAGGAGTGGTTGCGCGAGAGCGGCGACATGCAGGTGGCGATGAGGTCGCCGACGCCGGCGAGACCCGACATCGTGCGCGGGTCCGCGCCCAGTGCCATGGCCAGTCGGGTGGTCTCGGCGAGGCCCCGGGTGATGATCGTCGCCTTGGTGTTGTCGCCCATCCCCAGGCCGGAGGCCATGCCCACGGCGAGCGCGATGACGTTCTTGACCGCTCCCCCGATCTCGGCGCCGACGAGGTCGGGCGAGGTGTAGGGGCGGAAGTAGCTCGTCTGGCACGCCGCCGCGACCGTGTCGGCAGAGCGCTCGTCCGGGCAGGCGACGACGGTTGCGGCCGGCTGGCGCTGGATGATCTCGCGGGAGAGATTCGGTCCGCTCACCGCAGAGATGCGTTCGAGCGGGACCCCGGCGACCTCGTGGATGACCTCGCTCATCCGCTTCGTCGTGCCGAGCTCGATGCCCTTCATCAGCGAGACGATGATCTTCTCGCCCGTGAGCAGCGGGGCCCACTGGGTGAGGTTGTCGCGCAGGGACTGCGAGGGCACGGAGAGGACGACGATCCCGGCGCCGTCGACGACGCGCTCAGGATCCGTCGAGGCGGAGATCCGCGACGACAGCTCGATCCCGGGCGCGTAGTCCTCGTTGACGCCCCGGTTGAGCTGCTCGACCAGCTCGGGGCGTCGACCCCACACCCGTACGTCGTTCCCCGCGTCGGCGAGGATCGACGCGAAAGCGGTACCCCAGCTCCCGGCACCAAAGACGGCGATGTGGTTCACGACTTTCCTCCTGATCGGTAGTCACCCGTGGACCGCAGTCCGTGGGCCTTGGGGTCGAAGCGTTCGGTCGGCGCCTTCGCCCCACGCAGCTGCTCCAGCCCGTGGGTGAGGGCCTGCATGATCCGGTCGGTGCCGGCGTGGATCGCCTCTCGGGTCACCGGGTTGCAGCGTAGGTCCGACAGCTCGACCGGCGGGCCGAAGTCGATCCGGACCAGAGTGCGTCGTCGCGAGATGGTGGGCCTCCGGGCATAGGGGGCCAGCAGGTCCTGCGTCCCCCACTGGGCAATCGGGATGACCGGGCAGCCGGCCTGCAGCGCCAGGCGTGCGGCACCGGTCTTGCCGCGCATGGGCCACATGTCGGGGTCGCGGGTGAGCGAGCCCTCGGGGTAGACGGCCACGCACGCGCCGGCCTCGATCGCCCGGATCGCGGGCCCGAGCGAGCTCGCCGCACCCGCCGTCTCGCGGTCGACCCGCACCTGGTGGGTGTGCCGCATGACCGACCGGACGACGGGGGTCTCGAAGAGGCTGCTCTTGGCCAGGAAGACCGGCGCGCGTCCCTGGTCGTAGAGCACGTGCGCCCACGGGAAGGGGTCGATGTGCGAGACGTGGTTCGGCGCGACGATGAAGCCACCCGAGCGGGGGAGGTGCTCCAGCCCACTGACCTCGTAGCGCATCAGTGCCCGCAGCACCGGACGCAGGACACCCGCCACGACCCGGTACATGACCGGGGTCGGCATGCGGTGGGTGGTCATGGCACCTCTCGGTCCGGGGCGGCGCCCTCGGCGCCTCGGTCTGGAAACGCTCAGCCTATGACACGACTACCCTCGAACCCGTGCAAGCCACGGTCTTCTCCCAGTCCCCTGACACCGGTGCCGTCGTCGTCACCGACGCCGGTCTCTCCCACGACGTCAGCGCCGAGGTGGTCGTGGCCAGCGGTCTGCGCTTCCTGCGGCCCGGGCAGCGGGTGAGCATCACCGAGACCGACGGGGTGATCACCCGGTTGTGGATCGTCGGGATCGGCGATCGCGAGACGATCACCTGACCGACCCTGGCTGGGGCGAAGGGGGCCCCACACCGATCGAGGGGCCGTCACGGTGATCCGTGACGGCCCCTCGGGTCGTCTCCACCGCGCGGCGGTGGAGGGTGGCTCGTCAGCTGGTGCCGGAGTCCGAGCTGCTCGCGGCGGTCTTCTTCGCCGGAGTGGTCTTCTTGGCCGACGTCGACTTCGACGCGGTGCTCTTCTTCGCCGGGGTCGACTTCTTGGCCGTGGACTTCGACGCGGTCGACTTCGACGCACTCGACTTCTTCGCCGGAGTGGCCTTCTTGGCCGACGTCGACTTCGACGCGGTGCTCTTCTTCGCCGGGGTCGACTTCTTGGCCGTGGACTTCGACGCGGTCGACGTCGACGCACTCGACTTCTTCGCCGGAGTGGCCTTCTTGGCCGACGACTTCGACGCGGTCGACTTCGCCGGGGTCGACTTCTTGGCCGAAGTGGCCTTCTTGGCCGACGACGACTTCGACGCAGTGCTCTTCTTCGCCGGGGTCGACTTCGCGGCCGCGGGCTTCGACTCCGCCGAGGTCTTCTTGCCCTTCTTGCCGCCCGGGACGGCGCCACCGGCGATGGCTCGAGCGGTGCCCGCTGCGGAGGTGACGGTGCCGGCTGCGGCACGCGCCGCGGCGGGGGCGGCCTTCGGCAGCGACTTGGGGTCGGCGACGTAGGTCTTGAAGCTCGTGCCCGCCTTGAAGCGCGGGACCGTGGTCTTCTTGATCTTCACGACCTCACCGGTGCGCGGGTTGCGGCCGGTCCGAGCTGCGCGGGCCGCCTTC
Organism: Janibacter cremeus; assembly: GCF_013409205.1. NCBI lineage: Bacteria > Bacillati > Actinomycetota > Actinomycetes > Micrococcales > Intrasporangiaceae > Janibacter > Janibacter cremeus. The sequence continues at coordinate 677,639 of NZ_JACCAE010000001.1, forward strand.
TCGAAGGTGCCGAAACCGGTGATGGCGACGCGCCCCCCCTTGGCCACCTCACGGACGATCGTGTCGAGCACGACCTCCAGTGCCTCCTGGGCCGCCTTCCGGCTACCCAGCCTCTCTTCGAGAGCCTTGACGAGTTCTGCCTTGTTCACGGTCACTCCCGTAGCGGTTCGACGCCGGGCAGTCCCCGGCTCGGACAGCCGAGTCGTTCACCCGACCTGTACACGACGGTAGGGCGGGTGACGCCCTCCGTGCAGCATTTCGGGGTGACCAGTTTTTATTGGCGCACAAGCGCATTCGCCGACCCTCGGCCCGACCACGGAGTAGTCCTGGCCGGAGAAGATCGGCGAATGCGGCGTGCGGGCGACGAGTACGACTGCCCGGCAACGACTTTCGACGAAGGCTCGAAACTCAGACCGGCTGCGTCGTCGGCTTCCAACTCGGTCGCGAGGCCTCGAAGTCGGTGACGTCCTGCTCGTGCCGCATCGTCAGGCCGATGTCGTCGAGGCCCTCGATGAGGCGCCACCGCGTGTAGTCGTCCACGTGGAAGGCGCAGGTGATGTCCCCGGCGACCACGGTCCTCGCCGTGAGGTCGACGGTGATCTGCGCGCCCGGGGTGTTCTCGAGGTACTTCCACAGCAGTTCGACGTCGTCCTGGGCGACCTGCGCGGCGAGCAGGCCCTGCTTGCCGGAGTTGCCCCGGAAGATGTCGGCGAAGCGCGAGGAGATGACGACCCTGAAGCCGTAGTCCTTCAGCGCCCAGACTGCGTGCTCGCGCGAGGACCCGGTACCGAAGTCGGGGCCGACGACGAGGACCGAACCGTCCTGGTACGCGGGCTGGTTGAGCACGAAGGTCTCGTCGTTGCGCCACGCGGCGAAGAGGCCGTCCTCGAAGCCGGTGCGGGAGACCCGCTTGAGGTACACCGCCGGGATGATCTGGTCGGTGTCGACATTGCTGCGGCGCAGCGGGACGCCCGTGCCGGTGTGTGTCGTGAACTTCTCCATCGCTGCTCAGGCTCCTTCGGTGGCGTCGAGATCGGCGGGGCTGGACAACGTGCCGCGCACGGCGGTGGCCGCGGCCACCAGCGGCGAGACGAGGTGGGTGCGCCCCCCCTTCCCCTGGCGTCCCTCGAAGTTGCGGTTGCTCGTCGAGGCGGACCGCTCCCCCGGGGAGAGGATGTCGGGGTTCATGCCCAGGCACATCGAGCACCCGGGCAGACGCCACTGCGCACCCGCCTCGGTGAAGACGTGGTGCAGGCCCTCCTCCTCGGCCTGGACCCGTACCCGCGCGGACCCGGGGACGACGAGCATGCGCACGGACTGCGCGACGTGACGGCCCTTGATGACCCCGGCCGCGGCCCGCAGGTCCTCGATGCGACCGTTGGTGCACGAGCCGAGGAAGACGGTGTCGACCGCGACCTCGCGCAGCGGGGTGCCCGGGGTCAGGGCCATGTACTCCAGCGCCTTCGTGGCGGTGGCCCGCTCGTCCTCGTCGGCCATCGCCTCGGGGTCGGGCACGGCCTCGGCCAGCGGGGCACCCTGACCGGGGTTGGTTCCCCAGGTGACGAAGGGGGTCAGCGTCGAGGCATCGATGTCCACCTCCATGTCGAAGACGGCGTCGTCGTCACTGCGCAGCTGCTGCCAGCTCTCCAGGGCGGCATCCCACTCGGTGCCGGTCGGTGCGTGGTCACGGCCGCGGAGGTAGTCGAAGGTCGTGGAGTCGGGGGCGATCATGCCGGCGCGGGCGCCGGCCTCGATCGACATGTTGCACACGGTCATCCGGGCCTCCATCGACAGGGCCTCGATGGCCTCGCCGCGGTACTCCAGGACATAGCCTTGGCCGCCGCCGGTGCCGATCTTCGCGATCACCGCGAGGATGACGTCCTTGGCGCTCACGCCCGGCTGCAGCTGCCCGTGGACGTTGATCGCCATGGTCTTGAAGGGGTTGAGCGGGAGCGTCTGCGTGGCCAGGACGTGCTCGACCTCGCTGGTGCCGATGCCGAAGGCGAGCGCGCCGAAGGCACCGTGGGTGCTCGTGTGGCTGTCGCCGCAGACGACGGTCGTCCCGGGCTGGGTCAGGCCCAGCTGGGGGCCGACGACGTGGACGATGCCCTGCTCTGCGTCACCCATCGGGTAGAGCGTCACGCCGAACTCGGCGCAGTTGTCGCGCAGCGTCTCGACCTGGATCCTGCTCACCGGGTCGGTGATGGGGCCCGGCGTGGTGGGGACGTTGTGGTCCTCGGTCGCGAGGGTGAGGTCAGGGCGACGGACGGGTCGACCGGCGAGGCGCAGCCCCTCGAAGGCCTGCGGGCTCGTCACCTCGTGGAGGAGGTGCAGATCGATGTAGAGGAGGTCGGGCTCTCCCTCGTTGCGACGGACGACGTGGGCGTCCCATACCTTCTCGGCCAGCGTTCCAGCCATGTCCTCATCCCATCCCATGCGTTGTGCCACAGGTGTGCACGGTGTGTGTCGACCGACATTCGCATGCCGTGTGATCCACGATATCTTGCGTCTCACGAATTGAGATGTCAGTATCAGTCCATGGACAACGGTAGTGGAGTGGGCGTCCTCGACAAGGCCGCCGTCGTGCTCGGAGCCCTGGAGTCGGGCCCCTCAACCCTTGCACAGCTGGTCGCGGCCACCGGGCTGGCCCGACCGACGGCACACCGGCTCGCCGTGGCCCTGGAGCACCACCGGCTGGTCGGGCGCGACATGCAGGGGCGCTTCGTCCTCGGCCCGCGCCTGGGCGAGCTCGCCGCCTCCGCCGGTGAGGACAAGCTGCTCGTTGCCGCCAATCCCGTGCTGGGGGCTCTGCGTGATCACACCAACGAGTCCGCCCAGCTCTTCCGCCGCCAGGGGGAGCACCGGGTCTGCGTCTCCGCCGCAGAGCGCCCGGTCGGCCTGCGCGACTCGATCCCGGTCGGCGCGACCCTGACCATGCACGCCGGCTCGGCCGCCCAGGTGCTGCTCGCGTGGGAGGAACCGGACCGACTCCACCGCGGCCTGCAGGAAGCCGCCTTCACCGCGACCATGCTCTCCGGCGTCCGCCGCCGTGGCTGGGCGCAGAGCGTCGGCGAGCGTGAGGCCGGCGTCGCCTCCGTCTCCGCCCCCGTGCGCTCCCCCTCCGGCCGCGTCATCGCCGCCGTCTCGATCTCGGGTCCGATCGAGCGCCTCTCGCGCCAGCCGGGCCGGCTGCACGCCGCGACCGTCATCGCCGGCGCGAACAAGCTCACCGAGGTCCTGGAGAAGCACGCCAAGGCAGCCGAGGCCGCCGACCGCGACACCGAGTGACCACGGGGCCCCTCCCCCGTCGGGCGAGGGGTACGGCGTTGCGCGCGGCCGTCACGTGAAATTTCGGGACACTGGCGCGCCCAACGCCGTAGGGCCGCCCGCTTCGCCCGCACCCCGCCCCCGGGCACGGCAAAGGCCCCCGTCCACCAGGAACGGGGGCATTGCTCGATGTAGCCCCGACGGGATTCGAACCCGCGCTACCGCCTTGAGAGGGCGGCGTGCTAGGCCACTACACAACGGGGCCTCATGCTGATCACCGACCGGCGGACCGGCCGAGCGACGGAGAGAACAATACCCACAAGGGGCCCTTCTCCGAAATCGAGTGGCAGTGCCACTCACAGCGCTGGGGTACCAGGACTCGAACCTAGAACAACTGAACCAGAATCAGCCGTGTTGCCAATTACACCATACCCCAAGGGGGTATCACCGGCCCTTCGGACCGAAGTCCGCGCGGCCTGTGAACCGAGTGGTGATACTACCCGCCTGCTGATGCTGCACCCAAATCGAGCAGTCAGGCCAGTGATGCGCGCAGGTTGCGCAGTCGGGTGAGCGAGGAGTCCTTGCCCAGGATCTCCATCGACTCGAAGAGCGGCGGGCTGACCTTCTGCCCCGACACGGCCGTGCGCAGCGGACCGAAGGCCAGACGGGGCTTGATGTCCATGCCGTCGACGATCGCCTCGCGCAGCACGCGCTCGATCTCGGCGGCGTGCCACTGGTCCAGCGGCGTCAGCGCGGCGAGCGCGGTGTCGAGCACCTCCCCCGCGGTGTCCTTCAGACCCTTGCGTGCGTCCTCGGCGATCTCCAGGTCCGCGTCGGCGACGTAGAAGGGCGCCACGAGCGCGCTCGCCTCGGTGAGCAGGTTGATCCGCGTCTGGATCTGCTCGGTGACGCTCCTCAGCCGCGCGAGCTCACCCGGGCTCGGGTCCTGCGCCAGCACCCTGTCGGCCTGCAGGAACGGCAGCAGGCGCGCCGCGAGGTCATCCAGCTGAAGACCCCGGATCCACGCCCCGTTGAGCCAGTCGAGCTTCTTCAGGTCGAAGATCGGGCCGACGGTGTTGACCTTGTCCCAGGCGAAAACGCGACTGAACTCCTCGACGGTGAACTTCTCGACGTCCTCGCCGCTCTCCCCCTTCGCCGGCGGGTAGGCCAGCAGACCGAGGAAGTTGACGACGGCCTCGGGCAGGTAGCCCTGCTCCTCGAACCACGTCAGGCGCGCCTCGGGGTTCTTGCGCTTGGAGATCTTCGACTTGTTCTGGTTGCGCAGCAGCGGCATGTGCGCGAACTTCGGCGGCTCCAGCCCGAGCCACTGGTAGAGCAGGACATGCTTGGGCGTGGAGGAGATCCACTCCTCACCGCGCACGACGTGGGTGATGCCCATCTCGTGGTCGTCGACGACGACGGCCAGGTGGTACGTCGGGAAGCCGTCGCCCTTGAGGATGACCTGGTCGTCGGGCACCGGCGCCGAGACGGTTCCGCGGATGACGTCCTCGAAGGTCGTCGGGGCGTCGTCCGGCACGAGCATGCGCACGACGGGGGTGTCGTTGAAGCCCTCCAGCTGCGCGCGCTCCTCCTTGGTCTTGCCGACGCACATCCGGTCGTAGCCGGTGGGCAGCTTGAGCTTCTGCTGCTTCTCGCGCATGGCCGCCAGCCGCTCGGAGGAGCACCAGCAGTGGTAGGCGTGGCCGTCCTCGATGAGCTTGTCGACGTAGGGCCGGTAGGTCTCCAGACGCTCGCTCTGGCGGTACGGCGCGTAGGGGCCGCCCACGTCCGGACCCTCGTCCCAGGTCAACCCGAGCCACCCGAGGGTGTCGTAGAGCTGCTGCTCGCTCGTGGCGTTGAACCGTGCCCGGTCGGTGTCCTCGATGCGCAGGACGAAGGAGCCGCCCTGCTGGCGCGCGTACGCGAGGTTGAACAACGCCATGTAGGCGGTGCCGACGTGCGGGTCACCGGTCGGCGACGGGGCGACGCGCAGTCGGGGGGCGGTGGTCTCGGAGGCTGCAGAGGAGTCGCTCATGATGGCCCGATGCTATCGCTCGCCCTTCCCTGCGGCTGACCCCTCTGCCACGCTGCACGGATGACCACCGAACTCGTCACCGTCGACACCACGGACACCGTCACCACCATCACCATCGAGCAGCCGCAGACACGCAACGCCCTGTCCGTGCCCGTGATGGAGGCCCTGATCGACGCCCTCGAGGAGGTCGCCGCTCGCACCGACGTCCACGCGGTCGTCCTGGCCACGGCGGGTCATGTCTTCTCCTCCGGCCACGACCTCGCCGAGGTCCGCGCGGCCGACGATGAGGAGCAGCAGCGGATCTTCTCCGTCTGCTCGCGCCTGATGCTGAAGGTCCAGCAGATCCCCCAGCCGGTCATCGCCCGCGTCCAGGGGGTGGCCACCGCCGCCGGGTGCCAGCTGGTGGCGACCTGCGACCTGGCCGTGGCCGCCGCCTCGGCACGCTTCGCCACCCCGGGTGTGCGCATCGGTCTCTTCTGCTCCACCCCGATGGTCGCCCTCTCGCGCGCGGTCCCGCGCAAGCAGGCCATGCGGATGCTGCTCACCGGTGAGATGGTTCCCGCCGAGCGGGCCCTGGCGATGGGTCTGGTCTCCGACGTGGTCCCCGACGAGGACCTGGTCGCCGCGACGGACGAGATCGCCCGCACGGTCGCCGGTGCGTCCTCGGCCACCGTCGCCGTGGGCAAGCGCGCCTTCTACGACCAGATCGACCTGCCGGTCGAACGCGCCTACGAGGAGATGACCAAGGTCATGGTCGACAACGCTCTCTCGCCCGATGCCCGGGAGGGCGTCGGCGCCTTCCTCGACAAGCGTGAACCGCAGTGGCAGCACCGCACGCACTGACCGGGGTGCGGGTGCGGGCGAAGGGGGTCGCCCCCCTTCGAGGCTCCTGCGTCGCACCTCAGGACACCGCTTCGTCAGGCCGAGCGGGGGGCGTACATGATCACCGCGACGCCGACGAGGCAGAGCAGGGCGCCGGCGACGTCCCAGCGATCGGGCCGGAAGCCGTCGACGGCCATCCCCCACAGCAGCGAGCCGGCCACGAAGACCCCGCCGTACGCGGCGAGGATGCGGCCGAAGTTCGCGTCCGGCTGGAAGGTCGCGACGACGCCGTAGAGGCCCAGGGCGATGACCCCGGCACCGATCCACAGCCAGCCGCGGTGCTCGCGCAGGCCCTGCCACACCAGCCACGCACCGCCGATCTCCAGCAGCGCCGCGAGGACGAAGAGGGGGACCGAGCGGGCGACGTCCACGTCAGTGGCTCACTCTGCGGCGACGAAGGGGTTGGACAGCGACCCGATGTTCTCGATCTCGATCTCGACCCGCTGGCCGGCGGTGACCGGACCGACCCCCGCCGGCGTACCGGTGAGGATGATGTCGCCCGGCAGGAGGGTGAAGGACGTGGAGCAGTAGCTGATCAGGTCGAGGACCTCGTGGACCATGTCGCGGGTGTGTCCGTCCTGGACGACCTCGCCGTCGCGGCGGGTGACGACGCGCACGTTCTGCGGGTCGAGGTCGGTCTCGATCCACGGCCCGAGCGGGCAGAAGGTGTCCATGCCCTTGGCCCTGGCCCACTGGCCGTCCCCACGCTGCAGGTCGCGGGCGGAGACGTCGTTGGCGATCGTGTAGCCGAAGATGACCTTCGCGGCCTCGTCCGCGGAGATGTCCTTGCACATCCGTCCGATGATCACCGCGAGCTCACCCTCGTAGTGGACCTCGCTGGTCGAGCGCGGGATGACGACGGGGTCGTTGGGCCCGACGACCGCGGTGTTGGGGATGAGGAACATCATCGGCTCCGGTGGAACCTCGTTGCCCATCTCCGCCGCGTGGTCGGCGTAGTTGCGTCCGATCCCGATGATCTTGCTGCGCGGGATGACGGGGGCCAGCAGGCGTACCTCGTCGACCGTCGTCGTCCTCCCGGTCAGCTCGATCCGTTGGTAGAGCGGGTCCCCGCTCACCTCGGCGATCTTGCTCCCGCCACCGTCGACGAGACCGTAGACCGGCTCGTCACCTTCCGTGTACCTCGCGATGCGCACATCGCCACCCTAGGCGACGTGGTGGCCGGCCCGTCAGCGTGCTCACGCGGCGACCTACGCTGGTCGGGTGGGCACGCCGGGTGAGAGGACGCTTCCTCGGCAGGAGTGGCTCGCGCTGGCACGGGAGCACCGGGCACGGGTCGAGTACCTGGTCTCCGGTCACCGCGGGCGGCGGCGACGCGGCGAGCGTCACCCGATCGAGGACTTCCTCTTCGAGTACTACCGCCACCGCCCCACCCACCTGCGGCGATGGCACCCCGGCGCCGGCATGGCGCTGGCCGATGCGGTCGACGTCTACGGCGACCGCTCCGGGTACGTCGTGGACGAGGAGGGCACCGCCCGCCTGGACGTCCCCTCCTTCGTGGAGCGAAGGGGGCGCGCCATCGGCTTCGTCCACGACCTGCTCGACGCGACGCTGTCGCGACCCGCGACGCACGACTGCTTCGGGCTGCACGAGTGGGCGATGGTCTACCGGCTCGCCCCGGGCGAGCAGCGCCACGAGCAGCTCCCCCTTCGCCTGTCGCAGGCCGGGACGGATGCCGTCGTCGACGGCAACCGCGTGCGCTGCAGCCACTTCGACGCCTACCGCTTCTTCACGCCGGACGCGATGGGGCACAACTCCCTTCGTCCCTCTCGTGAGGACCAGGTGGCCTTCGAGCAGCCGGGCTGCCTGCATGCGGGGATGGATGTCTACAAGTGGTGCTTCACACTCGCCCCGGCGGTCCCATCCGACCTGACCCTTGCGGCCTTCGAGCTGGCGCTTCAGATCCGTGAGCTGGACATGGCCGCCTCCCCGTACGACCTGACCGACTTCGGCATCGAGCCGGTCGCGATCGAGACACCGGCCGGCAAAGCCGAGTACGTGGAGCGCCAGCGGGGCTTCACCATCCGCTCCAACACCCTGCGTCGTCGGCTCCTCGACGTCCTGCAGGACCTCACCGCAGCGGCCTGCCCCACGGTGACGTCGCCGACTGACAGGGTTGGGACATGGACGGACCGCTGATCCCCGACCCGGGGCGCTTCCACGACGGAGGCGCCATGGATGGTCAGCCGGATCTCGAGGCGCCACCGGTGATCCTGCTGCGCCGGGACCTGGCCGACCCGCCCAACGAGTTCCGCCTGATGCGTCGCCTGGGCTACCGCGACCGGGAGCTCGGGGACCTGCTCGTGCCGGCCGACCCGGAGGACTTCGCCACGGACTTCGCCTCGGTCCCCCAGGTCTTCGGCTGGCTGCTTCCGCGCACCGGCACCTACCTTCCCGCGGCGATCCTGCACGACGGCCTCGTCGGGGACCCCGGCCAGCCGGCGTCCTACATCAGCGTCGAGGGGCACGAGGTCCACTGGGACGAGGCCAACCGGGTCTTCCGCGATGCGATGGCCGACTCGGGGACCCCGATCGTGCGCCGCTGGCTGCTGTGGACCGGGGTGACCCTGGCCGTGATGGCCGTGGGACGGCAGACCGACTGGTCCACGGCGCTCAGGTGGCGCTGGCGGATCACCGTGGTCGGGACCCTGCTGGCCCTGACCGTGCTCGGCCTGTGGACCACCGCGGACCTGCTCGACATCGTCGGTGGCGTGCCCTGGATGGGCGAAGGACCGTTGTGGACCCGTCTGCTCACCGGGGCGGCCGGCGCGATCGCCATCCCGCTCGCCCTCGCCCAGCTGTGGGGGCGGTTCCGCGTCGCCGGCATGATCACCGGAACCCTGCTCGCGCTGTTGCTGCACGTCACCATCGCGGTGCTCGCGCTGACCGCCCTCTACAACGCGGCCGAGTGGTTGTGCCACCGGGCGCCGTGGCTCGCGCAGGTCGTGGCGGCGCTCATCGCGATCACCGCGGGCGTCATCGTCATCGTCTCGGTCTGAATCGCCCGCGAGCGCAGGTCAGGGCAGGTCGGGCGGGCCGGGCTCGACGACGAAGCCCATGAGCTTCATCAGTGCGCGCAGGTAGGCGCTGAAGTACTCCTGCGGATCCATCGTCAGGTCGCCGAAGACTCCCCTGGTCTCGAAACCGATGTGTCCGCTGATCGCCGCGAGTGCCGACAACGAGATCGACCGCGCGGCGGCCGAGCCGTCCTCCCCGTCCGGCGACGACGCCAGCGGGAAGGCGGAGGCGTCGGGATCGAGCTGGCCGGCTCGGATCGCGTCCGCGCAGATGCTCGCCTGCATCTCCAGGGTTCGAGCGGTCATGGCGCGCAGCTGCTCGGTATACGCGCGGATCACTCGCGGTGAGACCAGCAGCTCGTACTCGGTCCGGTGGGCGACGTACCACTCCCGCATGGCCATGGCCACCAAGTAGTAGGCGGTGGCGTGGTCGCCCTCGGGCGCCTGCGCCCGAGCCTCCTCCATCACGTCACCGACCGCCTCGTAGGCCCGAGCCGCCAGCAAGCAGAGCAGCTCGTCGTGCCCGGCCACGTGACGGTAGAGACCCGACGGCGTCATGTCGACGGCACGAGCGACGGCCCGCATGGTCACACCGCTCGGACCGTGGACGCGCAGCTCGGTGCGCGCAGCCTCGAGAATCTCGTTCAGCGCCCGCTGCTGGATCCGCTCCCGTCGTGTGATGCCGATGCGGTCCGGTTCCGATCCGGCATCGGGCATGGCAACCTCCTTGACAGAGAGCAGGGTTGGGCTTGAGTCGAGCAGGGTTGGGCTTGAGTGTAAGCCTCTTTCCTGAATCAGTGGCTGAATGGTGCAAAACTCAGATCGTGCGCAGCACGACCAGAGCCAGGTGGAGCTCGAGGCGGTCCCTCCCCCGAGAGAGATCCAGGCCGGTGAGCGCCTCGATGCGGTGGATCCGGTGGTACACGCTCTGCCGGTGCAACCCGAGCCGGGCGGCCGTCGCCGCGACCGACCCGGCCTCCTCCAGATGCACCCAGACGGTCTCGACAAGCTCCTCCGGTCCGGCCAGCAGTGCGGTGACCGCGGGCGTGCGCACCGCCTCGACGAGCTCGTCCGCACCACGCCCCCCGAGCAGTCGCGTCACCCCCAGCGAGTCCCAGGCGTGGACCCTGGTCGCCGCCGGACCGGACGGCTGTGCCGGGGTCGAGGGTCGTACGACGCGAAGGGCGGCGCGCGCCCGTCGGTCCGAGGCGCCGGCCTCGTGCAGGGACACCTCGTCGCCGACCCCCGCCACGACCTCCGGCAGACCGAGTCGGGCCAGGCCGGTGATCGCGGACTCGACGACGTCCGTCACCGGTGAGCCGGGCCCGCCGGCCGGGATGAGCAGCACGAGGTCCCCGGCGCGCTCGGCGACCGCGACGTCACGAGGCACTCCTCCCGGCCCGTGGACCTGCTCGACCTGCAGCTGCACCCCGGGCGCCCCGCCGAGAACGGCGACGACGATGCGCGCCGAGCTGGCCACCGCGAGGTCATCGGCGAGCTCGCGTGCGATGCCGCCGCGCCCCTGGGCCCCCGTCTCGATGAGGTCGAGCAGGAGGCGCTCGGTCTCCCTGCGGCGCGAGGTGACCCTCGCCAGGGCCTCCCCCGCACCGGTCGCGAGGGCCTGGGCCGCGCGGATGCGCTCGGGTGCCAGCCCCTCCGGCGGCTCCACCGCCCAGAGATAGCCCCGCACGACGCCGCGAGCGCGCGCGGGAAGGCACAGCCGTGCGGCGATCTCGCGCTCCGGATTGGCGGGGACGTGGACCGGTCCGCGCGCCCGTGCGATGTCGAAGGACTCGAACCACTCCCGCGTGCGTGGTCCGGCACCACGGCCGAGGACGGTCTCGACCCGAACGCGGTCGGTGGTCGCGTCGTGGGCGGCGAAGGCGAGCAGGCGCAGCCGGCGGTCCTCGAGCGTCACCGGCGCCTGGAGGATCGCCGAGGCCTCATCCACCAGCTCTTGCAGATCCATTGGACAAGTGTATGACTCATAACTTCAAACGAGTATCAGATGTCTGTGGTGCGCCATCCGCGTCGACCCTACCGTCGGAGGATGACCACCGCACCCGAGACCGCGACCTCCCCCGGCACCCACCCGGCGACCGCAGCCCTGACCCCCTTCGTCGAGGATGCCGTCGCCCTCGCCGAGCGCTGGGCCGCTGCGGCGCACGCCGGTGAGACCAGGCGCGAGGCGCAGACCACCGGCCAGCTGGCCGCGCTGCTCTCCGACTCCGATGGCGGTCTGGACCTGGCCGTCTTCTTCGTCGACCGCGTGGCCCGCCCCGAGGACGACAAGGTCGCGGCCAACGCGCTCAGCCGGATCACCGCCTCGGACGCCGCCTCCTTCCTCGGCCCGCTCGACCGCGGGCTGCTCGGGCTCGGCGCCACCGTCGCCAGGATCGCCCCGAAGGTGGTCGTCCCGGCCGCCCGCGCCCGGATGAAGCAGATGGTCGGCCACCTCCTCGTCGACGCGCACGACCCCAAGCTCGGCAGGCACCTCGCCGCCGCACGCGAGAACGGGTTCCGCCTGAACATCAACCTGCTCGGTGAGGCCGTCCTCGGCGAGGACGAGGCCGCCGCCCGCACCCGGCGCACCCGCGAGCTGCTGGAGCGCGGCGACGTCGACTACGTCTCGATCAAGGCCTCCTCGCTCGTCAGCCAGATCAGCGTGTGGGACACCCACGGCACGGTGGAGCGGTGCGTCGAGCGACTGCGGCCCCTCTATGCCGCGGCGAAGTCGTCCACCCCGCACGCCTTCGTCAACCTCGACATGGAGGAGTACCGCGACCTGGAGATGACGCTCCAGCTGTTCATGGCGATCCTCTCCGAGCCGCAGTTCCACGACCTCGAGGCCGGCATCGTCCTGCAGGCCTACCTGCCCGACGCGCTGCCCGCGATGGAGCGCCTCATCGCCTTCGCCGCCGAGCGCCGGGCGAAGGGGGGTGCCGGCCTGAAGATCCGTCTGGTCAAGGGCGCCAACCTGGCGATGGAGGGGGTCGAAGCCGTCATGCACGGCTGGGAGCAGGCCCCCTACCGCACCAAGGGCGACGTCGACGCCAACTACCTGCGCTGCGTCGAGCGGGCGCTGCGCGAGGACAGCGTCGCGGCCGGTGTGCGCATCGGTGTCGCCTCGCACAACCTCTACGACGTCGCCAGCTCGCACCTGCTCGCCCAGTCGCGTGGTGTCCAGGACGCCCTCGACATCGAGATGCTGCAGGGCATGTCACCGGCGCAGGCGCGCGCGGTCCGCGACGACGTCGGCACGGTCGTGCTCTACACCCCGGTCGTCGCGCCGGAGGACTTCGACTCCGCGGTGTCCTACCTCGTGCGTCGCCTCGAGGAGAACGCCTCCCCGGAGAACTACCTGCACGCCTTCTTCTCCGACGACTCCGCGGCGATGCCCGACCAGGAGACGCGCTTCCGCGACAGCGTCGATGCCATCGGGTCGACCCCGACCGGCCCGCGCCGACCCGCCGAGCCCGCACGGATCGCCGACGCCTTCGCCAACACCCCCGACTCGGACCCGGCCCTGGCCGAGCACCGGGAGTGGGCCGCCCGCGCCGTCGCCGAGCCGATGCCCGAGCTGACCTCCCGCCACCTGGATACCGTCGCCGACGTGGAAGAGGTCGTCGCGACCGGCCGTGCGGCGCAGGCGGGTTGGGCCGCCCGCCCGGCCGCCGAGCGCGCCGCGCTCCTGCGCGATGCCGCACGTGAGCTCGACTCGCGGCGGCAGACACTGGTGTCGGTCATGGCCGCCGAGGGCGGCAAGACCATCGTCGAGTCCGACCCGGAGATCTCCGAGGCCGTCGATTTCGCCCGCTACTACGCCGACCGGGCGCTCGAGCTCGAGGACGGGCCGATGACCGACGGGGCGAGCTTCACCCCCTTCGCCCTGACGCTGATCACCCCGCCGTGGAACTTCCCGGTCGCCATCCCGATCGGTGGTGTGCTCGCCTCGCTCGCCGCCGGGTCCGCCGTGATCATCAAGCCCGCACCGCAGACGCCTGCCTGCGTGGAGGAGGCCGTCGCCGCCCTGCACGCAGCCGGCGTCCCGGCCGACGTGCTGCAGGTGGTGCGCGCCCCGGAGGACGAGGTCGGCCAGCGCCTGGTCTCCCACGAGGACGTCGAGGCCGTCGTACTCACCGGCGGGAGCGAGACCGCCCGGCTCTTCGCCGGGTGGCGCGCCGGACGCGAGGAGGGCGCGCGGGTGCTCGGGGAGACCTCCGGCAAGAACGCCCTGGTCATCACCCCCTCTGCGGACATCGACCTCGCGGTCGCCGACCTCGTCTCCTCCGCCTTCGGGCACGCGGGCCAGAAGTGCTCCGCCGCCTCCCTGGGCATCCTCGTCGGATCGGTTGCCGACTCGCCCCGCCTGCGCCGCCAGCTCGTCGATGCGGCCTCCTCGGTCACCGTCGGCTGGCCGAGCGACCTGGGGACCCGGATGGGCCCGGTCATCGAGCCGCCGAGTGGCAAGCTGCTGCGCGCCCTGACCACCCTCGAGCCCGGTGAGAGCTGGCTGGTCGAGCCGCGCCAGCTCGACGACACCGGCCGCCTGTGGTCGCCTGGTGTCAAGGAAGGGGTGGCCCCCGGGTCCTTCTTCCACCTCACCGAGGTCTTCGGTCCCGTCCTCGGACTGATCCGGGCCGACTCCCTCGAGGAGGCGATCGAGTTGCAGAACGCGACCGACTTCGGTCTCACCGGTGGCCTGCACAGCCTCGACGAGAGCGAGATCCAGCAGTGGACCGACGCAGTCGAGGTCGGCAACGGCTACGTCAACCGGCACATCACCGGTGCGATCGTGCAGCGCCAGTCCTTCGGTGGGTGGAAGTCATCGTCGATCGGCCCCGGCGCCAAGGCCGGTGGCCCGAACTACGTCGCCCAGTTGGGCACGTGGAGCGCAGACGGCCTCCCGACACACGGCACCACGCCGTCGTCCGCGGTGCGCCGCACCGTCGACGCGCAGCTGGGCGCACTCGGCGAGAAGGTGCCCGAGGCGGATCGCCCGTGGCTCGAGGCGGCGATCGCCAGCGACGCCGCCGCGTGGGCCCTGGAGTTCGGTGTCGAGCACGACAAGAGCGCGCTGGTGGTGGAGACCAACGTCTTCCGCTACCGCCCGCACCCGAACGTGCTCGTCCGGGCCGGGGTGGGCACGTCCGTCGCCGAGGTCGTGCGCCTCGTCGCCGCCGCGACGCTCACCGGTGCCGGTGCGCTCGTCTGCGCCGACCCCGCGCTGAAGCTCCCCACGAGCCTGGGCCACGTCCAGGTGGTCGCCGAGGACGACGCCGCCTTCCTCGCCCGCGCCTGGCAGATCGACGACGCTCGGGTGCGCCTGGTCGGGCAGGACGCGCCGGCACTCGTCGACGATCTCGTCGCTGCGGGGGTGGACGTCATCTCCGGTCCGGTTCTGGCGACCGGGCGCCGCGAGCTGCTGCCCTTCCTGCGCGAGCAGGCGGTGAGCACCACCCGCCACCGTTTCGGGCACGTGTCGAAGGACTGACCCACCTCAGCGCACGGGAACCCCGGCGCGCATCAGGCCGTAGGTGATGCCGTCGAGGAGTGCTTCCCACGAGGCCTCGACGATGTTGTCGGCGACACCCACCGTCGTCCACGACGTGTGCGCGTCGCTCGTCTCGATGAGCACCCGGGTCGTGGCGTCGGTGCCGTGCGCGGCGTCGAAGATGCGCACCTTGTAGTCGATCAGGTCCAGGGCCTCGATCTCGGGGTAGACGACCGTGAGCGTCTGGCGCAGCCCGTGGTCCAGCGCGTTGACGGGGCCGTTGCCCTCCCCGGTCGCGACGAGGCGATGGCCACCGGCGACGGCCTTGACGGTCGCCTCCGACAGTGCGTTCTCCCCGCCCCGGGCATCGATCATCACCCGCCAGGACTCGACCTGCGCGTACTGCGGTGCCTCCTCCTCGAGCTCGCGGCGCAGCAGCAGCTCGAAGGACGCGTCGGCCGCGTCGAAGGTGTACCCCTGCTGCTCCAGCTGCTTGACCTTGGCCAGGACCCGCGACAGTGCTTCGTCGTTCCCGGCCAGGTCGATGCCGAACTCGCGGCTCTTCAGCTCCACCGTGGCGCGGCCGGCCATGTCCGAGACGAGCATGCGCATGTCGTTGCCGACCGACTTGGGGTCGATGTGCTGGTACAGGTCCGGGTCGACCTTGATCGCGCTGGCGTGCAGACCGGCCTTGTGCGCGAAGGCTCCCGAGCCGACGTACGGCTGGCGGGAGAAGGGTGGGAAGTTCGTCACCTCGCTCACCGCGTGGGCGATGCGGGTCGCGTCCTGCAACCGATGCGGCTCGACCAGGTCCATGCCGAGCTTGAGCTGGAGGTTGGCGACGAGCGTGATCAGGTCGGCGTTGCCCGTGCGCTCTCCATAGGCGTTGATCGTCCCCTGGACGTGGTCGGCGCCCGCCTCGACGGCGGCCATCGAGTTGGCGACCGCGCAGCCGGTGTCGTTGTGGCAGTGGATGCCCAGCCGGGCACCGGTCGCTGCCCGCACGTCGGCGACCGCATCGCGAACCTGCCCGGGCAGCATGCCGCCGTTCGTGTCGCACAGGGCGATGACCTCGGCACCGGCCTCGTGGGCGGCGCGCACGCAGGCCAACGCGTACTCGCGGTCGAGGAGGTAGCCGTCGAAGAAGTGCTCGGCGTCGATCATCACCGTGCGCCCCTGCGCGTGCAGGTGCGCGACGGTGTCACTGATCATGGCGAGGTTCTCCTCGCGGGTGGTGCGCAGGGCGCGCTCGACGTGAGCCGGGTGGGACTTGGCCACGAGGGTGATCACCTCGGCTCCGGAGTCGAGCAGTGCCTGCACCTGGGGGTCGCGGGCGGCATCGATGCCGGCCCTGCGGGTCGCGCCGAAGGCCGCGAGCGTCGCGGTGTGCAGCTCCAGCTCGCCGAAGGCCCGGGCGAAGAACTCGGTGTCGTTGGGGTTCGCCCCCGGCCACCCCCCTTCGATGTGGGTCACGCCCAGCTCGTCGAGGAGGCGGCTGATCGCCAGCTTGTCCGCGACCGAGACGTTGATGCCCTCCTGCTGGGCACCGTCGCGCAGGGTCGTGTCGTAGACGTGGAAGCCGTGCATCGTGGTTCTTCCGTTGGGGACGAAGGGGTGTGTGACACCTGCTCGTCGCGCCGGTCCGTCGCTGGGGTGATGCTCCGGATCCGATTGCCTCGTCGCCACCTGCTCGACAAATGCAAAAGACCCCCCGGGTGCGGGAGGTCTGCGCGACGAGCGGGTGGCTCGTCGCGCCTAGATAATGAGGAGGGCCGCGGTGGCGGCACGCTGCTTCATCGGGGGCATCACGCTGTCACTGTGGCACTCTCCACCGCGGCCTCCTCACCCCTGTCCGCCATGTGGACGGTGCGGGCTCACCGGCCGAGAGCGGCGAGGAGGGCCTCGAGCGTGCGGGCCACGCCGTCCTCGTCGTTGCCCGGGCAGTGGTCGGTGACCGCGGCGAGCACGTCGGAGTGGGCATTGGCCACGGCGAAGGAGCGCCCGGCCCACGTGAGCATCGGTAGATCGTTGGGCATGTCCCCGAAGGCCCAGGCCTCGCTGGCCGCGATCCCCAGCTCGTCGCACCACTCGGCGAGTGCAGCGGCCTTGGTCACCCCGACCGCGGAGATCTCGGCCAGTCCCCCGGCGCCGGAGAAGGCGACGACGGCGCGCTCCCCGACGACCTCGGTCGCGACCTCGATGAACTCCTCGTCCGTCAGGTGCGGGTTGCGGGCCAGCAACTTGCCGACGGCCGCGTCGTCGAGCAGCTCGATCTCCGAGGTCGTCACCAGGTCCTCGGGATGGTCGTGGATCGCGGCGAACATGCTCTCGGCGGCCAGCCCGGACGCGCGCTCCGCGGCGAACCCGGTGCCCGGTACCTGCTCGCGCAGGTCGCGGACGATCTGCGTGACGACCTCCCGCGCCATCGTTCGCTCCTGGAAGACCCGCTGGCGCCCGACGTCGTAACGGAAGGCGCCGTTGCCGCAGATCGCCACGCCCCGGGCACCCACGACGTGCGCGAGCTCGTCGAGCCACCTCGGCGGGCGGGCGGTGACCAGCACCGTCTCGAGACCGATCTCGGCGACTGCGCGCAGTGCGTCCACCGATCGCGCCGAGACGCTCCCGTCCGAGCGCAGCAGGGTGCCGTCGAGGTCGGTCGCGATGAGTCGTGGGTTCACGGGGAAGCCTGCGGCCGGCGCACTCCCGCGGGTCAGACCAGTCGGGTCAGCCAACCGTGGGTGTCCTCTGCGACGCCGTACTGGATGTCCAGGAGGGTCTGTCGGATCCTGCGGGTGACCTCTCCCCCTTCGGCGCCGGCCGTCGACGGGGCTGACCCGCCGTCCCAGCGCAGCTCACCGACGGGCGTGACGACGGCAGCGGTGCCGCAGGCGAAGACCTCGGTGATCTCCCCGGAGACGACGCCGTCCTTCCACTCGTCGATCCCGATACGGGCTTCCTCGGGCTCCAGCCCGAGGTCGGGGGCGAGGTCGAGGATCGAGGCGCGGGTGACGCCCTCGAGGATCGATCCGGTCAGGGCAGGGGTGCGCAGCTTCCCGTCCTTGGTGACGAAGAAGAGGTTCATCCCACCGAGCTCCTCGATGTAGGTGTGCGTCGAGGAGTCCAGGAAGACGGCCTGGTCGCAGCCCTGGGCGATGCCCTCCAGCTGACCGGCCAGCGACGAGGCGTAGTTGCCACCGCACTTGGCGGCGCCCGTGCCACCGGCACCGGCACGCGCGTAGTCGGTGCTCAGCCACAGGTTGACCGGCTTCATGCCACCCGGGAAGTAGGCGCCTGCGGGGCTGGCGATGATGGAGAAGGTCACCTCGTTGGCCGGACGGACGCCGAGGAAGGCCTCCGAGGCGAACATGAAGGGACGCAGGTAGAGGCTCGACTCACCGGTGCCGGAGTCGGGCACCCAGGCCTGGTCGACCTCGACCAGTGCGCGGATGGCACCGATGAAGTCCTCCTCGGAGAGCACCGGCAACGCGAGTCGCTCGCAGCTGCGGGCCATCCGGGCGGCGTTGCGCTCCGGGCGGAAGGTCCACACGGACCCATCCGCGTGGCGGTAGGCCTTCATGCCCTCGAAGACCTCCTGCGCGTAGTGCAGGACGGCCGCGGCAGGCGAGACCTGGAGCGGGCCGAAGGGGCGGACCTGACCGTCGCGCCAGCCCTCCCCCTTCGTCCACGTGGCGGTGAGCATGTGGTCGGTGAAGGTGGTGCCGAAGGCCGGGTTGGCGAGGATCATCTCGCGCTCGGCAGCGGGCACGGGGTCTTCGCGGCGGGTGGTTGCGAAGGTGAGTTCAGCGGTCATCGGTGACACGGCTCCTCGGGTGTTCGGTTCCCCGCAGGATAGTCCTCCCTGTGGGGCCCATCACAGTCGGGCGGCGATGGCGTCACCGATGACCGAGGTGGACCGCTCACCCGCCCGCTCGGCGAGATCCGCGGCGACCGCGGACTCGACCCGCTGGGCATCCTCGGGTCGGCCGAGGTGGTCCAGCAGCATCGCCGCCGAGAGGATCGCGGCCGTCGGGTCCGCCTTGCCCTGCCCGGCGATGTCCGGCGCGGAGCCGTGGACCGGCTCGAACATGCTCGGCGCCTCGCGGGTGGGGTTGATGTTGCCGCTCGCGGCCAGCCCGATGCCACCGGCGACCGCCGCGGCGATGTCGGTGATGATGTCGCCGAAGAGGTTGTCGGTGACGATCACGTCGAAGCGCGCGGGGTCGGTCGCCAGGAAGATCGTCGCCGCGTCGACGTGCTGGTAGGCGGTCTCGACGTCCGGGAACTGCGCGCCGACCTCCTCGACGGTGCGGCGCCACAGGTGGCCGGCGTGGGTGAGCACGTTGTGCTTGTGCACCAGGGTCAGGTGCTTGCGCGGGCGGGCCTGCGCACGGGCGAAGGCGTCACGCACGACCCGCTCGATGCCGAATCGGGTGTTGACGCTGACCTCCGTTGCGACCTCGTGCGGGGTCCCGACGCGCAGCGCTCCGCCGTTGCCGACGTAGGGGCCCTCGGTCCCCTCGCGCACGACGACGAAGTCCAGGCCCTTGTCGGTCACCTCGCTCGACAGGGGGCTGGTCACGCCGGGGTAGAGCTTGGCTGGACGCAGGTTGACGTAGTGGTCCAGCGCAAAGCGAAGGGGGAGCAGCACGCCCCGCTCGAGCACGCCCGAGGGGACACTCGGGTCACCGATCGCACCGAGCAGGATGCCGTCGTGGCCGCGGATCTCCGCCACGACGGAGTCCGGCAGGGTCTCCCCCGTGCGGTGCCAGCGCTGGGCACCGAGGTCGTACTCGGTGGCCGAGAAGGTCACTCCCGAGCCGAGCGCCTCGAGGACCTTGCGCCCCTGCGCGACCACCTCGGGGCCGATCCCGTCGCCGCCGAGGACGGCGATGTCGAAGGAGATCGGGGGGTCCACAGGGGGCGGAGCCCCCTGTGCGTTCTGCTGCGCGTCGCTCATGTGCTCAGGCTAGGCCGCCGTCCCGACATGTGAACCCCTTGTCCCGAGATGCGGACGCCCCCCGTGAAGGCCGGTCAGCCAGGACGCAGAAATCGAGTCAGGACGTAGGTATGACTACGTCCTGACTCGATTTCTGCGTCCTGAGTGGTCAGTCGACCTTGCGGGCGGCGCCCTTGTCGGCCGACTGGGCGAACTTGGCGAAGATCTTCAGCGCCGGGGAGACGGGGCGCTTGCGGGAGAGCGGAGTCCACCCCTTCGCATCCTGCGCTGTGCGGCGACGCTGCAGCTCCGTCTCGTCGACGAGGAGGTTGACCCGACGGCCGGGGATGTCGAACTCGATGACGTCGCCGTCCTGCACCAGCCCGATGGCGCCACCGGCGGCGGCCTCCGGGGAGACGTGACCGATCGACAGGCCGGACGAGCCGCCGGAGAAGCGACCGTCGGTGATCAGGGCGCACTTCGGGCCCAAGCCGGTGCCCTTGAGGTAGGAGGTCGGGTAGAGCATCTCCTGCATGCCCGGCCCGCCCCTGGGCCCCTCGTAGCGGATGACGACGACCTCACCCTCCTGCACCTGCTTGGACAGGATCATCTCCACGGCCGCCTCCTGGGACTCGGCGACGCGCGCCGGGCCGGTGAAGGTCCACTGGTGCTCGGGCACACCGGCGGTCTTGACGATGCAGCCGTCCGGGGCGAGGTTGCCGGTGAGCACGGCCAGGCCACCCTCGCTGGAGTAGGCGTGCTCGACCGAGTGGATGCACCCGTTCTCGGGGTCGGTGTCCAGGCTCTGCCAACGGTTGGTCGAGGAGAAGGCCTGCGTGGTGCGCACGCCGCCGGGGGCGGCGTGGAAGAGCTCCTTCGCCTTGTCAGTGGCGGTGCCGGAGCGGATGTCCCAGTCGGCCAGCCACTCGTCGAGCTTGGTGCTGTGCACGGCCCGCACGCCGGTGTCGAGCATGCCGCCGCGGCCCAGCTCACCCAGGATCGCCGGGATCCCGCCGGCACGGTGGACGTCCTCCATGTAGAAGTCGCCCGAGTTGGGCGCGACCTTGACCAGGCACGGGGTGACGCGGGAGAGGGCGTCGATGTCGTGCTGGTCGAAGTCAACCTGTGCCTCCTGCGCCGCGGCCAGCAGGTGCAGGATCGTGTTGGTCGAGCCACCCATCGCGATGTCCAGGCGCATGGCATTGGCGAAGGCGGGCTTGGTCGCGATCGAGCGGGGCAGCACCGACTCGTCGTCGCCGTCGTAGTAGTCGCGGCACAGGTCGACGACGAGGCGGCCGGCGTCGAGGAAGAGGTCGCGACGCGCCTCTGCGGTCGCCAGCGTCGAGCCGTTGCCGGGCAGGGAGAGACCGAGAGCCTCGGTCAGGCAGTTCATCGAGTTGGCGGTGAACATGCCCGAGCAGGACCCGCACGTCGGGCAGGCGGACTGCTCGATCGCGGTGATCTCCTCGTCGCTGACGCTCTCGTCGACGGCCTTGACCATGGCGTCGACGAGGTCCAATCGGGTGGCGGCGGTGCCGTCCTCGCCGATGATCGCCTTGCCGGCCTCCATCGGCCCGCCCGAGACGAAGACCGTGGGGACGTTCAGCCGCAGCGCGGCCAGGAGCATGCCCGGGGTGATCTTGTCGCAGTTGGAGATGCACACCAAGGCGTCGGCACAGTGCGCATTGACCATGTACTCGATCGAGTCGGCGATGACCTCGCGGCTGGGCAGCGAGTAGAGCATCCCGTGGTGGCCCATCGCGATGCCGTCGTCGACGGCGATGGTGTTGAACTCCTTGCCCACTCCCCCGGCCTCCTCGATCGCACCGGCGACGAGCTGGCCCATGTCCTTCAGGTGCACGTGCCCGGGCACGAACTGGGTGAAGGAGTTGGCGATCGCCACGATCGGCTTGCCGAAGTCCCCCTCGCCCATGCCGGTCGCGCGCCACAGGGCGCGGGCACCGGCCATGTTGCGACCGTGGGTGGTGGTTCGGGAACGCAGCTCAGGCATGGCCACACCGTAGTTCGCCCGTCCGGTCGGTGATACGGCGTCTCACACGCCAGACCGCCCCGACGCCGGTTCGGCGGGGGCGGTCTGAACTGCGTGCGGAGACTGACCTTCAGTTGATGTCAGTCGCTGCCCTGCTCGCGCCGGTCCAGGCTCTCCTGGAGGGCGCGGCGGACCTCGGCGGTCTCGTCGCTCATGGTGGCTCCTGCGGTGGTTCGGAAGGTCGTGGGGCCCGTCGCGGATCGCGCGTCGGGACACCCCGACGGTACGCCTGCCGTCCCACCCTCCGGAATGCCCTGTCCACCCCTCGGACGGCCTCGATGACTCCCGGCGAGGAGGGCGAAGGGGGCATCCCCCCTTCGCCCGATGCGGCCGAGGACGCCACGAAAACCGGGAGGCGATTGTCGGTCCGGCGGCATAACCTCGAAGGGTCATGACCCAGACCCTCACCCGCGAACCCGAGGCCCCGGCACCACCCCCGCCGCCCGCTTCGGCAGATCCCTCCCGACGCATCGACTGGCGACGGATGTCCTCGCCCTGGACCGGCGCAGCACTGGTGTGCGCCCTCGCGGCCGCCATCGCCCTCACCCTCGGGACGGTGATCATGGGCCGGCTCGCCGAGGACCCCACGAGCACTCTGGTGTGGGTGCTCGCCGCGTGCATCGTCGGCGGGGCCCTCCTCGACACGGTCGGCAAGATCGTCTGGGTCGGCCTGTCCGACAAGGCCGAGGGCCGCCTGCGTGAGGACCTCCTCGATGCGGTACTCGCCCAGCCCGTGCCCGTCCTCGCCGAGCAGGCCGTCGGCGAGATCCTCGACCGCATCGATGACGACACCCACGAGGTCGGCAACCTCATTCGCTGGCAGGTGTGGATGTTCTTCCGTGCGGCCTTCGCAGTGCTGCCGATGTGGATCGTCGCGGGCGTCACGTGGTGGCCGGCCTGGTTGCTCTTCCCGCTGCTCGGCGGGCTCACCGCCGTCGTCATCCGGCCACTTCTCGGCGAGATCGCCCGCCGCAAGGTCGTCGAGGAGATCGCCTGGACCGACCACGCGAGCGCACTGGAGGAGGGAGTCGCCGGTCGGGACGACCTGCGCACGAGCCTGGGGCAGGCCCATGTCGTCCACCGTCTGGCCCGGCTGTCATCGCGGGTCCACCACGAGCTGCTGCGCGTCCTGCTCGTCGAGCGGGCACTGGCCCGTCGTGCCGGTGTCCTCCTGCACGGGCTGCTCGCGGCCATCGCCGTGGCGGGCGTCGCACTCGCCTCGCGGGACCACCTGTCGGTGGCCGCGCTGGTGACGCTCTTCCTGGTCACGGCGACCTTCGTCGGGCAGATCTCCATGCTCGCCAACAACCTGTCGGACCTGCAGGAGGGCTTCGGCGCGATCATCCGGTTGCGTCAGACGCTGGCGGTGCACCCGGAGCCGGAAGGGGGCCGGGACCTGCCGAGGCAGGGGCCTGTGGCTCTGCACTTCCATGATCTCGACTTCTCCTTCCACGAGGGCTCCTTCGCCCTGCACGGTGTCGAGCTGACAGTGCCGGCCGGAGAGACGATGGCCCTCGTCGGACGGACCGGGTCCGGGAAGTCGACCTTGGCCTCCTTCGTTTCCCGGGCGATCGAGCCGCCCCGCGGAAGCGTGCTGCTCGGGGGCGTCGATGTACTCGATCTGGACCTGCAGCGGCTGCGCGCAGCCGTCGGCGTGGTCACCCAGCGCACCGAGGTCCTCGCCGGGACCCTCGCGGAGAACATCGCGATCTTCGGCGACGTGCCCCGTCTGCAGGTCGAGAGCGCGGTCGACGAGCTCGGGCTGCACGACTGGGTCGCCGGGCTGCCCGACGGTCTCGACACGCTTCTCGGCCCCGGAGGCACGACGCTGTCCGCCGGGGAGGAGCAACTCGTGGCCTTCGCCCGTCTGCTCGTGCGGGACGTGCGCGTCGTCGTCCTCGACGAGGCAACTGCCCGGATGGACCCCGTCACCGAGCGCCGGGTCGTCGCCGCGGCCGACCGTCTGCTCAGCGGTCGGACCGGCGTGCTCATCGCCCACCGCCTGACCACCATCGAGCGGGCGCCACACCTCGCGGTCCTCGACCATGGACAGGTGGTGCAGCAGGGCCTGCGCTCAGAGCTGGCCCTGGCCGACGGCCCCTTCCGGGAGCTGCTCCTGGCCAGCCGTACCAGCGAGCCCTCGCTCGAGTCGCCACCCGAGCAGCAGGGCGAGGCCGGCCAGGTGCCCCCCGACGCCAGCGACCCGACCGGGGGGCGCCGGCGGAGCGAGGAGTCCCTCGCCGTGCGCGACGTCGGTGACGGACCGTCCTTGGCGCG
Source organism: Janibacter cremeus (assembly GCF_013409205.1). Lineage (NCBI taxonomy): Bacteria > Bacillati > Actinomycetota > Actinomycetes > Micrococcales > Intrasporangiaceae > Janibacter > Janibacter cremeus. The sequence continues at coordinate 701,615 of NZ_JACCAE010000001.1, forward strand.
CGGCATCCTGCACGCACTGCTGATCAAGCCGGCATGGGGGCTCTTCGGCGCCTCGCTCTTCCTCCTCGGATCACTCGCCGGTGCACAGGGCGCCGTGACCGGTCTGCTCTGGGGGCTGATCGTCGAGCGGCTGGAGCGCGGCGACGCCGTGGGGTGGCTGACCACCGTCCTCGTGACCGGGCTGGTGCTGACCCCGCTGCTGCTCGCGCAGGCCTTCGTCACCTACCCGCGTTGGTGGGTCGAGGTGATGCTGCGCACCCGCATGTCGGTGCTCCACGGCCAGACCGTGCAGACCCGTCTGCCTCGCACCCCGCCCGGTGAGGTGGTCGCACGGTCGATGGACGCCGACCGCTACGCCCGCTACTCCGACCGGTGGATCGACTTCGTCAACGGCCTGCTCGTGACCGCGCTGACGGCCCTGCTCGCCGGCACGTGGGTGGCCGGCGCGATCCTGCTGGTGGTCATGGTCACTTCGGCGCTCGCGTCGACGGCCGGACGCCCTGCCGCGGGCCGCTCGGCTGCTGCGGCCTCGACGGCGCGGGCTCGCTTCGGTCGAGCCCTCGTCTCCGCGTTGGAGTCGATGCGCACGGTCAAGCTCGCGGCCGCCACCTCGGCGGTGCAGGGGCACCTGCGCGGGGTCGACGCGGGCCGGGTCGCTGCCGCGGTCCGAGAGCACCGCATCCAGGCTTTCCTGCAGGGCGTGCCGATGGTCATGGTCCAGTGCGGCGTCGTCGCGGCATGGGCGGTCTACCTCCTCGGTGGGTGGGGTCTGGCGACCGCGCTGCTCGTCGCCAGCGCCGTGGCCGGATTCGAGTGGTTCGGACGCGTCGCAGGGCTGGTGGTCACCGAGGCTCCCGGCACGCGCCACTGGCAGGTCGAGACGAGCCGGTTCGCCGGTGGCGTGGACCTGATGGACCTTCCGGCCGGGGTCGACCTCGTCTCCGGCGAGGCGCCGGGGCCGGCGCCCGTCGCCCGTGTCCCCCTGGAACGGCTCGAGCTGCGCGGTGTGTCCGGTGTCCACGAGGACGGCACCATCGGGGTCAGCGACGTCGACCTGACCGTCGATGCCGGGGAGCTCGTGCTGCTCGTCGGTCAGGTGGGATCCGGCAAGTCCAGCCTGCTGGCCGCCATGGCGGGGCTGGTCGATCACCGCGGGGACGTGCTGTGGAACGGCGACCCCGTCGAGGAGGTGCAGACCTTCATGCGGCCCGGTCAGGTGGCCCACGTCGCCCAGGTGCCGCGCGTGCTCTCGGGGACCTTCGGCGACAACGTGCGGCTCGGACACGAGCGGCCCTTCGAGGTGCCGATCGCGCAGGCACGGCTCGCGTCGGACATCGAGGAGGCCGGCGGCCCGCAGGCCCTCGTCGGTCACCGCGGGGTGCGCCTGTCGGGTGGCCAGGTGCAGCGGCTGGCCCTGGCCCGGGCCATGGCCACCCAGGCCGAGCTGCTGCTCGCCGACGACGTCTCGAGCGCGCTCGACGCAGCGACGGAGATCGAGCTGTGGCAAGGACTGCGCGAGCGTGGCGCGACCGTCATCGGTGCGACCTCCAAGCGTGCCGCGCTGGAGCGGGCCGACCGGGTCGTCGTGCTCGTCGCCGGCCGGGTCGCCGCCGTCGGTCCGTGGGAGTCGCTCGCGCCCCGGTGGGGACACCTCGCGGGGTAGCCCGCCCGAATCACACCTGCCCTACGGCGTTGAGCGCGCCTGCGCCCCGAAATTTCGCGTGACAGGTGCACACAACGCCGTAGGGGGCTTCGCCGACATGACGAAGGGGGTGCCACCGGTCCGCGGACCGGTGGCACCCCCTTCGCTCGCGGTGGTCAGCGACTCGTCAGCGAGCGGCGCTGCCCTCGGTGTAGTCGTCGTCGCCCGACTTCCAGGCGAAGTGCGCGCGCAGCGTCTTGCCGGTGGCCTCGATCGGGTGACCGGCCTCCTGCTCGCGCAGCTTGTTGAACTCCGTGGCGCCACTGGCCTGGTCATCCATGAAGCGCTGGGCGAAGGAGCCGTCCCGGATGTCGGCGAGGATGCCCTGCATCGACTCCTTGACCTTGCCGTCGATGACCCGCGGCCCGGAGACGTAGTCACCGTACTCAGCGGTGTCGGAGACCGACCAGCGCTGCTTGGCGATACCGCCCTCGTACATCAGGTCGACGATGAGCTTCACCTCGTGCAGGACCTCGAAGTAGGCGATCTCCGGCTGGTAACCCGCCTCGGTCAGGGTCTCGAAGCCGGCCTGGATCAGGTGCGAGATGCCACCGCAGAGGACGGCCTGCTCGCCGAAGAGGTCGGTCTCGGTCTCCTCGGTGAAGGTGGTCTTGATGACGCCCGCGCGGGTGCCGCCGATGCCCTTGGCGTAGGACGTGGCGATGTCCCAGGCCCGGCCGGAGGCGTCCTGCTCGACGGCGATGATGTCCGGGATGCCGCGGCCGTCGACGAATTCGCGACGCACGGTGTGGCCGGGGGCCTTCGGCGCGACGAGGACGACATCGACGCCCGCCGGGGCCTGGATGTAGCCGAAGCGCACGTTGAAGCCGTGGCCGAAGACGAGCACGTCGCCCTCGTTCAGGACGGGCTCGATGTCCTGGGCGTACAGCTCGCGCTGCACCTGGTCGGGGGCGAGGATGACGATGACGTCGGCCTCGGCAGCTGCCTCGCGCGGCGTGAGGACCGTCAGGCCCTCCTGCTCCGCCTTGGCGCGGGAGGTGCTGCCCTCCTTCAGGCCGACGCGCACGTCGACTCCGCTGTCGCGCAGGTTGAGGGCGTGCGCGTGGCCCTGGGAGCCGTAGCCGATGACGGCCACCTTGCGTGCCTGGATGATGGACAGGTCAGCGTCGTCGTCGTAGATCAACTCGGCCATGGTGGCTGTTCTCCTTGGTGGGATCGGTGGTGGGTTCTGGGTCATCGTCCCGCGCACCGGGCGCGCGGGGCGATCGTGTCTCAGTGGCGGGACCGGTCGGTGATCGAGCGCGGCCCGCGGCCGATGGCCACGACGCCGGACTGGACGAGCTCCTTGATGCCGTAGGGCTGGAGGATCTCGAGCATCGCCGAGATCTTGTCGCTGTTGCCGTAGACCTGCAGCGTCATCGCCTCGGGTGTCGTGTCGACGATCTTCGCCTTGAACATCTGCGCGGTCTCGAGGATGCCGCTGCGCTGGCTGGCCTCGGCGCGGACCTTGACCAGCACGACCTGGCTGGTGACCGAGGACAGCGGGTCGAGCTCGACGACCTTGAGGACCTCGACGAGCTTGTTCAGCTGCTTGGTCACCTGCTCCAGCGGCAGCAGGTCCACGTCGACGACGACGGTCATCCGGGAGATCTCCGGGTGCTCGGTCGGGCCGACGGCCAGTGAGTCGATGTTGAAGCCGCGGCGGGAGAACAGCGCCGAGATCCGGGCGAGGACGCCGGGCTTGTTCTCGACGAGGACGGAGAGGGTGTGCTTGGTGCTCGTCATCGGGGCATCACTTTCCGTCCTGGTCGGCGTCTTCGGGCTGCTCGACCGCTTCTGAGTCCTCGCGGTCCCAGACCGGGGCGGTGTCGCGGGCGACCTGGATGGCGTCGTTGCTCACGCCGGCGGGCACCATCGGCCACACCATCGCGTCGCGCTCGACGACGAAGTCGATGACGACCGGCCGGTCGTTGATGGACATCGCCTCCCGGATCGTCGCCTCGAGGTCGTCGGGGTGCTCGCAGCGCAGCCCGACGCAGCCGTAGGCCTCGGCGAGCTTGACGAAGTCGGGGATGCGGTTGCCGACCGAGGTGTGCAGGTCGGTGTTGGAGTAGCGCTCGTTGTAGAAGAGCGACTGCCACTGGCGGACCATGCCCAGACTGGAGTTGTTGATGATCGCGACCTTGATCGGGATGTCGTTGATGACGCAGGTCGCCAGCTCCTGGTTGGTCATCTGGAAACAACCGTCACCGTCGATGGCCCAGACGGCACGGTCCGGCTCGCCGACCTTGGCGCCCATCGCGGCGGGCACCGAGTAGCCCATCGTGCCGGCACCGCCGGAGTTCAGCCACGAGTGGGGCCGCTCGTAGTCGATGAACTGGGCGGCCCACATCTGGTGTTGGCCGACCCCGGCGGCGTACACGGCCTCGGGACCGGCGATCTCGCCGATCCTGCGGATGACCTCCTGAGGCATCAGCGCGTCCGCGCTGTGTGGCTGGTAACCGACCGGGAAGTCCTGCGTCCACCCCTTCGTCGTCGCGGCCCATGCGGCGTAGCGACGCGGCACGACCTCGGCGGCCGGTCCCTCCCCCGCCTCGACCGCGGAGATGAGCTCGGCCAGGATCGCCCGGGCGTCACCGACGATCGGCACGTCCGCGACGCGGTTCTTGGAGATCTCCGCCGGGTCGATGTCGGCGTGGATGACCCGGGCACCGGGCGCGAAGGACGCCAGCTGGCCGGTCACCCGGTCGTCGAAGCGCGCCCCGATCGTGATCAGCAGATCGCTGCGCTGCAGCCCCGTCACGGCGGCGACCGACCCGTGCATGCCGGGCATGCCCAGGTGCAGGTCATGGGCGTCGGGGAAGGCCCCCCGGGCCATCAGCGTGGTCACGACCGGGATACCGGTGAGCTCGGCCAGTCGCAGCAGCTCGGCGTGCCCCCCGGAGCGGATCACACCGCCGCCGGCGTAGATGACCGGACGCTCGCTGGCGGCCATGAGCTTCACGGCCTCACGGATCTGCTTGGCGTGCGGACGGGTCACCGGGTGGTAGCCGGGCAGGTCGTACCGCGGTGGCCAGCGGAAGGTCGTCGTGGCCTGCAGGGCGTCCTTGGCGATGTCGACCAGGACGGGGCCGGGGCGACCGGTGCTGGCGATGTGGAAGGCCTCGGCGATGACGCGCGGGATGTCGTCGGCGTCCGTGACGAGGTAGTTGTGCTTGGTCACCGGCATCGTGATGCCACGGATGTCCGCCTCCTGGAAGGCGTCGGTGCCGATCGACCCGGAGGCCACCTGGCCGGTGATCGCGACCATCGGGACGGAGTCCATGTGGGCGTCCGCGATCGCCGTGACGAGATTGGTCGCGCCGGGCCCGGAGGTGGCCATGCACACACCGACCTTGCCGGTGGCCGAGGCGTAGCCCTCGGCGGCGTGGCCGGCGCCCTGCTCGTGCCGCACGAGGATGTGCCGGACCGTGGTGGAGTCCATGAGCGGGTCGTAGGCCGGCAGGATCGCGCCGCCGGGGATGCCGAAGACGACCTGGGCACCGACGTGCTCGAGCGCACGGACGAGGCTGCTGGCTCCGGTCACCTGCTCGGGCACCGATCGTGCGGCCTCGGCCCGACGCGCCACGGCGGCCGGGCTCGGGGTGCTGCTACGTGTATCAGTCACCGTGTGTCCTTCGTTTGGGCGTGCCATCCGTGTCTCCTCCCATGATCTCCCGACATGAAAAAACCCCTCAGCCCGGGTCCGGGCGTGAAGGGCGCGCGCTGCAGTCGACGACGTCGTCGCTCAGGCAGCGCGCCGGGGAAGTACGAGGAGGAGTGCCACGAGGCAACTCTCTCCCGCGGCCACGATCGTGTCAACGCTTGAGACAACCCCGTCCGCCATTCGGAACGGCTCGGTTCGCAGCGGACGACGGGAGCGCCGTCGGTCGGCCCGACGAAAAGCCGATGACCTGTGGGCCCTGCAGTGGCAGGCTGAGCAGGTGAGATGCATCCCCCTTCGAGGCGCCCACGCGGGACGTGGGACCCACTCCGTCGCGCCTCAGGACATCGCCTTCGTCCTACCGGCCGGGGCCGACGACCTGACCGTGCGCCCGTTGACCATGGCCGACGCCGAGGCGGTCACCGCGCTCGCGCGCGCCGACGAGCTCGAGGTGCTGGCCGAGCCGATGACCGAGCTCGTCGACGTGCTCGGTGAGTGGCGCCGGCCGAGCGTCGACCTCGAGCGGGACTCGATCTCGGTGTGGGCGCACGAGCGCCTCGTCGCCCAGGGCTTCGTCGCCGGCCGCGGGTCGGTCGAGGCTGTCGTCACGGCCGACCGGCGCGGTCGCGGCCTCGGCACCGCCCTCGTGGCGTGGCTGCGCGCCACCTCGTCGGCCCGAGGCCTGACCACGATGGGGCAGACCATCCCCCTCGAGAGTCCCGCAGAGGCCTTCCTCGTCGCCGCCGGGGCGCGGGCCACGTACGACTCGTGGGTGCTCGAGCTGCTCCCCGACCACACCGTGCCCACCCAACCGCTGCCCGAGGGGCACGTGCTCGACCTCGCCCGCGACGACGAGCTGCCGGCCGTGCACCGCGTCGTCGACGACGCGTTCAGCGCGTGGCCGGAGCGTGAGCCCGTGCCCTACGCGGACTGGCACGCGGAGTTCATCGAGGGCGACGAGGCGGCGCCGTGGCAGCGGCGGGTGGTGCGTGACGGTGCCGGTGCGGTGGTGGGTGTCGCGATGGTCACCGCGAGCGAGGACGGGATGGTCTGGGTCAACCAGCTCGCGGTTCGCTCCGACCGGCGCGGCCAGGGGCTCGGGCGCGCCCTGCTCGCGGACTCCTTCGTCGCGGGCCGGCGGCGCGGCCTCTCCCGTGCCGGGCTGTCGACCGACTCGCGGACCGGTGCACTGCCGCTGTACGAGGGTGTCGGGATGGTGGTCACCGCCTCCTTCCGCCACCTCGTCCTGGACGTCTGAGGGCGAAGGGGGCGGGAGTCAGCTGACGGGGACGGGGACGTGGAAGCGGTCGAGGGTCGCCGAGTCGAAGGCCAGCTCGGTCCACGGGCCGCAGTAGCGCAGCACCGCCACTGCGCCGGGCGGGAACCCCTCGGCGAGCAGGTCGTGCGCGGGCGCCGACCCGTCGCCGTCGGCGAGCAGGCTGGCCGCTGCCGGCAGGCCCGGCGCGTGGCCGACGACGAGGAGCACGCTGGCGTCCTCGCGGGCCTCGCGCACGACGGCGAGAACCTCCTCGGCGCCGGCGTTGTAGAGCCGGTGCTCGATCTCGACCTCGGCCTCGGCGCAGCCGCCCGCGGCGATCTCGGCCATGGTCTCGCGGGTGCGTTGGGCCGGTGAGCACATCACCTCGTCGCAACCGATGCCCTGCTCGACCAGCCAGCGCCCGACGTCCTGGGCCTCCTCCCTCCCGGCGTCGGTCAGGCTGCGCTCGCGATCGTCCTGACCGGCACTCGCGGACTCTGCCGAGGCGTGCCGCAGCAGGACGAGGGTCCGGTCCTCCGCTGACGTCGTCATGATCTGAGTGTGGCCCGCCCCACAGCGGATTACCACCCCCGACGCGGCAGACGTCACCGATCCGCCACTGCTGTGGCGACGACGTGGCGTCAGGAGGGGTTGACCACGTTGAGCGGCTCCTCGCCCACGGCGAGGAGGCGCAGCTGACGGCGCAGCAGATCGACCATCCGCGGCCGGAAGGCGTCGGTGACGCCACCGGTGTGCGGGCTGATGATCACGCCGGGCTCGCTCCACAGCGGGTGGTCGGACGGCAGCGGCTCCGGGTCGGTGACGTCGAGGGCGAAGCGCAGCCGTCCCGTGTGCCGCAGCGCCGCCTGAGTGTCCAGGGCCGGACCACGTCCGACGTTGACGACGAGCGCGTCGTCGGCCAGGGCCGAGAGCGCCTCCTCGCCGAGGATGCCGGTCGTGGCGTCGGTCCCCGGCAGCACCGAGACCACGATGTCCTGCTCGGGCAGCAGGTCGGCCAGCTCGTCGATGCCGTGGACCCGGTCCACGAGGTCGTCCCCGCCCCGTGCCCGCGAGGCCACCGCCGTCATGTCCACCTCGAAGGGGGCCAGTCGCGCCGCGATCGCCGATCCCACGGAGCCGTAGCCCAGGAGGAGGATGCGCTTGTCGGCCAGGCCCGGCCGGAAGTGGCGGGGCAGCCACTCCCCCTTCGCCTGGGCAGTGGCGAACTCGTCGAAGCCGCGCTGGGAGGCGAGCACGAGGGCCACCGCCAGCTCGGACGTCGCCGCGTCGTGGACCCCTTGCGCGTTGGCCAGGGCGACGCCCTCGGGGATCACCGGCAGCGCAGCGTCGTGGCCGGCGGAGAGCAGCTGCACGAAGCGCACGGACGGCTTGCCGCCCACCGGCTCGATCTGCGCGGTGGACGCCATGTACGGCGCGACGAAGACCTCGACGTCCTCCCCCGGAGGTGGCTGTGTGGGGTCCCAGACGATCGGGTTCACGCCCTCGATCGGTCCCACGTCGTCGAGCCAGGTCTGGTCAGGGAAAGAGACGGTCAGCATGCCCCTCATCGTAGGCATGCCGACCGCTGGAGTGGCTCAGTCCTCGACGCCGAGCTTGTCGAGGATGAGCGCGCGGGCCTTGCCGGCGTCGGCCTGACCCTTCATCTCCTTCATCACCTGGCCGATGAGGGCACCGGCCGCCTGGACCTTGCCGCCGCGGATCTTCTCGGCGATGTCGGGATTGTCCGCGATGACCGTCTCGACCGCACCCTCCAGGGCGCCGTCGTCCCGGACCAGCTCCAGGCCGCGGGCGTCGGCGACCTGTGTCGGGCCCCCTTCGCCGTCGAGGACGCCCTCGAGGACCTGGCGGGCCATCTTGTCGTTGAGCCGACCGGCGCTGACCATCGACTCCAACTCGGCCACGTGGGCCGGCGTCAGACCGACCTGCTCGGCGTACCCGACGAGGTCGGTCGCGGCCTCGTTCGCGCGGCGGGACGGCTCGCCGAGCCACCACTTGCGGGCCGACTGCGGCTTCGCCCCGGCCGCGACGGTGGCCTCGATGAGCTCGCTGGCGCCGGCGTTGAGCACGTCGCGCATCTCCAGGTCGGAGTAGCCCCACTCGTCCTGCAGCCGCTTGCGACGCTCCGCGGGCGGCTCGGGCAGGGTCGCGCGCAGCTCCTCGACACGCTCGCGCGTGGGTGCGACGGGCACCAGGTCGGGCTCGGGGAAGTACCGGTAGTCCTCCGCGTCGGACTTCTCACGGCCGCTGGTGGTGATGCCGGTGTCCTCGTGCCAGTGGCGCGTCTCCTGCAGGATCGAGCCACCGCCGGTCAGGACGGCCGCGTGGCGGCAGACCTCGTAGCGCACGGCCCGCTCGACGGATCGCAGGGAGTTGACGTTCTTGGTCTCGGAGCGGGTGCCGAGCGGGACCTCGAGCTGCTCGGGTGCCACGGCGTCGTCGCCTGCCCGGGCGCGCAGGGAGAGGTTGACGTCGCAGCGCATGGAGCCCTGCTCCATCTTCACGTCGGAGACGTCCAGCGCCCGCAGCAGGTCACGCAGTGCGGAGACGTAGGCCTTGGCGACCTCCGGAGCACGCTCGCCCGCCCCGACGATCGGCCTGGTGACGATCTCGATGAGGGGGATCCCGGCCCGGTTGAAGTCGACGAGCGAGTACTCGGCGCCCTGGATGCGACCGGTGGAGCCACCGATGTGCATGCTCTTGCCCGTGTCCTCCTCCATGTGCGCGCGCTCGATCTCCACTCTGAAGGTCTCGGTGCCCTCGCCGGAGCGGGCCGGGATCTCCACGTCGAGGTAGCCGTCGAAGGCGATCGGCTCGTCGTACTGGGAGGTCTGGAAGTTCTTCGGCATGTCCGGGTAGAAGTAGTTCTTCCGGGCGAAGCGGCACCACTGCGCGATCTCGCAGTTCAGGGCCAGCCCGATCCGGATCGCCGACTCGACACCGGTCTCGTTGACCACCGGCAGGGCGCCAGGCAGGCCGAGGCAGACCGGGCAGACCTGGGTGTTGGGATCGGCGCCGAAGCCGGTGGCACAGCCGCAGAACATCTTGGTGTTCGTGCCGAGCTCGACGTGGACCTCCAGACCCATCACCGGGTCGAAGGTGGTCAGGGCCTCGTCGTACCCGAGGACCTCGTCGGTGGTGGTGCTCGCCATGTCTCAGGCTCCCTTCGTGGTGGCCAGGTCGGGGGCCTGCTGCAGCAGCTGACCGCCCCAGGCGGAGACGAGGCGCTGCTCGAGGGCGGCGCCGACGGTGTACAGGCGATCATCGGCCATGGCCGGGGCGAGGACCTGGAAGCCTGCGGGCAGGCCGTCCTCGGCGAGACCACTCGGCAGGGACATGCCGGGCAGCCCGGCGAGGTTGGCCGGGATCGTCGCGATGTCCCCGGCGTACATGGCGGTCGGGTCGCTGGTCTTCTCACCGAAGCGGAAGGCCGTCGTCGGGGCGGTCGGGCTGACGAGGACGTCCGCGGTCTCGAAGGCCCGGGCGAAGTCGTCGGCGATGAGGCGACGCACCTTCTGGGCGTTGCCGTAGTAGGCGTCGTAGTAGCCCGAGGACAGGGCATAGGTGCCCAGGATGATGCGGCGCTTGACCTCCGCACCGAAGCCGGCGTCGCGGCTGGCCGCCATGACCTGCTCGGCGCTGGGCGCATCGACGCCCTGCGGACCGACCCGCAGTCCGTAGCGCATCGCGTCGAAGCGGGCGAGGTTGCTGCTCGCCTCGCTCGGCATGATCAGGTAGTACGCCCCGAGCGCGTAGACGAAGTTGGGGCAGGAGACCTCGACGACCTCGGCACCGGCGTCGACCAGGTGCTGCACGGCCTCGTCGAAGCGGGCCTGGACCTGCGGCGCGAAGCCCTGGCCGGTCAGCTCCTTGACGATGCCGACCCTCATGCCGGAGACGTCCGCACGCCGGGCGGCACCGACGACGTCGGGGACGGGAGCGTCGATGGAGGTCGAGTCGAGCGGGTCGTGCCCGGCCATGACCTCGTGCAGGAGTGCCGTGTCCATCACGGTGCGCGCGCAGGGACCGGCCTGGTCGAGGGAGGAGGCCATCGCGATCAGCCCGTAGCGCGACATCGCGCCATAGGTCGGCTTCACGCCGACCGAGCCGGTCAGGGCCGCCGGCTGACGGATCGAGCCGCCGGTGTCGGTCCCCGTGGCGAAGGGGGCTTGCCAGGACGAGACGGCCGCGCTGGAGCCACCGCCGGAGCCGCCGGGGGTGCGGTCGAGGTCCCACGGGTTGCGGGTCGGGCCGAAGGCGGAGTGCTCCGTCGAGGAGCCCATCGCGAACTCGTCCATGTTGGTCTTGCCGAGGATCGGCAGACCGGCGGCCTTCAGCTTGGCCACGACCGTGGCGTCATAGGGCGGGACCCAGCCCTGAAGCATCTTCGACCCGGCGGTCGTCGGGATGCCGGTCGTGGTCATCACGTCCTTGACGGCGATGGGGACGCCGGCGAGGCGGTGGAGGTCCTCCCCCTTCGCCCGGCGCTCGTCGACGGCACGGGCCTGCGCCAGGGCGGACTCGCCCGAGACGTGGAGGTAGGCGCCGATGGTCTCGTCCACGGCCTCGATCCGGTCGAGGTGGGCGCGGGTGACCTGCTCCGAGGAGAGGTCACCGCAAGCCAGCGCGTCGGCGAGCGCGGCAGCGGTCATGCGGGTGGGGTCACTCACGTGGGGTCCTTCGCGGGGAGGTCGTCAGTCGTCAGTCTTCGGTGAGGATGCGCGGCACGGCGAATCGGGACAGCTCCGAGTCCGGTGCGCCGGCGAGGGCTTCCTGCGGGGTCAGCGAGGGACGAACCTCGTCCGGGCGGGTGACGTTGGTGATCGGCATGGGGTGGCTCATCGGCGTCACGTCCGCGATCGGCGCCTGCTGCACCGCCTCCACGGAGGTGATGATCTGGCCGAGCTCACCGACCATGGTGTCGAGCTCGGCGCCGGAGAGGTCGATGCGGGCCAACGAGGCCAGGTGGGCCACGTCGTCACGGGAGAGGTCTGCCATGCGCGACAGTCTAGGAGTTGGCGGGCGGTGCCCGGTCCCCGGTCGTTCGGCGGACCTCCCTCTGCAGGCTACTTGCGGGTACGACGGGCACCTCGCGCCCCGCTCGTGCGTCGAATCCCTCAAACACAGGCCTCTGGCTCCGCCCGGTCCCGCAGGTGCACGTCGTACCCGCAGGTCACTTCACCTGTGGACAACCGTGCGCACGTGACGGCTCATGCGACAACGATGCGGGAGATGGATGTGGCACAGGTTCTCCACGACCTCGGGGGGGTCGCCTCCCGCGCCGAGCTACTCACGCAGGTCACCGAGGGGGCGTTGCGTCGAGCCGTGGCCTCCGGCGCCGTCATGCGCCAGTCGCGAGGCCGCTATGCCCTGCCCACCACCCCGAGGATCGGTGAGCGCGCCGAGCTCACGGAACTGGCGGAGGCCGGACGGCGCGCGGCCCACGCGGTCTCCGGCACTGCGATCCTGCTGAGCGCGACCGCGCGGTGGGGGTGGCCGACCAAGTGGGTACCCACCAAGCCTCAGGTCGCACTCCCTCGCAACCGCAGGGTCACCCCGCGCGTGCGCCGAGCCTTCGATGTGCGCTTCCGCGACGTGCCCTCGAGTGACCGCGAGGACGGCTGGGTGACCTCTCGGGTGCGCACCGCGCTCGACTGCGCCAGTCTCCTTGAGCCGGACGAGGCGGTCGCGGTCCTGGACTCCGCGCTGCGCGAAGGTACGGTCGACAGGGACGAGTTGCTCCTCGCGGCGGCGGGCTTGGCCCCGTTGTACCGCCGGAAGGTCGATGAGCTGGTCCGGTTCGCCGATCCGCTGGCTGCCAACCCCTTCGAGTCGGTGCTGCGCTGGATCGTCTCCGACATCCCCGGGTTGGGCGTGCAACCCCAGGTGCGCGTCACCGACGACGACGGCCTGATCGGCATCGTCGACCTCGCCGATGAGCAGCTGCGGATCGTCATCGAAGCGGATTCCTTCGAGTGGCACGGCCAGCGCGAGGCCCTCGAGCGGGACTGCATCCGCTACAACCGCCTGATCGCGCAGGGGTGGCTGGTGCTGCGCTTCAGCTGGGATCAGGTCATGCACCACCCGGAGCGGGTCCGTGAGCTGGTCCGTCGCACCGTCGTCCAGAGCTACCTGCGGGTACGACGTGCACCTCCCTCTGGGCTGGCACCCTGAAGGCGGGGATACGGGGCAAGCAGCACAGCCCAGCGACACAGGTGCACGTCGTACCCGCAAGTAACACTCGGAGACAGCAGCAAAGACGGTCAGAGCAACGGCACCGTTGCGCGGGTGCGCTCGACGCTGCCGCGATCGATGTCGGCGACGAGCACGTCCTCTCCCCCGCCCAGACGGGCGCGCACCTCACCGGTCGGGTCGGCCAGGGCGGAGCGGCCGATGCCGAAGGGCCCGTTGATCGCGTCCTTCGTCCACGCCTGCCCGACGGCGAGCAGCCAGGCCTGGGCATCGTGGGCGCGGGCTCTTGTGAGCAGATCCCACTGCGACGCCTTGCCGGGGCCGTCGCCCCACGAGGCGGGCAGCACGACGAGCTCGGCGCCGCGACGCCCCAGCTGGGTGAACTGCTCGCCGAAACGCACGTCGTAGCAGGTCGCCAGGCCGACGGTCCATCCCTCGACGTCGACGGTGACGAGCTCGTCGCCGGGTGCGACGGTGTCGGACTCCTTGGACCCGAAGGCGTCGTAGAGATGGACCTTGCGGTAGGTCGTCTCACTCGTCCCGGGACCGGTGACGAGGAGGGTGTTGTGCACCCGGGTGCGGTCCCTCCCCTTCGAGGCTCCTCCGTCACACCTCAGGACACCGCCTTCGTCCGTCGTGATCGCGTCCGCCGGGGTGAACATCCCGACGACCACGGTCACACCGTGCTCGTGCGCGAGCGCACGGACGCCGTCGGCGAAGCGTCCGTCCAGGGGCTCGGCGACAGTGTCGAGCCGCCCGGCGAAGGAGGCCATCGCCGCCTCGGGATGCACGACGAGGCGTGCGCCACGCTCGGCGGCGCGGGCGGTCAGGTCCGCGATGGTGCGCAGGTTCTCGCTCGGGTCACCGGTGGCGGTGAACTGCGCTCCGGCCAGGCGAAGGCGCTGTCCTGAGGTGTGACGAAGGAGCCTCGAAGGGGAGTCGGGTGCCATACCGTCCACCCTAGGCTGGGCGGTATGGCGACTCTCTTCACCAAGATCATCACCGGCAAGATCCCCGGCCGCTTCGTCTGGTCGGACGAGACGTGCGTGGCCTTCCTGACCATCGACCCCCTGACCGACGGACACACCATGGTCGTCTCCCGCGAGGAGATCGAGCAGTGGACCGACGCGGATCCTGCAACGTGGTCGCACCTGCAGCGCATCGCACACATCATCGGTCGGGCCCAGCAGGCCGAGTGGGAGGCACCGCGCGTGGGAATGCTCCTCGAGGGATTCGAGGTGCCCCACCTGCACGTACACACCTGGCCGGCCTACTCCGGCGCGGACTTCGACCCGCACGCCGTGATGCGCGACGTGCCCGACGAGCGATTCGAGGAGGCCGCGGAGCGGTTGCGCACTCGCTTGCGCACCGACGGCCACGCGGCGAACGTTCCCGGGCCGGGGCCGCTGCCGGGCTGATTCGTCCGGCCGTACCGGTCAGACGTGGGGTCGGATGACGGGCCGGGGCAGACAGTGGAGCGCAGAACGTGTAGGCATGGGGGTATGGCTACCACTGCATTCAAGGGCAACCCCGTCAACACCGTCGGCGAGCTGCCGGCCGCCGGCGCCAACGCTCCGGCCTTCGACCTCGTCGGCGAGGGCCTGTCCGCGCTGACGAGCGCCGACGTGTCCGGCCGCGTCGTCCTCAACATCTTCCCGAGCATCGACACCGGCGTCTGCGCTGCGAGCGTGCGCAAGTTCAACGAGCTCGCCGCGTCCATCGACAACACGACCGTCGTCAACGTCTCGAAGGACCTCCCCTTCGCACAGGCCCGGTTCTGCGGCGCCGAGGGCATCGAGGATGTCAAGGTCGGTTCGGCCTTCCGCTCCTCCTTCGGTGAGGACTACGGCGTGACCATGGACGACGGGCCGATGGCGGGCCTGCTCGCGCGCTCGGTCGTCGTGCTCGACGCCGACGGCGCGGTCATCCACACCGAGCTCGTCCCCGAGATCACCCAGGAGCCGGACTACGACGCCGCCGTCAAGGCGCTCGGCTGAGCCACTGACGACCTTCGCTCGTCCTCGGCCCGGTGACCTCGCGGTCACCGGGCCGAGGGGTGTCACGCCGGGGGACCGATCGGGAGCGGGGCCCTCATCGCCAGGGGCTCCCGGCCCGATCAGGGACGCCGACCCTTGCGGTGGGGCTTCTTGTCGGACCGCCCGCCACGCCCCTGGTCCTCCCGCAGCTCGATGAGCTGACCGGATATCCGGGTCCCGCGCAGTCGGTCGGCTGTCCCCGCCGGCAGTTTCGCGGGCAGTTCCACGAGCGAGTGGTCGGCACGGATGTCGATGTTCCCGAAGTCCGCACGGCCCAGACCGCCCTCGTTGGCGATGGCACCGACGATCTGGCGCGGTTCGACTTTCTGTCGTCGTCCGACGGCGATCCGGTAGGTGGCCATCGGGCCCGACGCACCACGCGGCCCGCGCTCACTCCGCTTGCCCCCCTTGCCGCGGTCCTTGCGCTCGTCCCGCTCGCGCCTGGGCGGGCGCACGGGCTCCGGATCCATCAGCATCGGCTCATCGCCCTGCAGGACGATCGCCAGGGCGGCGGCGACGTCCAGCTCCGGTACGTCGTACTCGCGCACGTAGTGGGCGACGACGTCGCGGAAGGAGGCGAGCTCGTCGGTGGCCAGCGCGGCCGTGATCCGGTCGTCGAGTCGGCTCAGCCGGTTGGCGTTGATGTCCTCCACGCTGGGCAGCGGCATCTCGGTCAGCCGTGTGCGGGTGGCCTTCTCTATCGCCTTGAGCAGGTGACGCTCGCGCGGTGTCACGAAGGAGATCGCATCGCCCGAGCGCCCTGCCCGCCCCGTGCGCCCGATGCGGTGCACATAGGACTCCGTGTCGGTCGGGATGTCGTAGTTGACGACGTGGCTGATCCGTTCGACGTCGAGCCCGCGTGCGGCCACGTCGGTCGCGACGAGGATGTCGAGCTTGCCCGACTTCAGCTGGGCGACGGTGCGCTCGCGCTGCGCCTGGGCGACGTCGCCGTTGATGGCCGTGGCGGAGAACCCGCGGGCGCGCAACTTCTCGGCGAGCGTCTCGGTCTCGTTCTTGGTCCGGACGAAGACGATCATCCCCTCGAAGTTCTCGACCTCGAGGATCCGCGTGAGGGCGTCGACCTTCTGCGGGTAGGAGACGATGAGGTAGCGCTGGGTGATGTTGGGTGCCGTGGCCGTGGTGCGTTCGACGGTGATCTCGAGCGCATCGGTCAGGTACTTCTTGGAGATGCGCCGGATCTGCGAGGGCATCGTCGCGGAGAAGAGGGCGACGTGCTTCTCCGCAGGGGTCTCGGCGAGGATCGTCTCGACGTCGTCGGCGAATCCCATCTTGAGCATCTCGTCGGCCTCGTCCAGCACCAGGAAGCGCAGCTCCGACAGGTCGAGCGTGCCCTTCTCGAGGTGGTCCATGATCCGGCCGGGGGTGCCGACGACGACGTGCACGCCACGACGCAGGGCGCTCAGCTGCACGCCGTAGCCCTGACCGCCGTACACCGGAAGCACCTTCACGCCCGGCATCCGTGAGGCGTACTTCTCGAACGCCTCGCACACCTGGAGCGCGAGCTCACGGGTCGGGGCCAGGACGAGCGCCTGGGGCGACTTCTGCTTGGGGTCGAGCCGGCTGAGGATCGGCAGCGCGAAGGCCGCGGTCTTGCCCGTGCCCGTCTGCGCCAGCCCGACGACGTGACGCCCCTCCAGCAGTGCCGGGATCGTCGCCGC
Organism: Janibacter cremeus; assembly: GCF_013409205.1. Classification (NCBI taxonomy): domain Bacteria; kingdom Bacillati; phylum Actinomycetota; class Actinomycetes; order Micrococcales; family Intrasporangiaceae; genus Janibacter; species Janibacter cremeus. Next base: position 718,164 of record NZ_JACCAE010000001.1, read on the forward strand.
CTGGATCGGGGACGGCGTCTCGTAGCCGATGTCCTTCAGGGCGCGCACGACCCGGTCGTCGAGACCGAGGTCGGCGAAGGACTGCTGGTCGGGCTCCGGGCTGGTCACGCTGTCGTCACTCACAACCCGACCGTAGTCGTGCCCGGCCCGTCGGGACACGTTTGGCCCCTGACGGATACGTCACGGCAGGGCGCGAAGGGGGTGGCCCCCGGCCCTCAGCGACCCGTGAGCAGGTCGACGGTGAGATCGACGTGCCCGAGGTGCTGGAAGAGCTCCTCGACGACGTGCAGCACGACGAAGCCCTGGGTGATGACCTCTGGCTCCCCAGTGCTCCATCACCCCGCAGCAGTGCGTGATGAGCGCGAAGACGCTGTTGGCGCCCTCGAGGTCGGGCGGTCAGGACAGCAGCTCATCACCGCCGACCTCACGAGCTCGTCCGCCTTCGTGAGCAGTCGGACCAACGCGGTCTCGACGTACCACTGGGCCGTGGCCCGATCGATGCCCTCGCTCACGACCCGCTCCCCTTCGAGGCTCCTTCCTCGCGCCTGAGGACACCGCCTTCGTCCTGCTCGAAGTCGACCACGCTCCCCGTCTCGAGCAGCTCGACGAACTGCGCCTCGGTGAGGATCGGCCGGCCGAGATCGCGGGCCCTGGCCTCCTTCGTGCCGGCGTTGTCCCCGACGACCACCCAGTCGGTCTTCTTGCTCACCGACCCGGACGCCTTGCCGCCGCGCTCGAGGATGGCCTCCTTGGCGGAGTCGCGGCTGAACTCGACCAGCGAGCCGGTGACGACGACGGTGACGCCCTGCAGCGTCTGTGCGATCGACTCGTCGCGCTCGTCCTCCATGCGCACTCCGTCGGCGGCCCACCGCTCGATGATCTGGCGGTGCCACTCGTTGTCCTCGCCGTCGAACCACTCGCGCACCGCGGTCGCGATCGTCGGGCCGACTCCTTCGACGTCGGCGAGCTGCTCCTCGTCCGCCTCGCGTATCGCCGCGATCGACCCGAAGTGCTGCGCCAGCGCCCGGGCCGCGGTCGGCCCGACGTGCCGGATCGACAGCGCGACGAGCACCCGCCACAGGGGCTGCTCCTTGGCCGCCTGCAAGTGCTCGATGAGCTTGCGGCCGTTCTCGGAGAGCACCTGCCCCTCGTGCACCGACTCCGGGGGGTCCCCCTTCTTGGCCTTGCGGCGGTATAGCGGCACGCGGAAGATGTCGTCCGCCGTGAGGGAGAACAGGGTCGACTCGTCGGTGAGCACGCCGGCGTCGAGCAGCCCGACGACGCCCTCCCAGCCGAGCACCTCGATGTCGAATGCCCCGCGTCCGGCGAGGGAGGAGAGCCGCTCGCGCAGCTGGCTCGGGCAGGTGCGCGAGTTGGGGCAGCGGATGTCCTTGTCGCCCTCCTTCTGCTGGCCGAGCTTCGTGCCGCAGGAGGGGCAGTGCGTCGGCATGACGAACTTCCGCTCGCTGCCGTCACGCAGGTCGACCACCGGACCGAGGATCTCCGGGATCACGTCGCCGGCCTTGCGCAGCACGACCGTGTCACCGATGAGCACGCCCTTGCGCGTCACCTCGTGGCCGTTGTGCAACGTCGCCATCGAGACCGTGGACCCGGCGACCGTCACCGGCTCCATCACACCGAAGGGGGTCACCCGCCCGGTGCGTCCGACGTTGACCTGGATGTCGAGCAGCTTGGTGTTGACCTCCTCGGGCGGGTACTTCCACGCGATGGCCCAGCGAGGGGCCCGCGAGGTGGTGCCCAGGCGGCGCTGCACCGCGATCTCGTCGACCTTGACGACGACACCGTCGATCTCGTGGTCGTAGTCGTGGCGCTGCTCCTCCACCTGCGTGATGAAGCGGCGCACCTCGGTCATCGAGTCGAAGACCCGGTAGTGCGGGGACGTCGGCAACCCCCACGAGGCCATCAGCTCGTAGGCGTGGCTCTGGCTGTCTATGTCGAAGCCCTCGCGCCGCCCCATCCCGTGCACGAGCATGCGCAACGGCCGACGGGCGGTGACGCGAGGGTCCTTCTGCCGCAACGATCCCGCGGCGGAGTTGCGCGGGTTGGCGAAGGGGGCCCGGCCCGACTCGACGAGACCGGCATTGAGCTCGGCGAAGTCCTCGAGGCGGAAGAAGACCTCCCCGCGGACCTCGACGAGGTCCGGGACCGGGTGCTCGCCGGCGTCGAGCCGGGTGGGGATGCCCTCGACGGTGCGCACGTTCATCGTGATGTCCTCGCCGGTGCGCCCGTCGCCGCGCGTCAGTGCGCGGGTGAGCTTCCCCCCTTCGTAGAGGAGGTTGACGGCCAGACCGTCGATCTTCAGCTCGCACAGGTAGTGGAAGCCGGAGACCTCCTGCTCCACGCGCCCGGCCCAGTCGACGAGCTCGTCGGTGTCGAAAGCGTTGTCCAGCGACAGCATCCGGTCCAGGTGGTCCACGGCCGTGAAGTCGGTCGAGAAGATCGCGCCTCCGACGTTCTGCGTCGGCGACTGCGTGGTGCGAAGGGAGGGGTATGCCTCCTCGAGGTCGTCCAGCGCTCGGATGAGCCCGTCGTAGGCGCCGTCGCTGATCGTCGGCGCGTCCTTGACGTGGTAGGCGAACTGCGCGGCCGTGGCCTGCTCGGCCAGCTCGGCCCACTCGTCCCGGACCTGCTCGGGCACGTCGGCCGGGGTCTCCGGCTTCGCCCGGGCTGCGGACTCGTCTCTCTCGGGGATCTCGCTCACGGTCTCCATCCTGCCGCAGGCCACCGACCCGGCAACGCCACCGGGCCCCCTTCCGTCCGGCCGGGGTCACAGTGTTGGATGGCACCACCCCATCGGCTACCCAGGAGTTCTCCATGACCAACTTGGCCAGCAACCTCGTTGCGACCGCCCAGGCACACCCCGACCAGGTGGCCATCAAGCTCGACGACGCGGAACTGACCTGGCAGCAGCTGCACGGCATGGCCGCCAGGGCCGCCGGCGCCATGCGCGCCGCCGGTCTGGAGCCGGGCGACCGTGTCGCGCTGATCCTGCCGAACATCCCCGCCTTCCCGGTGCTCTTCTACGGCGCCCTGCTGGCCGGCGGCACCGTCGTGCCGATGAACCCGCTGCTGAAGGCCCAGGAGATCGAGTACTTCTTCACCGACTCCGGTGCGAAGTTCGCCTTCGCGTGGGGCGACTTCCTCGGCGAGGCGCAGGGCGGCGCGGAGGGGACCTCGACGAAGGTGATCGCCTCCGGCCCCGTCGGCCCGAGCGAGGAGGACCTGCCCGCGGGTGAGCCACTCGCCGCGCCGGTCGAGCGCGACGACGAGGACACCGCGGTCATCCTCTACACCTCGGGCACGACCGGCCGGCCCAAGGGCGCGGAGCTGACGCACCGGAACCTCCACCTGAATGCGCAGCGCTCCGCGCACGACATCATCGGCATCACCTCCGACGACGTCGTCATGGGCTGTCTGCCGCTCTTCCATGTCTTCGGTCTGACCTGCGGCCTCAACGCCGCGACTCTCACCGGCGCGACCCTCACCCTCGTGCCCCGCTTCGAGCCCGGAAAGGCGCTGGAGGTCATCGAGCGCGACCAGGTGACGATCTTCGAGGGCGTGCCGACGATGTACGGCGCGATGCTGCACCACCCTGCCGTGGACGCCACCGACATCTCGAGCCTGCGCACCTGTGTCAGCGGCGGCTCGTCGCTGCCGGAGCAGACCCTCACCGAGTTCGAGGCGAAGTTCAAGGTGCGGCTGCTCGAGGGCTACGGCCTGTCGGAGACCTCCCCCGTGGCCTCCTTCAACATGCTCGACAAGCCGAGCAAGCCCGGGACGATCGGGCGGGCCATCCCCGGCTGCGAGATGAAGCTCGTCGATGACAACGGCGACGAGGTCGGCCCCGGCGAGGGCGTCGGTGAGATCGCCATCCGCGGCGACAACATCATGAAGGGCTACTGGAACAAGCCCGAGGAGACCGCCGCGGCCATCCGCGACGGCTGGTTCTACAGCGGTGACATCGCGAGCGTCGACGATGAGGGGTACTACACCATCGTCGACCGCAAGAAGGACATGATCATCCGCGGCGGGATGAACATCTACCCCCGCGAGGTCGAGGAGGTGCTGTACACGCACCCGGACGTGCTCGAGTGCGCTGTGGTCGGAGTGCCGCACCCGGAGCTCGGCGAGGACGTCGGGGCAGCGGTGTCCCTGCGCGAGGGCGCCTCGGGTGACGTCGACGAGATCCGGGCCTACGTCAAGGACCGGATCGCGGCCTACAAGTACCCCCGCCTGGTGTGGGTGCTGGACGAGATCCCCAAGGGCCCGACGGGCAAGATCCTCAAGCGCGAGGTCCAGGCCCCGAGCGCCTGAACCGCGAGGCCGTGCCCGAAGGGGCCTCCTGGTGCATCTCGTGGCGGATACCGCCGGTGATGACGCCGGGAGGCCCCTTCGTGCACGATCCCCGACGCGCGATCGACTCAGCGCGGGCCGGTCGAGCGCTCCTCGAACCACGTGGTCGTGACGCCGCCCGCGCGGAAGGCCTCGTCCGCGATCAGCGACAGGTGCAGGTCACGTGTGGTCACCACGCCCTCGACGGTGAACTCGGTGAGGGCCTGCTCGGCACGGGCCAGTGCTTCGTCACGGTCCCGACCGTGGACGACCACCTTGGCCACCAAGGAGTCGTAGTACGGCACGATCTGCCCACCTGCCACGAATCCGGAATCCACCCTCACCCCGGGACCATTCGGTGAGTCGAATCGGACGAGCTCCCCCGGCGAGGGGAAGAAGTCCTGCTCCGGGTCCTCGGCGTTGATCCGGAACTCCACGGCAGCGCCGGAGAGCGTGATGTCGTCCTGGGTCACCGACAACGGCTCCCCTGCGGCGACCCTCAGCTGCTCGGCGACCAGGTCCGTATTCGTCACCATCTCGGTGATCGGGTGCTCCACCTGGATGCGGGTGTTCATCTCGATGAAGTAGAACGCCTGCCCCTCGACGAGGAACTCCACGGTGCCCGCGCCCTGGTACCCGACCTCGGCGGCCAGGCGGACCGCCGCGCTCGTGATCTCGTCCCGCAACGTCGCGGCCAGCCCCGGAGCTGGTGCCTCCTCGAGCAGCTTCTGCCGGCGCCGCTGGACCGAGCAGTCCCGCTCGAAGAAGTGGACGACGTTGCCGTGCGTGTCACCCACGACCTGGACCTCGATGTGCCTGGCGTTCTCGATGCACCGCTCGAGGTAGAGCGAGCCGTCGCCGAAGGAGGCGCTGGCCTCGGCCTGCGCGGTCGCAACCGCGTCATCGAGCTCGTCGTCGGTCCGCACCACGCGGATGCCTCGGCCGCCACCTCCGGCAGCCGCCTTGATCAGCAGGGGGAAGCCGACGTCGGCGGCTGCGGCACGCGCGGCCGCCGCGTCGGCGACGACCCCCGAGCCGGGGACGACGGGGACACCGGCCTGCTCGGCGGTCCGGCGTGCAGCGGCCTTGTCACCCATCGACTCGATCACCTCGGCCGAGGGACCCACGTAGGTCAGTCCCGCCTCGGTCACACGCCGGGCGAACTCCGGGCGCTCGGCCAGGAATCCGTATCCCGGGTGCACGTGGGTGCACCCGGAGTCGCGTGCTGCCTCCAGGACCGCGTCGATGTCCAGGTAGGAGCGACGAGCTGGTGAGGGGCCGATGCGGCGGGCATCGTCGGCGAGTACCACCCAGCGCGAGTCGGCATCGGCGTCGGAATGCACCGCGACCGCCTCCCAACCACAGGTGTGCGCTGCCCTGATGACACGGACCGCGATCTCGCCGCGGTTGGCGACGAGGACCCGTCGGGTGGGTGCGGCGCTCACTCCAGGACCGCCACGTCCTGCCCGACGGACAGCTCGGACTCGTCGTCTACCAGGAACTCCTTGATGGTTCCGCCTGCCGTTGCCTTCAGCTCGGTGAAGTTCTTCATCACCTCGATCAGGCCGATCGTCTGGCCCTCGGTGACCTGGTCGCCGTCGTTGACGTACACCTCCTGGTCCGGGGAGGGGCGACGGTAGAACACTCCGGGGAGCGGAGAGGAGATCGTGGGCATCGTGCTTCCTTTCGACGAGTTTGCGTAGCTGTGCGTGTGGTCGGGCTCAGGCCAGTGCCGAACGAATCCGGTCCAACCAACGGGTGCGGTCGGCGCGCGCGGCCAGGGCCTCGTCGATGCCGACGTCCCGGAACCGGATCGTGTCGCCCGTCTTGGCCTGTCCGAACAGGTCCCGGTCGACAGAGATGACCGTGGCGATCGTGACGTAACCACCACCGGTGACCGCGTCGCCGAGGAGGACGATCGGCTCGTCCCCACCCGGTACCTGGATCGAGCCCAGCGGGTAGCCGAGGTCGACCACGTTCGCCGGATCGCTGCCCGCCCCGAAGGGTTGCTCGCGCTCGACGAAGTCGAGCGTGCCGCCGCGCAGCCGGTACCCGACCCTGTCCGCGTCCTTGGTGATCCGCCACGGGGTGCCCAAGAAGGACTCGAGTGCGTTCTCCGTGAGCCGGTAGGAGCACAACCCGACGACGGCCCTGACCTCGACGTCGGAGGGGAACTGCGGCACCAGGTCGTCGGGGACGACAGCGCCTTGCGTCCCTCCCGAAGCATCACCCAGCGGGAGGACGTCACCATCGGTCAGGGTGCGACCCTCGTGGCCACCGAGCCCGATCAGGGTGTAGGTCGAGCGCGATCCCAGGTACTCCGGTACGGCGACGCCGCCGGAGACCGCGATGTACGGGCGGGCACCCGTGGTGATCATCCCGAATGCCAGTACGTCGCCACTGGTGACCCTGGTGCTCGCCCACATCGGAACCGGTTCGCCGTTGAGCGTGACGGCGGCGTCCCCACCGGTCACCGCGACGATCCGCTCGTCGGTGAACTCCAGCGTCGGTCCGATGTACGTGGCCTCCAGGGCGGCGGCGCCCTCGGGGTTGCCCACGAGGAGGTTGGCGACCCGGAAGGAGAACTGGTCCATCGCACCGGAGGGCGGCATGCCGATGGCATACCGGCCCGTGCGGCCGAGGTCCTGGACGGTCGTCGACAGTCCACCCGAGACGACTCTCACCTGTGCACTCATCGGTACAGCACCTCCAGCAGACGGTCGTTGACTCCTTGTGGGTCGTCGAGGAAGGCTGCGGGCGAGAACTCGACGTCGTGCTGGCGATACCGGAACGTCCCTGCCTCCACCTCCCTGCGGGTGTCGTCGAACTCCGCGCGGTCCACGGATCGGTACCTCAGGATGTCGCCCGCCCTCGGGAAGACGATGGAGTGGTCGAAGTCCGGGTGGTCCTGGCGCACGTTGAGCACCGGCGTGGCAGACATCCCGTACAGCTGGTATCCGCCGGCGCCCTGGACCGGGTAGACCACCGAGAAGGCACCACCGATCCCGAAGGCCCGTTCCGGGGTGAAGGTCCGGGGACGCACGTACTTGGGGACCTGCACCTGCCGTTCCCTCGGCTCGAGCTGGTAGCAGAACGGCAGACCCGGGACGAAGCCGAGCATCGTCACGATCCACGGGTTCCCGGCCAGGTGCTCGATGAAGGCCTCGACGCTGTCGAAGCCGTTGGTGCGGGCGCCGTACTCCAGGTCGGTCGACTCCGGGTCCTGGTGCCGGTCGCGGAAGCGCATCATCGCCTCGTGCGTCCAGGGATCGTTGTAGAGCACCGGCACGTCCACCACGCGGGTCTGCAGCGTGAAGCCCTCGGGCACCTCCTGGAAGCGCCCTTCGAGATCCTTCAGCAGCCCCATGAGTTCCGCCGGGGGCACGACGTCGGGGTCGAACCGCACGAGGTAGGACGCATTGGAGGGACAGATGTCGACCAGGCCCGACATCTGCCTGTTCTCCAGCTCCTGGGTGATGAGTGTGGCCTTGATGTTGGCCTCCATGCTCATCTCCTCGGCGATCTCGACGAAGATGAACTCGTCTCCCCCGTGCTCGTAGCGCGCGGGGGGCAGCTGCACCGGTTGGCTCATGAACCCTCCTGGTCGATGTGGTGGAGGGACCGGATCGTCCACCCCTTGCTCGTGATGCGATCGACGACCGCGTGGGCGTTGTCGACGGCCCCGGGACGGTCCGAGTGCAGGCAGATCGTGTCCGCCCGGATCGAGGACTCGACACCGTTGACCGAACGGATTCGGCCGTCGAGGATGTCGGCGACCTGGTCGGCACACCACTGTGGGTCACGACGCTGGTTCTTCGGGTCGATGATGATGTGGCCGTCATCGGTGTACTCCAGGTCGGCAAAGGCCTCGGCTGCCACCTTGTGGCCACGCTCGCGCTGGCGCTCGGCACAGTGCCCGGCCTCGAGCACCATCAGGAGCGACGCGTCCATCTGGGCGACGGCATCGGCCACGGCGTCCGCCGCGTCGTCGTCCTTCATCAGCAGCCCATAGAGGCTGCCGTGGGGTTTGACGTGGCGAAGGGGGACCCCCAGCTGGTCGGCGAAGGCGCGCAAGGCACCCGTCTGGTACAGCACCGCCTGCGCTGCCTCTGCCGGGGAGAAGGCCATCGCCCGGCGCCCGAAGCCGGTGAGGTCGGGGAATCCCGGGTGCGCGCCCAGCCCGATCTCGTGCTCCTTGGCGAGCGTGACCGAGGTGGACATCGTCGCCGGGTCGCCGGCGTGCCACCCGCAGGCGACGTTGATCGAGGAGATCAACGGGGCCAGCGACTCATCGGCGCCCAGGGTCCACCGACCGAAGCTCTCACCACCATCCGCATTGAGATCGATGAGTTTCGTACTGGCACTCATGCACACGCTCCTGTCGTGACGATTCCGGGACGGTCGCTTCTCCTCATCCACCCACTCCTGCGGCTGCGGTGACCGCTCTGCCTGCGAGGACTCCCGCGAGGTGGCGGCGGTACTCGGCCGTGCCCGCGGCGTCGACTGCCGGGGAGGTCCCCTCACCAGCACGCGCTGCCGCATCGTGCAGTGCGCCTTGTTGGAGCGGCGCTCCCCTCAGGGCTGCTTCGGCCGCCTCGGCCCGCAGCGGGGTCTGCCCCATGTTGGCCATCCCGAGACGCGCCCGGGCGACGGCACCGTCCTCGACCTGCACCGCCGCCGCCACGGCGACGATGCACCAGGACTGGGCCACCTGCGCAAACTTCTCGTAGTGCATCCCCCACCCGGTGTGCTTGGGCACCCGGACCGCGGTCACCACCTCCCCTTCGTCCAACGCAGTGGTGAAGGGGCCGTGGAAGAACTCGGCCGCAGGCACGGTCCGCGCACCGGCGGGCCCGCTGATCTCGATCGCCCCGTCGAGGGCGAGCACGGCGGGTGCGATGTCACCGGCCGGGTCGGCGTGGGCCAGGGAGCCGCCGATGGTCCCCCGGTACCTGATCTGCGGATCCCCCACCGAGGCAGCTGCCTGTCCCAGGACCCCGGCGTGCGCGGCGACGAGCGGGTCGTGGGCCACGGTGTGGTGGGTGGTCATGGCACCGATGACGAGGTGATCGCCCTCCTCGCGCACCTGCTTCAGCTCGGGGACCCGACGCAGGTCGACGAGCAGGTCCGGGTCGGCCATCCGCATCCGCAGCACCGGCATCAGCGACTGCCCACCACCCATGATGGTGGCCTCGCCCCCGCCGTCGGCGAGGCTGCGCACCACCTCCTCGATGCTGGTGGGTGAGGTGTACTCGAAGTCCACGGGCCTCATGCCGTCACCTGTCCCTCGGTCGCGCGTGCGGATGCCTCGTGGATCGCGGTCCACACCTTCAGTGGTGTGCACGGCATCGTGATGTCGGTGACTCCGAGCGGTCGCAGCGCGTCCAGGACACCGTTGACGATGGCCGGGGGTGCCGCCGTGGTTCCTGTCTCGCCGACCGCCTTGACGCCCAGCGTGTTGGTGGTCGCCTCGGTCACCGTGGTGTCCGTGCGATAACGCAGGACGTCGGGAGCGGCGGGGACGAGATAGTCGGCCAGGGTGCCGCTGGTCAGCTGCCCCTCGTCCGAGTACTGGATCTCCTCGTACAGCGCCTGCGCGATGCCCTGCGTCAGTCCGCCGTGCACCTGACCGTCGACGATCATCGGGTTGACGATGACGCCCACGTCCTGGACGCAGACGTAGTCGCGGACCCTCACCCGGCCGGTCTGCGTGTCGACCTCGACGGCCGCCAGGTGGGTCCCCGTCGGGTAGGAGAAGTTCTCCGGGTCGAAAGTGAAGTCCGCATCGAGGTTCGGCTCCAGCCCGTCCGGGAGGTCGTGCGCGAGCCACGTGCTGAGCATGATCTCCTGGATCGTCACCCCGCTGGTCGTGCCCTTGACCGAGAACTTCCCCCCGACGAACTCGAGGTCGTCGGCGCTGGCCTCGAGCAGGTGGGCGGCGATCGGCCTCGCCTTTTCCACGACCTTGCGGGCCGCCCCGACGATGGCCATCCCACCGACGACCAGCGAGCGGGACCCGTAGGTGTCCATGCCCTTGTGCGAGGACGCGGTGTCGCCGCTGATCAGGATGATGTCGTCGAAGGGGATGCCCAGCTCGTCAGCGACGATCTGGGAGAAGGCAGTCGCGTGGCCCTGCCCGTGCGAGGTGGTGCCCACCACGACCTCGACCTTGCCCGTCGGCAGCATCCGGACCGTGGAGTGCTCCCACCCGCCGGACCCGTAGTTCAGCCCGCCGAGCACGCGGCTGGGCGCGAGGCCGGACAACTCGACGAAGGTGCACACCCCGATGCCGAGCTGGACCGGATCCTTCGCCTCACGGCGCCGCTGCTGCTCCGCCCGGAGCTCGTCGTACCGGAACATCGCCAGTGCCTTGTCGGTGGCCTGGTCGTAGTTGCCCGAGTCGTAGGTCAGACCGGCGGCGGTGGCGTACGGGAACTCCTCGGCCCTGATCCAGTTGCGTCGTCGCACCTCGATCGGGTCGAGGTCCAGCTCGACGGCCAGCTCATCCATCATCCGCTCGATGCCGAAGGTCGCCTCCGGCTTCCCCGCACCGCGGTAGGCATCGGTCATCGTCTTGTTGGTGAAGACGTCCGTGCAGTGGAAGCTGTAGGCGGGGACCCGGTAGATGCCGTTGAACATGAACCCGCCCAGCAGCGGGATACCTGCGGTGAGGATCCCCAGGTAGGCACCCATGTCGGCGGTGAGATCCACGTCCAGAGCCGTGATCGTCCCGTCGCGCTTCGCGGCCAGAGTCAGCTCCTGCACCTGGTCCCGGGCGTGGTGCGAGGACTGCATGGACTCGCTGCGGGTCTCGGTGTACTTGCACGGCAACCGCAGACGCCGGGCAACGAGGAGCACGAGCGCCTCCTCACGGGTGAACTGCAACTTGCCGCCGAAGCCCCCACCGACGTCCGGGGCCACGACACGCAGCTCGTGCTCCGCGATGGGCTGGGTCATCGACATGAGGATGCGCACGATGTGCGGGACCTGGGTCGCCGACCACATCGTCACCTGCTCGGCGTTCGGATCGACCACGATCGAGCGGGGTTCGATGTATGCGGGCGTGATGCGGTTCTGCCGGAGGGTGCGTCGCACGACGACCTGGTCCGGGTCGGACTCCGCCTCTCGGATCACCGCAGCCGCGTCGCCCCCGGTACCGAGCGTGACCGAGTCCAGCCCCCAGGTGGCGCACACGTTCGTGCCCAGGTCGGGGTGGACGAGCGGACTTCCCTCCTGCTTCGCCGCCAGTGGATCGACGACCACGGGCAGCTCGTCGTAGTCGACGTCGATCAGCTCGAGGGCGTCCTCGGCAGCCTCCTTGGACGTCGCCGCCACGACCGCCACGATGTCGCCGACGTGCTTGACCGCGCCGACGCTCAGCGGGAAGTACGGCGGCGTCTTCATGTCGTCGCTGACCGTCCACGCCGTCGGCATCGCGCCCTGCTCCGGCAGGTCCTCGCCGGTCCAGACCCCGACGACACCGTGGGCCCGAGCTGCCTCCGCGGTGTCCAGGCTCGTGATCGTCGCATGCGCCACCGGAGAACGGAGCACCGACAGGTGCACCATCCCCGGCAGGGTCATGTCATCGGTCCAGCGGGTCCGACCGGTCAGGGCCCGCTCGTCCTCGCGGCGCAGTCGCGCGCGGCCGATCTCGGGTCGCTGCTCGTCCTCGGCCACGGTCGGATCGGATGTCGTGGTCATCGTCCTGCCTCCTGCTCGCCCGCGGTCTGCGAGTAGGCCATGACCGCCGAGACGATCCCCTGGTAGCCGGTGCAGCGGCACATGTTGCCCTTGAGCCCCTCACGGACCTCGTCCTCGGTCGGCTCGGGGTTCTCCCGTACGAAGCACACACTGCGCATGAGCATCCCGGGGGTGCAGTAACCGCACTGCAGACCGTGGTGCTCGTGGAAGGCCTGCTGGACCGGGTGCAGGGTGCCGTCGGCAGCGGCCAGCCCCTCGACGGTCTCGATCTCGGCGCCGTCGGCCTGCACGGCGAGGACGGAGCAGGACTTGATGCTCTCCCCGTCGACGAGCACGGTGCAGGCCCCGCAGTTGCTGGTGTCGCACCCGACGACGGTGCCGGTCTTGCCCAGCGTCTCGCGCAGATGGTGCACCAACAGGGTTCGGGGTTCCACCTCGTGGGTGAAGTTCATGCCATCGACATTGACGGTGATGCGGGCCATCGCGCTTCCTTCGTTGGTCCGGACTGCCACTGTCCGGCCAAGACTGTCCCAAGTCATCGGAAGTGACAAGGGCCACTCTGCGGCGACGAGAGATCAGCCGGCGGCGAGGTCCGTCAGGGCGGTGGCCAGATCGCCGGTGGTGCGCAGGACCGAGACCGCCGACGAAGGGGGTGCCCCGGCCAGTCCGCACGCGGGCGTGATCACGAGGTCACCCAGCGCGGCATCGGGCAGACCGATGCGGTGCCAGTCGCCGACGAGCCGGTCGCGGGCAGCACGCCAGTCACTCTCGCCCGAGGTCGGGACGGCTCCCGCCCAGAGGGTGGTGCCGGCCTCGACGGCCTCTGCCAACTGCTCCCAGCGGGGGCCGTCGACGCGCGAGGTGTCCAGGGAGATCCCGTCGGCGCCGCTCTCCCGCAGCAGCGTCACCGGGACCTCTCCGCTGCAGCAGTGCAGGACGCTGGTGTGCCCCCGGAGCGCATCGATGATCGTCCGCAGCCCGTCGCGCACCTCGCCGCGGCCGACGGCGCGCAGGCGTCCGTAGCCGGACTGGGTCGGCAGGCGCCCCTCGAGCACAGCGGGCAGGCCGGGCTCGTCGATCTGCACGACCACCGAGGCTGCGGGCACGAGTCGCTCGACATCAGCAACGTGCCGGCGCACTCCCTCGGCGAGCGCCCCGGCGATGTCACGACGCGCCCCCCGGTCGGAGACGGCACGTTCCCCCCGAGGCAGCTCGATGCTCGCACCGAGGGTCCACGGGCCGGCGACCTGGAGCTTCAGCGAGCCGGTCCACCCGTCGTAGGCCTCGGCGAGCTCGTCGAGGTCCTCGCGCAGGAAGCCACGGGCCCTGCCTTCCTCCCGGCTCGGCCGATCGGTGAAGCGCCATCCGTAGGGCTGGGTCTCCACGTGCAGGTCGGCGAGCATCGCGGCACCACGGCCGATGATGTCGGCGCCGGGGCCGCGGGCGGGCAGCTCGGGCAGGTGGGGAATGCCGTCACCGAGCAGGTCGCGGACGGTGACGACGGCCTCGCGCGGGCGCTCCCCCGGCCAGGAGCCGATGCCCGAGGCGAGGGTCACGCCGCGCCCCCATTGGTTCGAGGTACTTCCGGTGGGACATCCGTCGCGGGATTACCTCGACCCACCCCGGCCGCTTCGCCGCCTCGTGCCGCATCGCTACCCGCGCGGGCAGCCCGACCCGCTCGACTGATCGTCCCGGACCCGACGACGCGCGTCCCGTCGTAGAGCACGATCGACTGGCCCGGAGCCGCGCCGCGGACCGCGGTGTCGAGGCGGACCCGCAGCCGGGCCCCACCCCCTTCGCCCGCGCTGTCCTGGATGACCTCGGCGAGCGCGGGGATCTCCTCGCCGTGGGCGCGGATCTGGGCACCGAGGCGGTGGCTGCCGGACGCGGCCGGACCGCACCAGCGCACGTGGTCGGCCTCGATCTCGTCGGCGCCGAGCAGGTCGGCCGTGCCGATGAAGACCCGGTTGGACTCCGCCTCGACCCGGGTGACGTAGCGCGGCTGCCCGTCCAGGCCGGAGCGGTCGAGCCCGAGCCCGCGGCGCTGCCCGATGGTGAACCCGTAGGAGCCGCGGTGCTCGCCGACGACCTCGCCGGAACCCTCGTCGACGATCTCGCCCTCGCGCTCGCCCAGACGCTGCGTCAACCAGCCGCGGGTGTCGCCGTCGGAGATGAAGCAGATGTCGTGGCTGTCGGGCTTCTTGGCCACGGCGAAGCCGCGCTGCGCGGCCTCGGCGCGGATGTCCGGCTTGGTCGTGTCCCCGAGCGGGAAGAACGCGCGGGCCAGCTGCTCCTCGTCGAGCACGCCGAGCACGTAGGACTGGTCCTTGGCGTCGTCGACGGCGCGGTGCAGCTCGCGGCCGTGGGGCCCGTCGACGATCTGGGCGTAGTGCCCGGTCGCGACGGCATCGAAGCCCAGCGCGAGTGCCTTGTCGAGCAGGGCGGCGAACTTGATCTTCTCGTTGCAGCGCAGGCACGGGTTGGGGGTGCGGCCGGCCTCGTACTCGGCGACGAAGTCCTCGACGACGTCCCGCTCGAAGGGGGTGGCCATGTCCCACACGTAGAACGGGATGCCCAGCCGGTCGGCGACCCGACGGGCGTCGCCGGCGTCCTCGATGGTGCAGCACCCGCGGGCGCCCTCGCGCAGGGTCTTGGCGTCCTTGGCCAGGGCGAGGTGCACTCCGACGACGTCGTGACCGGCGTCGATCATCCGGGAGGCGGCGACGGCGGAGTCGACCCCGCCACTCATTGCGGCGACGACGCGCATCAGGCCGCTCCGCTCGCGCGACGGGCCCGTCCGACGGCGTCGGGCAGGGCGGCGAGGATCGTCTCGACATCGGCCTCGGTGGAGGACGCGCCGAAGGAGACGCGAAGGGAGCCGCGTGCCTCCTCCTCGGAGCGTCCCATCGCCAGGACGACGTGGGAGGGCTGCGGGATGCCGGCCTGGCAGGCCGATCCCGTCGAGACCGCGACGCCGGCGGCGTCGAGGAGGTAGAGCATCGAGTCGCCCTCGCACCCGGGGATGGTGATGTGGGCGTTGCCCGGCAGGCGCGTGGTGACGTCGCCGGCCTCCCAGCAGCCGGTGATGCGGATGTCGAGGTCGAGCTGCTGCGTCCCGGTGAGGAAGCGGTCGCGGAGGGCACCGATGCGCGCGGCCTCCGCCTCCCTTCGCTCCACGGACTCGGTCAGGGCGACCGCGAAGGCTCGGATCGAGGCGACGTCCAGGGTGCCCGAGCGGATGCCGCGCTCCTGCCCACCACCGTGGCTGAGGGCGATCAGGCGGGCGTCGCGCCGGGCCACGAGGGCGCCGATGCCGATCGGTCCGCCGAGCTTGTGCGCGCTGACACTCATCAGGTCCACGCCGCTGTCGGCGAAGTCCACGGGCAGGTGCCCCACCGCCTGCACCGCGTCGGTGTGGAAGGCCAGCCCGTACTCGTGGGCGATCCCGGCCATGGCGGCGACGTCCTGGACGGTGCCGACCTCGTTGTTCGCCCACATCACCGACACGGCGGCGACGTCGGTGGGGTCGGTCTCGATCGCCGCGCGCACGGCGCTCGGCTGGACGGTGCCGCACTCCCCCGGCTCGACGAAGGTCGCCTGCGCGCCCTCGTGCTCGACGGCGTGGTCGACGGGGTCGAGGACGGCGTGGTGCTCCACGGCGCTGGCGACGATGCGGGTGCGGCGTGCATCGGCCGCGCGGGCGGAGCGGAAGCTACCGGTGATCGCGAGGTTGTCCGCCTCGGTCCCGCCGGAGGTGAAGACGATCTCGCTCGGCCGGGCGCCCAGCGCCGAGGCGATCTGCTCACGGGACTCCTCGACCGTGCGCCGCGCGTCGCGGCCGGGGCCGTGCAGGCTCGAGGCGTTGCCGGCGATCGCCAGTTGCTCGACCATCGCCTCCCGGGCAGCCGGGAGCATGGGCGTGGTCGCCGCGTGGTCGAGGTACGTGGTCATCACCCAGAGTCTACGGATGGACGAAGGGGGTTATTCCCGCGTTCGCCATCGGTGCCCCTGCCATGCTGGGGACATGGTCGAGCTGCCGCTGTCCGGAACCGTTGCCCTCGTCGCCGGCGCCACCCGGGGTGCCGGGCGAGCCCTGGCCGTCGAGCTCGGCCGGGCGGGGGCCTTCGTCCACGCGAGCGGGCGCAGCAGCCGCACATCCGGCGCGTCCGAGATCGAGCGCCCGGAGACGATCGAGGACACGCTCGACCTCGTCGAGGCGGCCGGCGGCGCGGGCGTCGCCGAGGTGGTCGACCACACCGACCCGGACGAGGTGAGGGCCCTCGTCGAGCGGATCCGTGAGCGCCACGGGCGGCTGGACGTCCTCGTCAACGACATCTTCGGCGGGGACCGGTATGCGCAGTTCGGCACCCCGCTGTGGGAGCACGACCTGGCCGGTGGCCTGCGGATGCTGCGCATGGGCATCGACACGCACGTCATCACCAGCGCCCTCGCCCTGCCGCTGATGCTCGGGTCCGGTGGCGGGCTCCTGGTGGAGATGACCGACGGCCCGCGGGAGGTCAACCGTGACTACCGCGACGGCGTCGGCTTCTTCTACGACTACGTCAAGGGCAGCATCGACCGTCTCATCACGAGCCTGACCGCCGAGCTGGCCGGGCTCCCGGTGACCGTCGTCGGCGTGACGCCGGGGTGGCTGCGCTCGGAGGCGATGCTCGAGAACTTCGAGGTGACCGAGGAGACCTGGCAGGAAGCGGCCGAGCGGGTGCCCGGTTTCGGCGCCTCGGAGACGCCGACGTACGTCGCGCGGGGCGTGGCCGCCCTCGCGGCGGATGCCGGCGTGGCCCGCCACCACGGCGCCCTGTTCACGGCGCGGCAGCTGTCCGACACGTACGAAGTGACCGACGTCGACGGCTCGAGGCCGGACTGCTGGGGGCTGATCCGCGACCTCGGATGGGAGGACCAACCGACGGGGATGCTGCCCGACTACCGGTGAGCCCCCGTCGCCACAGAGCGCCCGAGGCGTGCGCGTTGCGAGACAGCGCGAGCCCGGTGCGCCCGGGGCCCTCGGGTGCGATGGTTGGGGGAATGGGCGGCGACGTCCGAACGTTTGACTGCACGGTGCACACATCGATCGGAGGAGGACACGGGTGGCGGGTCAGGCCGACGCGGTCTCAGATCCCCATGACGTGATCTCGGACGCGCACCGCTGGCGTGTGCTGTGGGTGCTGCTCGTCGCGATCTTCATGTCCCTGATCAGCGTGAGCATCGTCAACGTCGCTCTCCCCTCCATCCAGGACGGCCTCGACGCCAGTGACTCGGACGCCCAGTGGGTGCTCGCCGGATACGCCCTGACCTTCGGCGTCGTCCTCGTCGCTGCCGGACGCGCGGGCGACCTCATGGGGCGCGGGGGCATCTTCGTCCTCGGCGTCATCGTCTTCACCCTCGCCTCGATCACCGCCGGTCTGGCACCCAATGCCGACGCGCTCAACGCCGCCCGTTTCATTCAGGGCGTCGGTTCGGGTCTGCTCAACCCGCAGGGCGTGGGGATGATCCAGCAGTACTTCCGTGGCTCCGAGCGGGGGAAGGCCTTCGGCTACTTCGGCAGCGTCGTCGGCGTCGCGGTCGGCATCGGTCCGGTGCTCGGTGGCCTGCTCATCGAGCTCGGTGGACCCGAGCTGGGGTGGCGCCTGACCTTCCTCGTCAACGTCCCCGTGGGCCTGCTCTGTCTCGCGCTCGCGCTGCGCTGGTTCCCGCGTCCGCTCCTGCGCCGCACCGCGGCGGGGGCGCCCAAGGCCTCCCGGTCCTTCGATCCGGTCGGCTCGATCCTCCTCGGACTGGCCGTGCTGGCGACGATGTTCCCCTTCGTCGAGGGTCGCTCGTCGGCGTGGCTCTGGCTGCTGTTGCCCGTCGGCATCCTCCTCGGGTGGGCCTGGGTGAAGTGGGAGCAGCACTACCGCGCCACGGGCCGGGCCCCGATGGTCGACCTCGACATCTTCTCCATCCGCAGCTTCACCAACGGCAGCGTCATCGTCATGCTCTACTTCCTGGGCATGACGAGCATCTGGGTGCTCGTGGCGCTGTACCTGCAGGAGGGCACCGGCAAGAGCGCCCTCCAGGCCGGCTTCATCGGTGTCCCCTCCGCACTGATCTCCGCCTACGCCGCGAGCTGGGCCGGCAGACGTGTCAACCGCTACGGACGCAAGGTCGTCATCGGTGGCCTGGTCTTCGCGCTGGTCGGACTGGCGCTGAGCATCGTGGTCGTCGTGCTGCAGGCACAGGGCCTGGTGAGCGAATGGTGGCTGCTTGCGAGTCTGGCCTTCATCGGCGTCGGACAGGGAGCCGTCATCAGCCCCAACCAGACCCTGACCCTGGCCGACATCCCGCTCGACTACGCCGGCAGCTCCGGAGCGGTGATGCAGACCGGACAGCGCATCGGCACCTCGATCGGCATCGCCGTCATCACCTCCGCCGCCTTCGCCACGCTCGGCGTCAGCGGCAGCTGGTCGGTCGCGATCGCGGTCGGGTTCGGCCTCATCGGCCTGGTCGTGCTCATGGCCCTGGCCTTCGCGTTCAAGGACCAGCACGACCGGATGCGGGACACCGCAGCGACCTTCCACGGCAGCTCCCCGCCACCTTCTGCGCGACCGCTCACCCGCTGACTTCTGCGCGACCGCTCACCCGCTGACGTGTCGGGCGTGGTGCACTGCCTGGGGCTTCGAGGGCCACCAGAAGCGGTCCCCCAGGATCGTGATGAGCGCGGGCACGAGCACGCTGCGCACGAGCAGCGTGTCGAGGAGGACGCCGACGCCGACGATGATGCCCACCTGGGTCAGCACCAGCAGCGGTAGCACCCCCAGCACCGCGAAGACGGAGGCAAGCAGCACGCCTGCGCTCGTGATGACACCTCCGGTCACCGCCAGGGCAGTGACGATGCTCCCGCGGGTGTCTGCGGTCTCCAACACCTCCTCGCGGGCACGAGTGGTCAGGAAGATGTTGTAGTCCACGCCGAGCGCCACGAGGAAGATGAAGGCCAGCAGGGGCACGCTGAGGTCGATGGCCGAGAACCCGAGCCAGTGCTCGAAGACGAACCACCCGATGCCCAGGGCCGACAGGTAGGACAGGACCGTCGTGGTGGTCAGCACCAGTGCTGCGACGACCGAGCGCAGCAGCACCAGCAGCACCACCAGCACGATGCCCAGCACCACGGGCACGAGGACCGCACGGTCACGGGTGGCGGCATCACGGGAGTCGACGTCCTCGGCCACCTCCCCGCCCACGAGTGCATCTGGTGCCACCTCGGCGAGCTCGACCCGAAGGTCGCGGGTGGTCGCCAGACTGCCACTGGTCCCGGCCGCGTCGGCCAGCACCACGTCAACCTCGGCGAGGTCGTCCTGCGTCCCGGCCGTCCTCACGTCGACGGCACCCACCCTCTTCGCGGCGGCCGTCACCGTCTCGACATCATCGGGGTGGGTAGCCACGCGCAGCGGCGAGGAGAACCCGGCCGGAAATGCCTCGGCGAGACGCTCCTGCGCGACAACCGATTCCGGGGGGTCACGGAACTGCTCGGTCTGCGACAGGCCCGCACGTACTCCGAGAGCAGCCGAGGCGAGCGCGAGAAGTCCCAGCACACTCACCACGGCCACCGCGACGGGTCGACGCCCCACCGACCGGCCCAGCCGCGCCCAGACACCATCCCTGGTGGGGTCGTGCTGACCCTTGCGGGGGACGAATGGCCAGAACAGCCAGCGGCCGGGGAGCACCATCGCCGAGGGGAGGAGGAGCAGGGCGAATGCCACTGCCACGGCGAGACCGAGCGCTCCGACGAAACCGATTCCACGCAGGAAGGCCGCGTCGGCCAGGCCGAGGGATGCCAGCGCCAGGATGACGGTCCCGGAACTGGCCAGGATGGCCGGTCCGGCCTGCCCGACGGCGCGGCGCATCGCCTCGTGGCGACTCTCGTGTCGCCGCAGCTCCTCGCGGTAACGGGCGATGAGCAAGAGCGCATAGTTGGTCCCGGCGCCGAAGACGAGCACCGAGGTAATGCCGGTGATCGCCCCGTCGACGCCGACCCCCGAGAGGGCTGAGAAGGTCTCCGCCGCCGCCAGTGCCGTCCGGTCGGCGAGCCCGACCACGGCCAGGGGGACGAGCCAGAGCCACGGGCTGCGGTAGGTGATCAGCAGGAGCAGGGCGACGACCGAGGCCGTGACCGCCAGGAGCCGGACGTCCGCCCCCTCGAAGACCTTCCCGAGGTCGGCCTGGAATGCCGGGCCCCCGGTCACCTCGCCACGCAGGCCGTCGGGCAGGGCCTGCGCGAGCGTGGCCCGCAGGTCCTCCACGACGGCACCGTTCTGCTGGTCGGTGAGGTCACCGGGCAGTGGCACGGTGATCAGCGCGGCCGAGCGGTCCTCGGCCGGAACGGGTCCGGAGACCTCACCCTCGGCCGAGTCGGCGAGCGCACGTGTCAGGCCCTGCAGCGACCCGAGGTCCTCTCCGGTGAGGTCGCCGTCGGGACGGGAGATGACGACGATGGCCGGCGCCTCGTCCGACGACGGCAGCTCGGCGAGGCGGTCCGCGGCCCGCGCCGACTCCGAGTCCGCCGGCAGGTTCGAGGCAGTGTCCTCCGAGGTCGTCGGTGCGGGAGCCAGCGTCAGGGCCAGCCCCGCCAGGACGAGTCCCAGCAGCACGACCAGCCAGGAGCGACGCGGGCCGACGAGCGAGACCATGGGGCGCATCAGGATCGGATAACTCATTCGAGTGTCGAACTTTTCCATTGCCGAAAGAGTACGATACTTTCCGTGACTGTGTACCACCCGCCTTCGAGCCCACCCCCTGAGCCGGCGGCCCCCCACGCTGCGCTCCCGGACGGGGCGGGACCACGCGCTGAGCTCCTGAGATCGCTGCGCGCACTGACGACCGCGCTGAACCACTGGATCGATGTGCGCGCTGAGCGTCAGGGCGTGCATCGCACCCACCTCAACGCTCTTGCGCACGTGATGGGCGCGGAGGACGCCGGCGCACTGATCTCGCCCGGGGAGCTCGCCGACGCCCTTCCCCTGAGCGCATCGGCCACGACCGCCCTCGTCGACCGGCTCGTTGAAGCCGGCCATGCCGAGCGACACCCTCACCCCCGGGATCGTCGCCGCACCGTGCTGACCAGCACCACCAGCGCGCACGAGACCGGCGGCCGGATCTTCGGCCCACTGGCGGCACGCCTGGGCGGCGTCGTGGAGCAACTGGACGACTCCGAGGTCGAGATCGTCACCCGGTTCCTCGACCGCGCCACCCAGGCCATGACCGTCGCCGAGGAACAGGAGTGAATCACATGACAACCACCACCGACACCGGGACGACCACCGATACGGCCGCGACGGATGCGGATGCGGTCATCGAGGTGTCGGACCTGCGCAAGCAGTACGGCGCCCGCGGCCCGGAGGCGCTCAAGGGCGTGAGCTTCACCGTCGCCCCGGGTGAGATCTTCGGTCTGCTCGGTCCCAACGGGGCGGGCAAGACCACGACCATCGGGGTGCTGACCACCCGCGTGCGTCCCTCGAGCGGCTCGGCCTCGATCGACGGCATCGATGTCGCTGCCCAGCCGCAGCAGGTCAAGCGTCGGATCGCCGTGATGCCGCAGCGCGCGAACCTCGACCGAGCGCTGACCGCGCGGGAGAATCTCACCTTCCACGGTGCCTACTTCGGGGTCGGCCTCGCTGCGCGCCGACGGCGAGCGGACGAGCTGCTCGAGGAGTTCGGCCTCGCCGACCGCGCCACCGAGCGGGTGGACAACTACTCCGGTGGGATGGCGCAGCGGTTGATGATCGCCCGTGCCCTGATGCACCAACCGGTGGTGCTCTTCCTCGATGAGCCGACCACGGGTCTGGATCCGCAGTCGCGCCTGTTCCTGTGGGATCGGGTCGCCGAGCTGCGGGCGTCGGGAACCACGATCCTGCTGACCACTCACGACATGGCCGAGGCGGACCGGCTGTGCGACCGGATCGCGATCGTCGACCACGGCGAGCTCATCGCGCTCGACACCCCGAGCGGTCTGCGCGGGTTGCTGCCCGAGGGGCGGGGACTCGACCTGGTCGTGCGCGGCCGCGTCGACCCGGCCGCAGCCTTCGAACCCATGGGTGTCGTCGAGACCGTCGAGCTCGACGACGACCGCTGGCGGGTGCGGTGCTTCGGTGAGCCCAACCTCGCCGAGGCGATCGCGGTGGCAGAGAGCAACAACTGTGAAGTACTCGACGTGCACCGTCTCGAGGGCAGCCTCGAGGACGTCTTCGTGCACCTGACCGGACGGGACCTGCGATGAGCACCACCAGCAGCACGATGGCCCGCAGCAGCATGACCGCCAACTCCACGGCCACCAGGGCCTTCGTCGGCCTCTTGCAGCGGGACACGTGGAACACCGTGCGTCACGACCTGCCCGGATTCCTGGCCCAGGCCCTGCTCCAGCCACTGGCCTTCCTGTTCGTCTTCGGCAGGGTCCTGCCCGAGATCGGCGCGGCCGGACCCGACTACGGTGCCCAGCTGCTGCCGGGCATCATCGCGCTGACCCTCGTGCTCACCGCCCTGCAGAACGTCGCGCTGCCCCTGGTCATCGAGTTCTCCTTCACCAAGGAGATCGAGGACCGACTGCTCGCGCCTCTGGCCCCGTGGGCGGTCGCGCTGGAGAAGCTGGTCTTCGCGACCCTCCGGGCGATCGTCGCGGCAGCCCTGATCCTCCCGCTCGGTGCCCTCATCCTGCCCGGCGGGCTCCAGGTGCAGGGAGCACACTGGCCCCTCTTCGTCGTGCTGCTCGTCGTCGGCGGCTTCGCCGGGAGCGCCATCGGTCTGGTCCTGGGCACGGTGGTCCCGCCCAACCAGATCAACGTCATCTTCGCGGTCGCACTGACGCCGCTGATCTTCACCGGCGCCACCTTCTACCCTTGGCAGGCGTTGGACAGCCTGCGCTGGTTCCAGGTCGTGACGCTGTTCAACCCGCTGACCTACGTCTCCGAGGGGATGCGCGGCACGCTGACCGCCGCACCGCACCTGCCAGCAGGATGGATCGTGGTCGGAGTCACCGTCGCCACCGCGGGCTTCCTGCTGGTCGGGGTGCGTGGCTTCCTGCGACGCGCCGTCGACTGACTGTCGCATCGGAGGCTCTACGGGGTGACGATGGCGAAGTCGGGGTCGCCGGGGTCCAGCACCGCGGACAGTCGATCGATCGTCGACGGATCGCCGGTGAGCTCGATGCCCGCGTCGGCGAGACCGTCTGCCGTGAGACCGCCGAGCGCCAGGGCCGGAAGGGCGCGACGTGTTGTGGTCAGGGTGGCGTCCGGATCGCCGTGCTGCGGCTGGGAGCTGTAGGTGAGTGCTCCGTTCGAGAGTCTGAGCCGGTAGCGCTCGCTCGCGTCGGACAGGACGACGTCGATCGAGAGGCTCTCATCCCATGCCGCCGGACCGTTGATCTGGACCGCGATCGCATCGAAGAGCATCGCCGGGCTCAGCTGGGCGACCATGTCAGGCGATGCGGTCACCGTGGGGGTACCGAACTGGCCCTCTCGGAGCTCGAAGGCCCCGGAGAGGAAGAAGTTGCGCCAGGTGCCGTTCTCCGACCCGTACCCGAGCTGCTCGAGCGTGTCGGCGAGCAGCTCGCGTGCGCCGTCGTGGTCGGGCTGGGCGAAGACGACGTGGCTGGTCACCTCGGCTGCCCAACGGAAGTCACCGGAGTCGAACGCGGCCTGTCCGTTGGCGAGCACGGCGTCGGGGCCGCCGCCGAGGTCGACGTAGCGCTTGGCCTTCTCGACCGGTGGGTGTTCCCACAGATGGGCCGGGTTGCCGTCGAACCAGCCGAGGTAGCGCTGGTAGACGGCCTTGACGTTGTGGCTCACCGAGCCGTAGTACCCGCGCGTGCTCCACGCGTTCTCAAGAGCGGGTGGGAGGGTGATCTCCTCGGCGATCTCCGGTCCGGTCAGGCCCTTGTTCAACATCCTCAGCGTCTGGTCGTGCAGATAGGCGTAGAGATCACGCTGCAGGGACAGGAAGCCCACGACGCGCTCGTTGTCCCATGTCGGCCAGTGGTGGGATGCGAAGACCGCCTCCACCTCGGCGCCGAACAGGTCGATGGTCTCGGTCAGGTACTTCGCCCAGACGTGCGGGTCGCGAACGACGGCGCCGCGCAGCGTCAGCAAGTTGTGCAGGTTGTGGGTGGCGTCCTCGGCCGCGCACAGTGCCTTGTGGTCGGGGAAGTAGAAGAGCATCTCCGAGGGGGCCTCGGTGTCCGGTGCCATCTGGAAGACGATCCGTACGCCGTCGACGACCTCTTCGTGACCGGTCGTGGTGATCTCGAGGGTCGGCGCGATGAAGGTGACCGTGCCGGTCGAGGTCGTCTGCCCGAGGCCGGCGCCGAGCGCGCCTTCGGCGTTGCGGGGCAAGGCTGCGCCGTACATGTAGCCGGCCCGCCGGCCCATCGCCGTGCCTGCATAGACGTTTTCCGAGACCGCGTGCTCGACGAAGCCCTCCGGAGCGAGCACCGGCACCCGGCCCGCATCTACGTCCTCCTGGGTGATCACTCCCTTGACCCCGCCGAAGTGGTCGACGTGGGAGTGGGTGTAGATCACCCCCACGACCGGACGGTCACCGCGGTGCTCGCGGTAGAGCGCGAGAGCCGCCGCGGCGGTCTCGGTGGAGATCAGCGGGTCGATCACGATCACCCCGGTCTCGCCCTCGACGAAGCTGATGTTCGACAGGTCCATCCCGCGTACCTGGTAGATACCTGGCACGACCTCGAACAGGCCATCGGTCGCGACCAGGGTCGACTGCCGCCACAGGCTGGGGTTGACCGTGTCCGGGGCCTCACCCCGGATGAAGGCGTAGGTGTCGTTGTCCCACACAGTGCGCCCGTCCTCGGCGAGGACCGCATTGGGCTCGCGACGCCCCACGAACCCGCGCTTGGCGTCGTCGAAGTCCTGAGTGTCGTCGAACGGTAGACGCGCGCGCAGATCGCTCTGCTGCTCGGCCATGGTGGACGATGCCGGCTTTGGCCTGATTGACATGGCCTGACTCTTCCACTGTCACCCAAAACATGGAAGGCCCGAAAATGCAAATCTGTACAGAAGGTCGGCGGCGTGGGTAAACGGTGGTTCGATGGCCTCTTCAGCAGTCTGTCGCATCTGTTGGGCTTCGCACGGGCCGACGAAACCGCTCAGGTGGTCAGTCCGCCGATGCCCTGGCCCAGCATCTTCGCGCCGAGGATGAGCAGGACGACCATCATGATGACCGCGTTGTGATCGGACATGAACCCCTTGATCGAGGCGAGCGGGCCAGCGGCCTTCGACGCAGCGAACACGTAGAACAACACGGGGCCGGCCACAGTGACCGAGCCGATGACGACGAAAACGGTGATGGCGATGGTGGTCGGTCCGCCGGACAGTCCCGCCTGGGCGATGCCGGCCGCCGCGGCGAGCGTGAGCGCCAGGTTCTTGGGATTGAGGCCCGAGAGCAGGGCACCGAGGCCGAGGGATGCCGGCATGCCGAAACCGTCGATCGCGGCCATCCACGTGGGCATCACGGGTTCCTCGCCCGGCTTAGGGCGTTTGCGCCACTGCCCGGCGGCCATCACCAGGAACAGCGCACCAAGCACGATCTTGAGGATGTCGACCCCGATCGATGCACCCGAGTCGGGATCGTCCGAGCCGCTGGCGGCCAGCACCACGATCACGTTGACGATGACGAGCCCGAGGACCCAGCCCAGGGCGAAGGCAGAGCCACGTGACTTGGCCTGCGGGGTTCCGAGCATCAGGATGACCGCGATGATCGGCACCGGACTCAGCGCAACCCCCAACGCCAGCGGCAGAATGTCACCGATCGCAGCGCCCACAGCCACTCCCTTCAGATCACATCCGCGCCCCAGATGCCAAGGCGGCCCCGGTTGTTGAGACCGATCCGATCTTCACCTGTTGAGGGTGAGTCAACTCACCCTGCAGGCAACGATACAGCCGAGTTGCGCGCTCTCAGTCAGGCAGGATCCGAGGTTCTCCGAATGCACGATGTTTCCGGGGTGCAGTCGTTTCGTGTGTAAGAGGAGAGAGGCGAGAATTCAGAAACGTGAGCTGTCGCCGAGATTTCGAGGCGTCCCTTGATGGCGGATCAGCCTGCAGCGTAGACATGGAGACATCACGCTGACAGAATGAAACACGAAGAGGGCCGACGGCAAAGGACGCCTTCGCGAGATTCAAAGGGGAGCGTAGATGTCGTTCTGGGATGTTCTCTGGCTCATCATCGTGAGTTTCGGCTTTCTCTTCTATCTGATGATGTTGTTCTCGATCATCGGCGACTTGTTCGCCGACCATGAGACCCGCGGCATCGTCAAGGTGGTGTGGGTCGTCTTCTTGTTGGTTGTCCCATTGCTCACCGCGCTGGTGTACCTGCTCGTTCGTGGCGACGGGATGGCGCGCCGACGTGCCCGGACGGTCCAGTCGGCCGTTGATGCGCAGGACGCCTACATCAAGTCCGTGGCCACTCCTGCACCCGCTGATCAGATTCAGAAGGCGAAGGCGTTGCTGGACGAGGGCACCATCACGCAGCAGGAGTACGACTCGCTCAAGAGCAAAGCCTTGAGCTAGACCGCTGGTATCCCATCATGTCTGCCCAGACTGATGACCGTGCCGGGAAGGCCCGGGAGACGATCATCGTCATCGTGCTGTCCCTGACGGCTGTGCTCACCGCGTGGAGCGGCTTCGAGAGCAGCAAGTGGGGCGGCAACATGTCCATCAACTTCTCGAAGGCGTCCGCGCAGCGGATCGAGGCATCCCGCCAGGCCACGCACGCCGACGCCGCGCGCGCCATTGATCTGCAGATCTTCGGCATCTATCTGAAGGCCGTTGCCGAAGATGACCAACGGCTCGCTGACTTCGCGCAAGAGCGTTTCACCCCCCACTTCGAGGTGGCCTTCAAAGAGTGGAAGTCCACGAAACCCCTGACGAACCCCTCAGCCCCCAAGAGCCCCTTCCAGCTCGACTCCTACCTCCCACCAGGGTCCATCAGGGCCGCAACCGCGGACGAGCGTGCCGACGCTCTCTTCCAAGAAGGCCTGGACGACAACGCGCGGGGTGACCGCTACACCCTGCTGACGGTGCTGTTCGCGCTGGTCCTCTTCTTCGCCGCCTTCACCACCCGCATCGAATCACGCGTCCTCGCGTGGGCTCTTGTGACGATGACCTCCGTCCTCATGATCGTCGGCATCGCCTTCCTGGCCGTCCTGCCCAAACTGTTGTGAAGCCGGGCCGGCGCCGGTGCAGTGCTACTCCATGGGCCTGCCGCTCGCGTGTCCCGCGTTCATGACCGTGTCCAAGGCCGTGCGAGCAAACCGCACCCGAAACCTTGCCGCGATCGAGTTCAGCCTGTCCAACTGCAGAATCGAAGGCCTCAATCTCCAAGATCCCAGCTGTTCAGCCACCGCGGCCACGCAGGACCACGCCGAAGATGAAGAACATCACCAGCCATATCGCGAGCCCCGTGATGAGGAAGATCCCGATCACGACGAGGTAGGCGAGAGGACTGTTGAGGGGGAACCAGCCGCTCAAGATCAGCGCAGGAAGTACCGTGCAGAGCATGATCGTGAAATGGATCGCCGATTGGCGCGGGAGTTCCCACCGGTCGACTCCGTAGATGACCGAGGCGCCGCTCGTGGCCGCGACAATCACGCCTACAGCGAAGGTGCTTCGCGCATTGGCCGAGTCCCCCTCGACAAGCAAGGCGATGCCCATCACCCCGAAAATGACGGAGGCAGCACCTGCCAAGATGAGTCCTCGACGAAGCGGCGCCATGGCGTCATGGTATCCACGCACCATGGCCCCGATGAGGGTCCGTCAGCGATGGGTTGAGGCCCGAGAGCAGGGCACCGAGGCCGAGGGATGCCACGATCACGTTGACGATGACGAGCCCGAGGACCCAGCCCAGGGCGAAGGCAGAGCCACGTGACTTGGCCTGCGGGGTTCCGGGCATCAAGATGACCGCGATCAGATCCATGCCTGGATGTCGAGGCTCCTCATGTCTAGTAGCCGAGACCGATCCGGAGTTTGGGCAACACGAGCGGGAAGGGCAACTGAGGGTCCGATCGGGAGGGTAGTCGCTGGGTCGCGCGGTACACCTCGAGAGGCTGCTGGTGGCCGGATCGGTCCTCAGCCAGCACATGCTGTGATTTTCACCACACCGCGAGAGTCGCGACTATGATCCGAAGGTCCGTACTGATACTCACAACCAGGAGATCATCATGGCCACATTGACCGTATGGAAGTTCCCCCAAGAGGGCGATGCGCAACGAGCCGTTGACACCCTTGAAGGGTTGCAGCGACAGGAGCTGATCAAGATCCACGACGCGGCTCTGGTCGAATGGACCGAGGGTAAGAAGAAGCCGAAGACCCGACAGCTGAACGACCTGACGGGCGCCGGGGCGCTCGGTGGGGCGTTCTGGGGTCTCCTCTTCGGCCTGCTGTTCTTCATCCCGCTGCTCGGCTTTGCGTTGGGCGCGGCGGGTGGCGCACTCGCCGGCTCGCTGCGCGACGTCGGGATCGACGACGAGTTCATCGAAGAAACCAAGAAGTCGGTGACGCCCGGGACGTCTGCGCTCTTCGTCCTTACCTCTGACGCCGTACAGGACAAGGTCCACGATGCCTTCGGTGACCTGAACGCCGAACTCGTGCACACCAACCTTTCCGCAGAGGACGAGGCGAAGCTGCATGAGGTATTCGGCGAGCACTGACATCGGGTCGTGGCTGTGATGACGCGAGGGTGCGCCAAGACAGCAGCCAGGAATAGGTTGCTTCCTTCAGCGACCGGCAGGTGAGCGATGTCGCCGACGTAGCGGCGACTGGGTCATCGTCCGTGAAGTCACGCTCCAGCAGGTCCCGCACCTTCTGCCCCGGGGCAGAAGGTGCGGTCCGTGGTGCGCACGCGGCGCTTCTTGGAGTACCGGTGGCCTCGGCCATGCGCATCGTCCGCTCCGTCGTTGAACTCGGCCGTCACCCGCGGGAGCGACTGACACAGTCGCTTCACCTCCAAGATGGCGCGGTTGTCTGCGACGAGTTGGACGCCACTCACCGATGTATCTGCCGATCAGATGCTGCTTCTGATGCTTTATTGGTGACGTCCCATATTCGATTTGCGCGAATTGCTCGGGTTGGGGTGCATGCGAACTGCCCCTTTCCGGCGATGCGCACCCTTCCCAGGTGCACGCTGATCAGGTGGCACGAAGGTCACCTTGATGATCACCGTGTCACCTGACGCGACCCCTGCGGGCGGCATCGGCACTCCCGGCCTTGGCTGGCTACTGCTTGACGATGTTCGTCGACAATTCGGTGAAGAGTGCTCCGTTGAGGCCGAAGACGTCCTTGACCTCTGCGAGAACTGCGTCCTTGTCCTCTTCGGTCAGGGGCAGTGCGTCCAGACGGGCACGGTAGGCGTCTTTGTAGGGCTTGGGCTTGGGGATCTCGGTGAACTCGTAGAAGCGCACACCCTCTGGCCGCTCGAGCTCGTAGGTGCGCGTGAGGATCCGGCCGATCGCCTGACCGCCGGAGAGATCACCGAGGTAGCGGGTGTAGTGGTGCGCGATGTAGAGCTTGGGGTCCCGCCGAGTGGCCTCGATCCGGGCGACGTAGGCGTCAGCGGCCCGACTGGTGACTGCGCACCCCTCCCCCTTCGTCCAGAAGTCCAGGTCCGCGTCGAGTGCGGCGAGACGCTCCAGCTCCGGGTCCAGGACCACCGCGACCAGTGGGTTCGAGGCCAGCTCGCGCCCGACCTCCTCCAGCGCGGCGTACACCGGGCGAAGCACGGCGAGGTAATGGGCGTACCCCTCCGCGTCGAGGCGTCCGGCGAGCAGCTCGGACATGAAGGTCGAGCCCTCTGCGGCCTCGTGCTCGACCTTCGAGCCCTCGCGAACGAGGGTGGACAACGTGATGATCGGCGCCGGTGTGCTGATGGTCATGATGACTCCAATGGTGGTGGGGTGGTGACGAATTCGCGATCGGGCACGACGACGAGGTGGCCGTCGGGTGAGGTGAGCAGGTGCGCGTCCACTCCGTAGACGCAGCGCACCAGCTGCGGGGTGAGGACCTCGGTCGGGCTGCCGACCGTACCGAGGGTGCCGTTGGCGATGACGGCGATCTGGTCGGCGTAGGCGGCGGCGAGGGACAGGTCGTGCAGGACGACGATGACCGCCTTCCCTTCGTGGGTCAGACGTCGGGCGAGCGTCATGATCTCTTCCTGGTGGCGCAGGTCGAGTGCCGCGGTCGGCTCGTCGAGAAGGACGGTGGCGGTGCGTTGGGCGAGCACCCGGGCGAGGCTGACGCGCGCCCGCTCGCCCCCGGACAGGGTGCTGAAGGGCCGATGGGCGAGGTGGTGGACATCGGCTGCAGTCATCGCCTCGTCCACGGCCTGCTCGTCCTCGTCCGCCTCGGGTCGCCCCGACCAAGGATTGCGGCCCATCTCGACGACCTGGCGTCCGGTGAAGCCGAAGCTCACCTCGTTGCTCTGCAGGAGAACCGCACGCTCCCGCGCCAGCTCGCTCGCCGACCACTGCCGCAGGGGACGGCCGCCGATGAGCACTTCCCCGCTGGAGAGCGGCAGGTCGCCGCACATCAACGCCAGCAGGGTCGACTTGCCTGCGCCGTTGGGACCTACGAGGGCGAGCAGGCGTCCCGGCTCCACCCGCAGCGATACGCCGCTGAGCACCTCCCGGCCCCCGCGGTGGCAGCCGATGTCGGTCAGGACGATGTCGGTCATGCCCAGCCCCCCGCCCGGCGGCGGGAGCGGATGATGAGGTACAGGAAGAACGGACCACCGATGAGCGAGGTGAGGAGACCGATCGGCAGGTCGGCGGCCTCCATGGCCGTCCGGGCCACGATGTCGGCCCACACCAGCAGCACGGCTCCGCCGAGCATGCTTGCCGGGATGAGCATCCGGTGCCCGGGGCCGAGGACCATCCGCAGCAGGTGCGGCACCACGAGCCCGACGAAGGCGATGATCCCGGCGAAGGCGACCCCCACTGCGGTGAGCAGCGCGACGAGGACGATCGACCCGCTGCGCAATCGCTCCACCCGGATACCCAGGTGGGCGGCTGTCCGCTCCCCCAGCGAGAGCAGGTCGTACTGCCGGGCCAGGACCCAGCAGGCGGCGACCGCCGGCAGAGTGACCAGCAGGACCACGACGACCTCGGGCCAGCGCGCTCCATTGAGGGTGCCGAGCTGGAAGAAGACGATCTGCTCACGGGTACCGGTGCTGCCGGCGAACATCACCAGCGCCATGCCCGCACCGGCGAAGGCATTGACCGCGATGCCGGTGAGCAGCAGGGTGACGACCTCGGTGCGGCCGTGGCTGCGGGAGACGAGGTAGACCAGCAGTGTCGAGGCGAATCCACCGACGAAGGCGGCCGCCGCGATCGCCCACACACCCAGGAACGTGGCCCCGGCCGCGATGGCGACAGCGGCGCCGAGCGCGGCTCCGGCGGAGACTCCGACGACGCCCGGCTCGGCAAGGGGGTTGCCGAAGATCGCCTGCATGACCGCGCCGGCCACGGCAAGACCGGCGCCGACGAGCATGCTCATCAGGGCCCGGGGGAAGCGGATCTGCTGCAGCGAGGCATTCATGATCTCCGGCTGCGGCACCCATGTCGTCGACCAGCCCAGGGCGTCGAGCAGGCTGCCGGCCGCCCCCTTCGCCCCGACCCCGAGCTGGCCGATGGACACGGAGAGAAGCAGACCGACGACCACCAGGAGGAGCAGGACCACGTGGATGGACGTGCTGCGGATCACGAGGCCCCACCCTCGGGTGCGTAGACCGCTCGCGCCAGCGCTGCGAGGATCCGGGCACTGCGGGGACCGAAGGAGAGGATGTCGCCGTCGGCCATGTCGACGAAGCGGCGGTTCTGGCCGGCATTCGTCAGCGCGAGCGCCGGCTTGTCCTGCAGCAGATGGTCGATGCCGCCGGCGGACGTGAGCCCGTCGGTCATGACGAGGATCAGGTCCGGGTTGGCGGAGGTGATCGCCTCGTCGGTCATCGGGCGCTGCCCCGGCCATCCCTGCTCGGATGCGACGTCGATCCCGCCGAGACCCTCGATCAGGTCGTCCGCGCCGGACTCGTCGCCGAAGAGGTAGTACACCCCGGAGTTGCCCCGGATGTAGAGGAAGATCATTCGGGCCTTCTCCTTGCGGGCATGCGGCGCGAGTCGTTCGATCTGCTGCGTGGTCTGCTCGACTTCGTCAGTGATCCGCTGCGCGAGTTGGGCACCCACGCCTGGTACTCCGTAGATCGCGCCGACGTCCTCGGCCAGACGTGCCGCCCCGGCGAAGGAGGCATCGTTCTCGACGAAGACGACCGTCACCCCCACGTCCTGCAGTTGCTCCACGACGTCCCTGGGACCGATGGAGCCGTCCGTGATCACCAGTGAGGGCTCCAGTGCGAGCACGGCCTCGGCATTGATCGAATGACCACCGGAGGTCACCACCGGCAGATCCTCCGCACCGGGGAAGGTCGTTGATTGATCCCGCCCGACAAGGGTCTTGCCCAAACCCAGGCCGTGGACGGTCGCTGCCAAGGCTCCGGAGAGATCCATCGCGATGACGCGAGAGGCATCGGTGACATCGACCGGCCGGTCGCCCCCGCGGTCATGGGAGGTCACGCTCGCCGGTAGCTGTGGCGTCGTGTCCGTCGTGATCGGATCGACGTGCTCGTCAGTGAGCAGGGCAGTGCTCGGCCCCTGGTGGGTGCGCGGCGAGTCGATGGGTGTCACCTGCGACAGTGGCGTCGTCGTCACCGCACTGGCACCGTCGTCACCGACCGGCTGACCGGTACTGGTGCCACAGCCCGCGAGGGCGACCAGCGAGGCCGTGAGCAGCATCAGGAGTCGGCAACGCACCTGTGCAGACCCGGTCATGCGGCGTGCCTCCGTCGACGAAGCACCAGCGTGGCCGCCCCCGCACACACGGCGAGCCCTGCCCCACCGACCACGGCCAGGGCCATACCGTCGTCATCCGACTCCGTCGGGTCAGACGATGCCGCCGCGGCCATCTCGGGACGGCACTGGGAATCTGTGGTGATCGTCAGGGAGATCGGGTCGAAGGCAGTGCCGGGAGGGTAGTTGGAGAAGGCCTCCTCGCCCTTCGTCGTGAGCGTCGTCGGGGCATCAGTGACCGTGATCGTCGTCTGGCCGGATGCGGTGTCGACCTCGGCGTCGCTCAGGTCAAGAGTGACGAAGGGGACGTCCGACTGGGTCGTCGTGTCGTCTTCCCCCGCCATCGCCGCCTCCATCGTCCCGCTGACGATGTCGAGCACGAGCACGGCGCTCTCGCCGTCGACGCGCACCCGCGGATCACTCATCGTCACGCCCAAGGCACCGTCGTGACCGGTGAAGGTGATCGACCCCTCGAAGGCGACCGAGCCGGTGCCGGACCCGCTCTCGAAGGCACCCTTCCCCTTCGCCCAGATGAAGTGCGGGGTCGCGTAGGTGGCGTCCCCACTGGTGGACCAGTCCCCGTCGGCGATCGAGCTGGAGATGTAGGAGCGGAAGCTCTCCTTGAAGCCCCATGTCAGGTCGGTGCCCTGCGCCCGGCACTGCCGACTCGGCGAGGCCGGGGAGCTGCTGCTGTCGGCGTACACCGTTCCCGTCCCCAGGAGGACAAGAGCGAAGGGAGTCGCCAGTACGAGACAGATCCGGCGAACCCATGCCTTTGCGGACCACATTCGACGTACCCGGCCTCTCCTTTGACGAACATCCTGCAAACTGTGGTGAGGCTACCCTAATTTAGGTTAGCCTCACCTTTGTTCGAAGGGTGCGTCAGATTCCGACCCGCCCCACCACCTCGAAAGGCACGCAGAATGAATCACCCCTTGGCTTCGATGCGGTCACGCACCGCCTTCGCCGGCCTCTTCTCCCTCCTCCTCATGGCGGCACTGCTGGCAGTCGCTCCCGGAGCCACGGCACGCAGTGCCGCGTCGCCGTCCCTGTCGGTGTCGGTGACCCAAGCCGGCCCGGACGGAGTGCAGGTCGCCGTCCAGGGCAGCGGCTACTCCGGCGAGGCCCCCGGCGTCTATGTCGGCGTGACGGAGGCGGGCCCCATCAACACCGGTGACGCCAGCGCGTACCGGGGAACAGCGTGGGTCCAACCCGGACAGATCAGCGGCGGCAGCTTCAGCGCCACCCTCGAGCTGAGCGCCGATGAGGTCACCACCCTCGACCCGAACGCCTCCTACGAGGTCCACTCCCAGAAGGCCCACGGCCAGTCGTCGGCCGACCCGTCGCAGAACGTGCGCCAGGCGATCGACCTCAGCGGCGCCTTCCCGAGCGACACCGGCGACGCTGATGACGACTCGCAGAACGGCGACGCAACCGGTACCGATGACAGCACGGGCACCGACGACGCAACCGGTACCGACGGCAGCACGGGCACCGACGACGCGACCGGCACCGACGGCAGCACGGGCACCGACAACGCAACCGGTACCGATGACGCGACCACCAGCACCGACGACACCGTTGGGGCCGAGACCCCGGCCGTTGTCCAGACGGATGGCTTCACCACCGACGACAACACCTCCGCTCTCGCCTTGGGCGGGCTGCTGCTCGCGGGCATCAGCGTCGGTGCGGTCGTCATGACGCGCCAGCGCAAGGGCGCTCGCCTCTGACGCACGATGTCAGATGACGCATGCACGCCGTGGGCCACTGAGTCGATCATCCCGACTCAGTGGCCCACGGCGTAGCGGCAACTGGGAACCGCCGACCTCGTCGGACCGGGCCGCGCATGGTCACTCGTTCGGGGTGGTCACCCTGATCGCGGCAACATTCGACGACTTCTGATGCTGTCAGTGCACCGAGACGTGCACGTGGTCGTAATGGTTGGCCGTGGCCGACCCCCGGTCCTCCATGTAGCTCCAGGAGGACCCCGGGCGCCAGATGCGCTGCTTCCAGATCACGTACTTGATGTTCAGGCTGCCGGCGTTCTGCTGCAGCCAGGCGGCGACCTGGTCCCCGCGGGCGCCGCTGACCATGATGTCTGCCGCCCGACCGGAGCCGTGGTCGCCGGGGTCGCCGGCGCGGTAGCCACCGATGTTGGTGATGTCGGGGAACTGGTTGCGCACGGCCGAGTAGACAGCGCTCGCGTTCGGGCCGAGGCCGATCGCCGCCGCCTGCGAAGCGTAGCCACCGGTCTGCACACCACTGCTCGGCTCCGGGGTCGCGCTCTCCTGGCTCTCCGACTCGGTCGGCTGGGAGGTCTGCGGCTCGGGCGTGGACTGCTCGCCGGCGGAGGGCTGCGTCGACTCGGTGTCCTCGGTACCAGTCCCCTCGGTACCAGTCCCCTCGGCGCCAGCCTCCTCCGTCTCCTCCTGCGTCTCCGGCTTCGGCTTCGGCTTGGCCACCGGCTCGACCTCCAGGTCGCCCGTGTCGGCCTGCTCGGAGGCCTTGTCGGGGGCGGTGATCGCAGCCGGTGCGCTGCGCTGGGCCGAGCGTGAAACCGTGGACACCTCGGGGCCCTCTGCGGCGTCGCGGCCGGCGAGAAGGTCCGCTGCGGAGTTGGACTGCTCGGCACCCAGGACGCTCGGCTCGACATCACCGATGGCCGACGACGGCGCGATCACGAAGGCCCCGGACCCCAGGACGATGCCCACCCCGGCGACGGACTTCACGGCCGTGCGGGTGAGCCGGGAGGCATCGACCGACGGCACGGAGACGCGGCGACGACCAGCACTGCCGTGCCGGCCGACGTAGCGGGACGAAATCACAAGGAACCTCGAGACGAGTGGTGCAGGGACGGCCCGAATGGCCAAGTGCGACCGTAACCGACCAAACGCCCGAAAGTCACGTTTCGGTAAAGGCGATTTCGGGGCGAAGGTCCTCGTCGGACTCGCCCCGTGGAGCCGACTCATCGGCCCCGTCCCGCCGGGCGGCCTGCTCGATGGCCAAGCGGCGCAGGTAGACCGGAGCAGCGACGACGCTGGGGAGCATGACGAAGCCGACCGGCACAGCGGTGATGACGATGAAGGACTGCAGCGCGGAGATGCCCCCGTCGCCAACCGAGATCAGGGTGGCCGCGCCCCCTCCCATCAGGAGCGTCCACAGCCCCCGCAGCCACCGCGAGGGTGAGTCGTGCGCGGTGCAGGCCTGGGCGACGGCGTAGGACATCGAGTCGGTGGTGGTCGCGACGAAGGTGAGCGTCAGGACCAGGAATCCCACGGCGAGCAGGGTGCTCAGGGGCAGGTTCTGCGAGATGGCCATGACCGCGGCGGGCAGCCCATCGCTCTGCAACGGCTCGGAGATCGCCCCCGCACTGCCCTGCTCGATCCAGATGGCGGTCCCGCCGAGCACGCTGAACCAGAGCGTCGTCGCCAGCGGGGCGATGATCGAGGTGGCGACCAGCAGGTCGCGGGCGGTGCGCCCCCGGGAGATCCGCGCGATGAAGATCGACATCAGCGGCGCGTAGCCCAGGAACCAACCGAAGAAGAAGATGGTCCACCCACCCAGCCACTCCTGGTCACCTTGGTAGAGCGACATGCCGACGAAGTCGGCGGCGTAGGTGCCCATCCCGGCGACCCAGGCCTTCAGCACGAACCCGAGCGATCCGACCGCCAGGACGACGGCCATCAGCGCGACGGCCATCCAGACGTTGAACCGACTGAGCAGCTGGATCCCCTTGTCGATGCCCGAGAGCACCGAAAGGAGCGCTATCGCACTCAGCCCGAGGATGACGAGAAGCTGGACACCATAGGTGTTGGGGACGTCGAAGAGTCCGTGCAGACCATAGGCGACCTGCAGCCCCAGAAAACCGATCGGACCCACGGTCCCGGCGACCACCGAGATGATGCAGACGATGTCGACGAGCGAGCCGACCCAGCTGGTGCGGATGCGCTCCCCCATCACCGGGTAGAGCAGCGTCCGTGGCCGCAGCGGCATCCCGCGCTCAGCGCCGTAGAGCATCACCACCGCGCCCAGTGAGCCCAGGATGGCCCACACCAGGAAACCCCAGTCCACGAAACTCTGCCCCAGCGCGGCGGCGGCCGGGTCAGTACCGCCACCGTCCCCGAAGTAGGGCGGGGTGGACACGTAGTGGTACATCGGTTCCGCGGCGGCCCAGAAGACGCCACCACCGGCCAGCAGGGTGCACATGATCATGGCCACCCACTTGAACCGGCCGAACTCCGGCGCGGCGAGGCCCCCCAGCCGCGCCTTGGCCCACGGAGTGG
Organism: Janibacter cremeus; assembly: GCF_013409205.1. Lineage (NCBI taxonomy): Bacteria > Bacillati > Actinomycetota > Actinomycetes > Micrococcales > Intrasporangiaceae > Janibacter > Janibacter cremeus. The sequence continues at coordinate 755,388 of NZ_JACCAE010000001.1, forward strand.
CCGCCAGCAGCACGGCCATGGCGAACGTCACCAGCAGCAGCACCTGCCAGAACAGGCCGAACCATCGGCCGCTGAACGACGAGCCCTCGGCGACCCAGGTGCTGACCCTGTCGGGCACGACGAGGGCGGCCGCGACGAAGAGGGCGAGGCCACCCGCGCTGACCCCCGTCACCACCCGATCTCGTCCCCGGGGCGTGGCCCGTTGCCCGTCGACCGGTGACCGCATGGCGTCCTCGCTCGTGGTACTCGGGACGTCATGGACTGCTTGGTGTTCGATGATCTGTGCCTCAGCTGGTGTGGAGGGAAAATGAGAAAGCACCCCGCGCCGACGGTGGGTCACCGTGGTGGGAACGAGCGCGGGCGGGAAGAACTGTGGTGCCACTGCGCCTCGGCCTCGCCCCCGGGCATCAACGACCGTCAAGGCGAAACGACCAGCGACCTTACCCGCAAACGGCGCTGTCGCCACATCCGGACCACGTGTGCAGGCAGTACCCGTGGGATGACAGCGCCGGCACAACGAAGGGGGCTCCGCACCGAATTGGTGCGGAGCCCCCTTCGAGGGTCCTGCGCGCGCCTCAGGGAAGCGCGACCGTCAGGACGGATCGATCACTTGCCCTTGACGGCCTCGGTCGCCTGCGGCAGGACCTGGAAGAGGTCACCGACGACACCGAAGTCGACGAGCTCGAAGATCGGGGCCTCCTCGTCCTTGTTGACCGCGACGATCGTCTTGGACGTCTGCATGCCGGCGCGGTGCTGGATCGCACCGGAGATGCCCGCGGCCACGTACAGCTGCGGGGAGACCTGCTTGCCGGTCTGGCCGACCTGCGAGGAGTGCGGGTACCAGCCGGCGTCGACCGCGGCACGCGAGGCGCCGACGGCGGCACCGAGGGTGTCCGCGAAGGTCTCGACCGGGGAGAAGTCACCGCCGGTGCCACGACCGCCGGAGACGACGATCGCCGCCTCGGCCAGCTCGGGACGACCGGAGGACTTCCTCGGCTCGGACGCGGTGATCTTGGCGGCCTTGGCCTCCTCGGAGATGCTCGCGGCCAGCTCCTCGAAGGCACCGGCGCCGTTGGCCTGCTCCGGGGTGGCGGAGTTGGGCTTGACGCAGATGATCGGGGTGCCCTTGGTGACCTTCGCGTTGACGGTGTAGCTGCCGGCGAAGACGGACTGCAGGGTGACCGGGCCGGAGTCGCCGGCCTGGATGTCCTCTGCGTCCGTGATCAGACCGGACTCGGTCTTGACGGCGAGGCGGGCGCCGATCTCCTTGCCGCCGGAGTTGCTCGGGATCAGGACCGCGGCGGGCTGCTTCTCCGCCACCAGCTGCGCGAGGATCTCGGCCTGGGGGGCGACGAGGGACTCCAGCGCGGCCGGGTCGGAGACGCTGTAGACCTTCTCCGCGCCGTAACGCGCGAGGAGGTCCTTGGCGGTCTCGGCGCCGGGGCCGATGAAGACGGCGGACGGCTCACCCAGACGACGGGCGAGGGTCAACATCTCCGCGGCGGGCTTCTTCACCTCACCGTTTGCGTGGTCGACGAGGACGAGGACTTCAGCCATGTCTGTGCTCCTTGAATCTGTGGAGTCGTCGCTCAGACGAACTTGTGGGTGGTGAGGAACTCGGCGAGCTTGGTGCCGCCATCGCCCTCGTCGGTGACGATGGTGCCCTGCTCGCGGGGCGGACGCTTGGTGGTCTGCTCGACCGCGGTCCACGCGTTCGCGAGACCGACCTGACCGGCGTCGACGCCGAGGTCGGCGAGCGCCCACTCCTCGACCGGCTTCTTCTTCGCGGCCATGATGCCCTTGAAGGAGGGGTAGCGCGGCTCGTTGATCTGGTCGGTGACCGAGACCAGCGCCGGGAGGGATGCCTGCACGGTCTCGCTCGCGGTGTCCCCGTCACGACGGATCGTGGCGGTGCCGTCCTCGACGGTCAGCTCCGAGGCGTAGGTGACCTGCGGGAGGCCGAGTCGCTCGGCGAGCATCGCCGGGACGACACCCATGGTGCCGTCGGTCGAGGCCATACCGGTGATCACGAGGTCGGGCGAGCCGGCCTTCTTGATGGCCTCGGCGAGGATCAACGAGGTGGCGGGGGCGTCGGACCCGGCGATCGCGTCGTCGCAGACGTGGACACCCTTGTCGGCACCCATCTGGAGGGACTTCTTGACGGCGTCCGCGGCGTCGGCCGGGCCGACCGTCAGGACGGTGACCTCTCCCTCGCCGGCTTCGGCGATCTGGAGCGCCTGCTCCACGGCGTACTCGTCGAGCTCGGAGAGGAGCCCGTCGACGCCGTCGCGGTCGGTCGTGTTGTCCTCGTTGAATCCACGCTCGGACTGGGCGTCCGGCACGTGCTTCACGCAGACGACGATGTTCATCGGTGAATCGTCCTCTTCCTGGGTCAGGGGGCTTGGGTACCGGGCCGATCCTGCCACCTCGAGACCTGCTCGGACCAAAGGTGTGAGGAGTCTCCCAGCGCTCTCACGCTAACGAGCGAACAGCGGGAGCACCAAGGCGCCAAGGCGTGCCCTTCACCACACCCTTCGAGACGCTTGCTGCGCAAACTCCGGCTCCTGAGGTGCGACGAAGGAGCCTCGAAGGGCAGGGAACGGACGAATCAGGTCAGTCCGCGGCGTTCTCCAGCACGTGGAAGGAGGGCTCCTCGTAGGGGTGGGCCCGACGAAGAGCACTGACCACCAGCCCCCTTCGCGATCTGGGGAAGGTGACCTCGGCGCGGTCCTCGCGGACGTGCTCGAGCTCACCGACGGTTCCGATCGTGGGGTTGGCCGATCCCACGGGGCGGAACTGCCCCTGACCGGGGATGACGAAGGCGCACTCCCGGTACTCCCCCACCTCCCCGGCGCCGGCGGCGAAGAGCGCGGTGAGCACCGCACGGGTCGACTCCTGCGGGATGTGCACGACGAGCACGTCCAGCGGCTCGCGGGGTACCTCGCTCATGTCACCAGCCCTCCGGCAGGTCGAGCTCGGCCGCGGAGACGGCCACCGGGCGGCGCACCTTGAGCACCCGGGCGGGTACTCCCCCGAGGACGACGAAGGGGGGATGGGCCCCCCGGACGACGGCGCCGGCACCGACCACCGAGTGGTCACCGATGTCGGTGCCGCGGGTGACCACGCACTTCGTGGCGACCCACACGTCGTCGCCGATGCGGACCGGGGACTTCACCAGGCCCTGGTCCTTGATCGGCTGGTCGAGGTCGTCGGTGCGATGGTCGAAGTCGCACACGTAGACGTCGTCGGCGAAGATGCACGACGCCCCGATCTCGATGTCGAGCCAGGTGTTGACCGTGTTGCGGATGCCCAGCACCGTCTTCTCACCGATGCGCAGTGTGCCCTCGTGCGCGCGCAGGGCGGTCCCGCCGCCGATGTGGGTGTAGGCGCCGATGACGAGCCGTGCCGTGCCGGGGGTGACCTGGAACTGCACGTCCGGGCCGATGAAGCACGGCCCTTCGAAGACGAGCCCCGGGGTGGTCATCCGCGCCCGGACCATCCGCAGGTACCCGAGGACGTGGTGGTGGCTCCAGGCGCGGTTGGCCACCACCCACCGGGCCCAGTGCCACCACGTGAACCCGTGGCCCCGACTCATCGCCCGGGGGTCTTCTGGGGCTTCACACCGCTCACGCCGACGTTGTAGAAGAACCTCTGCGGCACGACGCCGTCGAGCGCCGAGTCGACCTTCATCAGCGTCGTCCACGTGCGGTAGGCGAACTTCGCCCAGCCGAAGCCGAGCGCCCCCTCGGGTACCGCGTACTCGAAGGTGCGGATCGGCCAGCCGGCGAAGGCCGAGAGGAGCTCCTCGGTGGCCGTGCCGACCGCGTCCGCCCCCGCGCGACGTGCCGTCTCGGCGAGCTCTGCGGGGTCGAAGGTGTGCAGGTCGACGACGGCCTCGAGTGCGGCGGCGCGGGAGGACTCGTCGAGCTCGGCCTGCTCGCGGGCCCACTTGTCCCTCAGGAAGGGCAGCCGGGTCACGCGGGTGGCGGTCTCCCAGGTGAGGCGACCGAGATGACGGGCGTACCAGTGGCCGATGGTCGTCGGCTCTCCGGCGATGACGAAGCGCCCGCCGGGGCGCAGCACCCGCAGCACCTCGCGCAGGGCGGCCTCGACGTCGGGGATGTGGTGGAGCACCGCGTGCCCGACGACGAGGTCGAAGCTGTCGTCGCGGAAGGGCAGCGCCTCTGCGTCGGCGACCTGCCCCTCGATGGTGAAGCCGAGGCGCTGCGCGTTGGCCTTGGCCGCGGCGACCATGCCCGGGGACAGGTCGCAGACGTGGACGTCCTCGACGAGACCCGCCTGCTTGAGGTTGAGGGAGAAGAACCCCGTCCCGGCCCCGAGCTCGAGGACTGTGCCGTACGGCAGCGACTCCCCCGGGTGCCGGGTCGACTCGAGCACGCGCATGAACCGCTCGCGCACGATCGACCTACAGCGCTCGTCGAAGGAGATCGACCACTTCTCGTCGTAGGTCTGTGCCTCCCAGTCGTGGTAGAGCACCTGGGCGAGCTTGTTGTCCTCGAAGGCGCGCGCCACGTCCCGGGCGCTGGCGGCCGGTGTGGCCACCGGGTCCGGCACCATCAGATGCCCTCGAAGGTGGCCTTGCCCGGGCCGTTCTCGACGAAGCTGCGCATGCCGCTCTTCTGGTCCTTGGTGGCGAAGAGACCGGTGAACTGCAGGGCCTCGATCTCCAGACCCGTCTGCAGGTCGACCTCGAGGCCGCGGTCGATGCTCTCCTTGGCGGCCTTGAGTGCCTGGGCGGGTCCCCCGACGAAGGGGGCGACCATCGCCTGCGCGGCACCCAGGACCTCGTCCGGCTCGACGACCTGGTCGGCCAGACCGATGGACAGCGCCTCCTGCGCGCTGACGGGGCGACCGGTGAAGACCATCTGTTTCGCCTTGGCCGGGCCGACCAGGCGCGGCAGTCGCTGGGTGCCACCGGCCCCGGGGATGATCCCCAGGGCGATCTCGGGCTGGCCGAGCTTGGCGTTGCTCGCGACGATGCGGAAGTCGCAGCACATCGCGAGCTCGAGGCCGCCACCGAGGGCGAAGCCGGTGATCGCGGCCACCGTCGGCTTGCCGATCGCGGCGATCGCGCGGGAGAACCGCTGCAGCAGTCGCACGTGGGCCGACATGTCCGTGTAGGACATCTCGGCCATCTCCTTCACGTCCGCCCCGGCGGCGAAGACCTTCTCGCCGCCCCAGAGGATGACCGCGGAGATGTCCGACCGCTGGTCGGCCTCCTCGGCGACCTCGACGAGGCGATGCTGCATCGTCGAGTCGAGGGCGTTCATCTTCGGGCGGTCGAGGACGATCGTGCCGATGCCGTCGGCGACCTCGAGGCGGACGACGTCGCTCATGCCTGCGGCTCTCCGTCCGCCTGCTGCCCCTCGGCATCCTGACCGGTCGCGCGCTGGTGCCACAGCTGCACGCCCTGCAGGACGAGCGGGACGGCCAGGCCGAGCAGGCCGCGCACGTCGGCGCCGCGCGGGAGGATGTGCTCGCTGGTCACCAGGAGGGTGTCCCCGGCGACGGCGGTCTTGACGAGGTTGAAGGCGACGTTGAGGTCGTTGCAGACCTGCAGGCGCTCCATCGGGTCGGCCGGGACCGGGTCCTCCAGGGCCCACTGGCCGAAGATGCGCAGGACGTTGGAGTCGTCGTCGGTGCAGCGCACGAACATCTGCTGCTCGGAGAAGGCGAACGCGACGTCGCCCTCCTTGTCGATGGTCGGCTCGAGCTCGATCGCCTTCAGGGCGGTGACGACCTGGTCGCGCAGCGACGGCTGGGCCTCGGTCTCGGCGCCGTCGTTGCCGGCGGGCTCGTTGTTGAAGTTCGGAAGGGCGGTGGGATCGCTCATGTCCCCAACGTACCGACTGCATAGCCTGTGAGCCATGTCGACCACCGGCGCCCGAGCGCTCGACCCCTGCCCCGCCCCCGGCGTCCGCCCCGTCACGGGCGGTGTCGAAGCAGCCGTCTTCGCGGCCGGGGCCACCCAGGTGTGGCTGTGCACCTTCGACGACGACGGAGCCGCGAAGGGGGTCGAGTCCCGTCATGCGCTCCCGGATGCCGGGCGGGGGTGGTTCGGCGGGTACGTGCCGAACATCACGCCCGGCACCCGGTACGGCTTCCGTGCGGACGGTCCGTGGGAACCGGGTGAGGGCCAGCGCTTCAACCCGGCCAAGCTCCTCCTCGACCCGTACGCGCGCTCGATCGAGGGTGACCTCGACTACGAGCCAGGTGTTTTCGCGCACGACCTCGACGATGCGTCCGTGCGCTCCGACCCGGACTCCGCCCCCTTCGTCCCGCGGTGCGTGGTCGTCGAGACCGACTTCGACTGGGGAGGGGACACTCCCCCCTTCGAGGCGCCCACGCGGAGCGTGGGACCCACTTCGTCGCACCTCAGGACATCGCCTTCGCCCGCCCGGGACGAGCGCGTCGTCTACGAGGCGCACGTGCGTGAGCTCACCATGCGCCTGCCGGGTGTGCCCGAGCACCTGCGTGGTACCTACGCCGGCCTGGCGCACCCGGTGACGATCGAGCACCTCACCGGCCTGGGCGTCACGACGCTCGAGCTGCTGCCGGTGCACGCCCACGTCGACGAGCCGCACCTGCGCGACCTCGCCCTGACCAACCACTGGGGTTACAACACGATCGGGTTCTTCGCCCCGCACGCCGCCTACGCGAGCAGCGACGACCCGCACGAGGTGCTGCGCGAGTTCAAGGGCATGGTCAAGCTGCTCCACGCCGCCGGTATCGAGGTCCTCCTCGACGTCGTCTACAACCACACGGCGGAGCAGAGCACGGCCGGCGCGACGATCTCCTGGCGCGGGCTCGCCGCGCCGACGTACTACCGGCTCGACGACGAGGGCGGGGACGTGGATGTCACCGGGTGCGGCAACACGCTCGACCTCACCGACCCGGTGACGCTGGAGATGGTGCTCGACTCCCTTCGCTACTGGGTGCAGGAGTGCCACGTCGACGGATTCCGCTACGACCTGGCGGTCGCGCTGGGACGCGGGGAGGACCTGCGGTTCGACCCCGACCACCCCTTCTTCCTCGCCCTGCGAGATGACCCGGTGCTCTCGGGCGTGCTGCACGTCGCCGAACCCTGGGACATCGGTCCCGACGGGTGGCGCACCGGGCAGTTCCCGGGCGCGTGGGCCGAGTGGAACGACCGCTTCCGCGACACCGCGCGCGAGTTCTGGCTCGGCAGCGCCGGTGCCGTCTCGGCCGGTGAGGAACCCGGCCACGGCGTGCGCGACCTCGCCACCCGCCTCGTCGGCAGCCGCGACCTGTTCGCCGAGCGCACTCCCCTGGCGTCGGTCAACTTCGTCACCGCGCACGACGGCTTCACCCTCGCCGACCTCGTCAGCTACGGGGAGAAGCACAACGAGGCCAACGGCGAGGACAACCGCGACGGCAGCGACCACAACCTCTCGTGGAACCACGGCGCCGAGGGACCGACCGACGACGAGGTCATCTCGCTCGCCCGCCGCCGCTCGGTGCGCAACCTCCTGGGGACGCTGCTGCTGTCGGCCGGCGTGCCGATGCTCTCCTCCGGTGACGAGATCGGCCGCACCCACGGCGGCAACAACAACCCCTACTGCCAGGACAACGAGATCACCTGGTTGGACTGGGACCTCGACGACGCCCGACGGGACCTGCTCGCGACCACGTCGTCCCTGACCGCCCTGCGACGCGAGGTCCCCGTCCTGCGCGACCACGACGAGTCGGTCATCGGCTGGTTCGACGAGACCGGCGCGCAGATGGACGACGAGGCATGGGCGCAGGACGAGCGCCGCACGCTGCAGCTGCGGCTCGAGGGCCGGCCCTGCGCGCTGCTCGTCGCCCACGGGGGTCTCGACGAGATCGAGGTGGCCTTGCCCGAGGTCCCGGGTGGCGGTGCGTGGCGACTGCGGTGGGACAGCGCGTGGGAGCGGCCCGGGAAGGCGCCCGGGACCGCAGGCGACGAGCCACAGGTCCTCACCCCGCTCAGCCTGCGGCTCTACACGACCTGAGCCGCCCCCTTCGTCCGGCGTCGTTGCCAGCGTGCGGATGAGGTGAAGAGGTGCGTGTATCCCCGCCCCTTCACCTCATCCCGGGACCCTGCCTCGATCAGGCCGGGGCCGCCGCCGGCTCCCGGACGCTGCTCTCGGGGGTGTAGGCCTCGCCGTGGGTCGTCGCGTCGTAGGCCGCCTGGTCGAGGATGCCCTCTCGGCGGGCGACGATCGTCGGCACGAGCGCCTGACCGGCGACGTTGGTGGCGGTGCGGCCCATGTCGAGGATCGGGTCGACCGCGAGCAGCAGGCCGACGCCCTCGAGCGGCAGGCCCAGCGTCGACAGGGTCAGGGTGAGCATGACGACGGCGCCGGTGACGCCGGCCGTCGCCGCGGACCCCAGGACCGAGACGAAGGCGATGAGCAGGTAGTCGGTCGCGCCCAGGGGGACGCCGAAGAACTGCGCCACGAAGATCGCGGCGATCGCCGGGTAGATGGCCGCGCAGCCGTCCATCTTCGTCGTCGCACCCAACGGCACGGAGAAGGACGCGTAGGAGCGGGGCACGCCGAGGTTGCGCTCGGTGACGCTCTGGGTGACCGGCAGCGTCCCGATCGAGGAGCGGGAGACGAAGCCGAGCTGGATCGCGGGCCAGGCACCGGCGTAGAAGCGGCGCACGGACAGGCCGTTCAGGCGCAGCAGGACCGGGTACACCACGAGCAGCACGATCGCAAGACCGAGGTAGATCGCACCGGTGAAGCGACCGAGCGAGCTGATGGCGTCCCAGCCGTAGCTCGCGACCGCGTTGCCCAGCAGGCCCACGGTCGCGATCGGGGCGAGGCGGATGACCCACCACAGGACCTTCTGCACGACCGACAGCGCGGAGCGGGCGAAGGTGAGGAAGGGCTCGGCCTCCTCGCCGACCTTGAGGGCGGCGATGCCGACGGCGATCGCCATGATCAGGATCTGCAGGACGTTGAAGCTGAAGCCGACGTCACCCTCCGCACCGGCGGAGCCCTCCAGGCCCAGGAGGTTGGCCGGGACCAGGCCGGTGAGGAAGTCCAGCCAGCTGCCGGTGCTGTCCGGTGCGACCGCGCCATCGGCGCTGACCTGAGCACCGCGGGCCGGGTCGATGACCAGTCCGAGGGTGATGCCGATACCGACCGCGATGAGCGCGGTGACGGCGAACCACAGGAGCGTCTGCCACGCGAGGCGAGCGGCCCCGGTGACCTGCTTGAGGTTGGCGATCGAGGTGACGATCGCGAGGAAGACCAGGGCCGGGACGATCGTGCGCAGGAGGCTGACGAAGGAGGTGCCGACGATCGTCAGGGTCTGGCTCAGCCAGTTCGGGTCGTCCGCGCTGCCGCCCATGTTGCGGGCGACGATGCCGAGGATGACACCGAGGACGAGACCGATGAGCACCTGCTGGCCGAAGGAGATGCGGCGCAGTGAAGCGAGCATGAGTGATGGGGTCCTTGCTGTGAGGGGGGTGGGGGTGGCTGCGTCAGGGCACGCGCGTTATCGGCAGGTGGAGTGGCGCTTCAGGTCCACGTCCAGCCGCCGGGTCAGATCCCACCGGTTCCATCTCACGACCGCGCCAACCCGGGCGCCTGCGGTTCTATTCCCGGGTCCGGCGTAGTTGGCTGCGCGGACAAAGGGAGGGGCCGGTCCTTGGCGTCCAGCCCGCACTGGAGATCTGTCATCTCACCCGGGTGCACGGTGCGGGCTGGAGCCTGAGTCGGACCAACCCCTCCCTTCGTCCGCTCCGCTCTCGCGCCGCCATCACGGCGGTCCCGGGTCACCGCTCGTGACTGTCTGGTATGACGGGCATTTGCCCGAGCGCGATTGCTCGGAAGCCCGCAGTTCCGGGGGCCTGTCCTGACGGGTGGCGACAAGTGCCCGTCGTACCCGCAAGCAACCGGAGCCCCCGGAGTGGATCAGGCGTTGGCGACCAGCCCCATGCTCGCGGCGAAGGCCATGAGCTCGTGCCGGGGCATTACGCGCACGGTCCAGCCGAACTGGCCGGTGCGCTCGATCGGGACCTGCCCGGCGAACTTCGCCTTCCCGTCCTGGTAGGACTCGACGAAGTCGAGTGAGGTCGCGTCCCAGTCGACGAGGTCGTCGGTGCCCAGCGCCACGCGGCCGGCCACGACCTGGACGTCGACCTCCACGGGGTCGAGGCCGTCGAGGGCGACGTAGGCGTCGACGCGCAGGGACTCCCCCACCACCGGCGAGTCGGAGACCCCGGACCCCTCGACGTGGTCGACGTGCACGGACGGCCACCCGGCGCGCACCCGCGCCTTGTAGTCGGCGAGCGCCCGGGCGCCGGCGTGGTCGTCGGCGTTGACGCGGGCGTTCTGATCGGCGGCGGGGACGTAGAGCTGCTCGACGTAGTCGCGGACCATGCGGGTGGCCAGGACCTTCGGGCCGAGGGTGGTCACGGTGTGCCGCAGCATCGACAGCCACCGCTGCGGCAACCCCGCCTCGTCGACGTCGTAGAAACGCGCCGCGACCTCGGCCTCGATCAGGTCGTAGAGCGCTGCGGCCTCGATGTCGTCGCGGCGGGACTCGTCGTCGAGGCCGTCGGCGGTAGGGATGGCCCAGCCGTTCTCCCCGTCGTACCACTCGTCCCACCAGCCGTCGAGGATGGAGAGGTTGAGACCGCCGTTGAGCGCGGCCTTCATGCCGGACGTGCCGCAGGCCTCGAGCGGGCGAAGGGGGTTGTTCAGCCAGACGTCGCAGCCCGGGTAGAGGGTGCGGGCCATCGCGATGTCGTAGTTGGGCAGGAAGACGATGCGGTGGCGCACGTCGTGCTGGTCGGCGAACTGGACCATCTGCTGGATGAGCTGCTTGCCGGTCTCGTCGGCGGGGTGGGCCTTGCCGGCGATGACGAGCTGGATCGGCCGCTCCGGGTGGAGCAGCAGGGCTCGCAGCCGCTCCGGGTCACGCAGCATCAGCGTCAGGCGCTTGTACGTCGGCACCCGTCGGGCGAAGCCGATCGTCAGCACGTCGGGGTCGAGTACGGAGTCGGTCCAGCCGAGCTCGGCGTCGGTGGCCCCGCGCTTGGACCAGCTCGAGCGCAGACGGGCCCGCACGTCGTCGACGAGCGCGGCCCGCATCTGCCGCTTGGCCGACCAGATGGCCTCCCCGGGCACGTCGGGGATCTCCTCCCAGCGGTCGGAGGCGTCGAGGTCACGACCGCCGAGGTGCTTCGCGGCGACCTCGTAAACGCGCTCGTCGACCCAGGTCGGGGCGTGCACCCCGTTGGTGATCGAGGTGATCGGCACCTCCGTGAAGTCGAAGCCCGGCCACAGCCCCTCGAACATCTCGCGCGAGACGTGTCCGTGCAGGCGGGAGACACCGTTGGCCCGCACGGCCAGGCGCAGCCCCATGACCGCCATGTTGAACACGTCGTCGGAGCCGCCGTCGTAGGTCTCGGCGCCCAGGGCACGCAGCTTCTCCAGCGGGACGCCGGGCAGCTCCTGCGATCCACCGAAGTAGCGCTCCAGCAGCTCGACGTCGAAGCGGTCGATGCCGGCGGGGACCGGCGTGTGCGTGGTGAAGACGGTGCCGGCTCGGGTGGCCTCGGCGGCCTCGTCGAAGCTCATTCCCGCACCCTGAGTGAACTCGCTGATCCGCTCGATGCCGAGGAAGCCCGCGTGGCCCTCGTTGGTGTGGAAGACCTCCGGCTCGGGCGCACCGGTCAGGCGCGACCACAGCCGCAGTGCACGCACGCCACCGATGCCCAGGAGCATCTCCTGCTGGAGGCGCTGCTCGCCGCCGCCGCCGTAGAGGCGCTCGGTGACCGCGCGCATCGCGTCGTCGTTGCCGGGCACGTCGGAGTCGAGCAGCAGCAGCGGGACGCGACCGACCTGGGCGCGCCACACGTGGGCATGCAACTGGCCACCACCGGGCATGGCGACGGTGACGACGCACGGGCTGCCGTCGTCCTCACGCAGCAGGTGCAGCGGCAGGCCCTGCGGGTCGAGGACCGGGTACGTCTCCTGCTGCCACCCCTCGAGGTTGAGGCTCTGCTTGAAGTAGCCCGTCTTGTAGAACAGGCCCACGCCGACGATCGGGACACCGAGGTCGGAGGCCGCCTTGAGGTGGTCGCCGGCGAGGATCCCCAGACCGCCGGAGTACTGCGGCAGCACCTCGGTGATCCCGTACTCGGGGCTGAAGTAGGCGATCGCGGCCGGCAGGCTGCCCTTCGAGGCTCCCTTCGAGGCTCCCTTCGAGGCTCGTTCCTCGCACCTCAGGACGCCGCGTTCCTCGCACCTCAGGACGCCGCGTTCCTCGCTCCTCAGGACGCCGCCTTCGTCGCTCCTCAGGACGACGCCCTCGTCCGGGGTCGTCTGCTGGTACCAACGCGTCGCGTCGAGGTAGCGGTCGAGGTCGGCCTTGGCGGCGTCGACGCGGGCGCAGAAGTCCCCGTCCTGCGCCAGCTCCTCCAGGCGGGCCCCGGCCAGCTCGGACAGCAGGCGCACCGGGTCCCGGTTCACCTCCTGCCACAGCTGCGGGTCGATGCCCGCGAAGAGGTCGCTGGTCGGTGAGTGCCAGCTCCACCGCAGGTTCATCGACAGGTCCCCGAGTGCTGCGATGGGCGCGGGGAGGTCGGTACGGACGCTGAAACGTCGAATGGCCTTCACGACTTCATCTTGGGGGGTCGACAGGGGCCGCGCCAAGTCCTCCGGCGCGTTGTCGCGGGTAACGTCGGGGGGGTGAGCCCCGACGTCCTCGGCGACCCGCCCCCTTCGCCCACCGCCCCTGCGTCCGTCCCGCCGCAGCACCCGCTCGGCCGGATCCCGGTGCTCGACGTGCGGCCGTGCGTCGACCACGGTTGCCGCCCAGCGAAGTCCGTCGTCGGCGAGCCCTTCGCGGTGACCGCCACGGTCTTCCGCGAGGGCCACGACGCCGTCGGCGCGAGCGTGGTGCTCACCGCCCCCGACGGCACCACCCACCACCGGTCGATGACCTGCACCAATCCCGGCCTGAGCCACTGGGAGGCGCAGGTGAGCGCGGACGTCCGGGGCACGTGGACCTACCGCGTCGAGGGCTGGTCGCACCCGTGGGCGAGCTGGGTGCACGACGCCTCGATCAAGATCCCCGCGGGCATCGACGTCGAGCTGATGCGGGCCGAGGGCGAGCGCGTCCTCACCCGCGCCGCGGACGAGCCCTCCCGGGACGAAGGGGGGCGCCGCGCCCTTCGCTCCGCCGCGGACATCCTGCGCGACCCCTCGCACCGCCCGGAGGCGGCCCTCCACCTCGTGACGACCGGGCCGGCCTCCGAAGAGCTCGCCGAGCGCCCCCTGCGCGAGATGATCAGCCCGAGCGCGGACCTGCCGCTCCTCGTCGAGCGCGAGCTGGCGCTGTACGGCTCGTGGTACGAGATCTTCCCGCGCAGCGAGGGCGCGCGCTTCGACGAGGCCACCGGTCGCTGGGTCACCGGCACGCTGCGCACCGCTGCGAAGCGACTGCCGGCGATCGCCGGGATGGGCTTCGACGTCGTCTACCTCACGCCCGTCCACCCGATCGGCACGACCGCACGCAAGGGCCCCAACAACACCCTCGACGCCGGTCCGCACGACCCCGGCTCCCCGTACGCGATCGGCTCACCCGACGGCGGGCACGACGCGATCCACCCGGACCTGGGAACCTTCGCCGACTTCGACGCCTTCGTCGCCGACGCGCGGGACCTCGGCCTCGAGGTGGCCCTCGACCTGGCCCTGCAGTGCTCCCCCGACCACCCGTGGGTCACCGAGCACCCGGAATGGTTCACCACGCGAGCCGACGGCACGATCGCCTACGCGGAGAACCCGCCCAAGAAGTACCAGGACATCTACCCGGTCAACTTCGACAACGACCCGGCCGGCATCTACGCCGAGGTACGACGCGTCGTGCAGGTGTGGATCGACCACGGCGTGACGCTCTTTCGCGTGGACAACCCGCACACCAAGCCGGTCGAGTTCTGGCAGTGGCTGATCCAGGATGTCGCAGCCGTGGCGCCCGATGTCATCTGGCTGGCCGAGGCCTTCACGACGCCGGCGATGATGCACACCCTGGCCAAGGCCGGCTTCCAGCAGAGCTACACCTACTTCGCCTGGCGCAACACCGTCGCCGAGCTGACCGAGTACGGCGCCGAGGTCTCGGGCGAGGCCGCGGCGTACATGCGGCCCAGCTTCTGGCCGACGACGCACGACATCCTCACCCCGTACATGCAGTTCGGCGGACCGGCGGCGTGGAAGGTGCGCGCGGCACTGGCCGCGACGATGGTCCCGACGTGGGGGGTCTACAGCGGCTACGAGCTGATGGAGCACGTCGCCCGCCCCGGCTCCGAGGAGCAGATCGACAACGAGAAGTACGAGTACAAGGACCGGCGCTGGGACGAGGTCGCCGAGTCCGGGGAGTCGCTCACCGGCTGGCTGACGATGCTCAACACGATCCGGCGCGAGCACCCGAGCCTGCAGCTGCTGCGCAACCTGACCTTCCACCACGTCGACGACGAGAACCTCATCGCCTACTCCCGGTCACGCGTCCTGGCCGACGGCAGCCAGGACCTCGTCATCGTCGTCGCCAACCTCGACCCGCACGGCACCCGCTCCTCGACGCTGCGCCTGGACATGGGTGCCCTCGGCCTGGCGTGGGACGCCACCCTGCAGGTCACCGACCTCGTCACCGGGGCGCACTGGGAGTGGGGCGAAGCCAACTACGTGCGCCTCGGCTCCGAGGGCGAGCCGGTCCACATCGTCTCGGTACGGTGACTTGATGGCCACGGTCCACGACGCCACGCTCTCCCCCGGCAAGGTCGAGCTCGTCGCGGGGTGGATCGGCGCGCAACGCTGGTACACCGGCACCGGTCGGCCCCGGTTGCGCGCTCTCGACTCGTGGCGACTCGACGATCCCGCGGGCGAGGTCGGCATCGAGACGCTCGTCCTGCTCGACGAGGTCGACTCGGTCGTCTACCAGGTACCGCTGACCTACCGGGGTGCGCCGCTGGAAGGGGGCGGCGCCGCCCTCGTCGGCGAGATGGACCACTCGGTGCTGGGCCGGCGGTGGGTCTACGACGCCCCGCACGACCCGGTCTACGTCGAGCAACTCCTCGCGCTGGCCCGGGGGCGTGCCGCCGCGCAGCACGGGTCCGTGTCGGACACCCCCGAGCCGGATGTGCGCGGGGTGCCGCACCCGACCTGGCCCAATGACCCCGTCGTGCGCTCCAGCCGGGTCCACGGCGGTGAGCAGTCCAACACCTCGGTCGTCGTCGATGCCACGCCCAGCCCGGTGGTGGTCAAGATCTTCCGCACCCTCGCCGCGGGAGACAACCCCGACATCACCCTCCAGGAGGCGCTGGCACAGGCCCAGTCCCCCTTCGTCCCGGCCAGCATCGGCCACGTGGAAGGCGCCTGGACGCGCCCCGACGGCGAGCAGCGGGATCACGGCCAGATCGCCTTCGTGCAGGAGTACCTCGCGGACTCGACCGACGCCTGGCAGGTCGGTCTGGAGCAGGCGGCGGGCGGCACCCCCCTTCGAGGCGCCCACGCGGTGCGTGGGACCCACTCCGTCGCACCTCAGGACATCGCCTTCGCCGATCGTGCGCGCGAGCTCGGCCGGGTGACCGCGCAGGTCCACTCGACCCTCGCCAGGGTGCTGCCCACCCGGACCGCGGACGCCGCGGCGGTGAGCGAGCACGTGGGCCGGATGCGTCGTCGTGCCGGCATCGCACTCGGTGAGGTCCCCGCACTGGCCGCCCACGAGGGGCAGATCAATCGTCTGCTCAGGGCTGCCGAGAAGGCGGATTGGCCTGTGCTGCAACGCATCCATGGCGACCTGCACCTCGGTCAGGTCCTCGACTCGCCCCGGCGCGGCTGGGTGCTCATCGACTTCGAGGGCGAGCCGCTGCGCCCCCTGGCCGAGCGCAATGCCCTGGACTCCCCCCTTCGCGATGTCGCCGGACTGCTGCGCTCGCTCGACTACGTCGCCGGGACGCTGACGCGCCCCGGTGCCCGGACCGCCCCGGGCGTCGACGTGCGTCAGTGGTGCACCCGGGCCCAAGAGGCCTTCCTCGACGGCTACGGGGAGATCGACACCGACCCGCGCGAGCGCGAGACCCTGCTCACCGCCTTCGTCCTCGACAAGGCCCTCTACGAGGTCATCTACGAGGCACGCAACCGCCCCTCGTGGCTGCCCCTGCCGCTCGAGGCGATCGACCGGCTGCTGAAGGAGGCACACCCGTGACACCGATCCCCGACTCCGCCCTGCCCGGCGCCCTCTGGGCCGTCGCGCACGGCCGAAGCACCCAACCGCACGACGTGCTCGGCCAACACCTCCAGGAGGGCGGACTGCAGGTGCGGGTGCGCCGGCCGCTGGCGAGGCGCGTGCGGGTGCGCTTCGAGGACGACGTCGTCCTCGACCTGGCCCACGAGCAGGACGGGATCTTCTCCGGGGTGCGCACCGGCGCGACCCGGGCGATGGACTACCGCGTCCTGGTGACCTGGGCGGACGGGGTCGAGCACGTCCAGGATGATCCGTACCGCTTCGTGCCGACGCTCGGCGAGATGGACCTGCACCTGATCAACGAGGGCCGCCACGAGCAGCTGTGGAGCGTGCTCGGTGCCCACGTGCGCGAGTACGAGGGGCCGCTCGGCGCGGTGACCGGCGTCTCCTTCGCCGTGTGGGCACCGCGGGCCAAGGCCGTGCACGTCATCGGTGACTTCAACGGCTGGGACGAGTTGGCGCACCCGATGCGCACGCTCGGGCAGTCCGGGGTCTGGGAGCTCTTCGTGCCCGACGTCGGCGCCGGGACGGTCTACAAGTTCGCCGTGCGCGGGGCCGACGACGTGCTGCGGCACAAGGCCGACCCGATGGCCCGCCTCGCGGAGACCGCGCCCGCCACCGGCTCGGTGGTGACCTGCTCGACCTACGAGTGGGGCGACCACGCCTGGCTCACCGCACGGGCCGACCGCGACCCGCAGGCGGGACGAATGAGTGTCTACGAGGTGCACCTGGGATCGTGGCGCCCCGGGCTGACCTACCGCGAGCTGGCCATCGAGCTGGTCGACTACGTGCGCGAGCAGGGCTTCACCCACGTCGAGCTGATGCCGGTGATGGACCACCCCTACCCGCCGTCGTGGGGCTACCACGTGACCAGCTACTTCGCGCCGAACTCCCGCTTCGGCTCCCCCGACGACTTCCGCCACCTCGTCGATGCCCTGCACGGCGCCGACATCGGGGTGGTCCTCGACTGGGTGCCCGGCCACTTCGCGACCGACGAGTGGGCGTTGGTGCGCTTCGATGGCCTGCCGCTGTACGAGCACCCGGACCCGCGGCGTGGGTGGCAGCCGGACTGGGGCAGCTACGTCTTCGACTTCGGGCGACCGGAGGTGCGCAACTTCCTCGTCGCCAACGCGCTGTACTGGCTCGAGGAGTTCCACGTCGACGGGCTGCGCGTGGACGGTGTGGCCTCGATGCTCTACCTCGACTACTCGCGCGACGACGGCGAGTGGGTCCCCAACATCCACGGCGGCCGGGAGAACCTCGAGGCGATCGCCCTCCTGCAGGAGATCAACGCCACCGCCTACCGTCGCTCCCCCGGGATCATCACCGTGGCCGAGGAGTCGACCGCCTGGCCGGGCGTGACCCGCGCCACGGACGAAGGGGGGCTCGGCTTCGGCCTGAAGTGGAACATGGGGTGGATGAACGACGCCCTGCGCTATCTGGGCGAGGACCCGATCAACCGCGCACACCACCACACGCTGCTGACCTTCGCGATGATGTACGCCTACGCGGAGCACTACCTGCTGCCCATCAGCCATGACGAGGTCGTCCACGGCAAGGGCTCGATGCCGTACAAGATCCCCGGTGGCGAGGCCGACCGCCTCGCGACGCTGCGCGCCTTCTACGCCTACCAGTGGGCCTTCCCGGGCAAGCACCTGGTCTTCATGGGCACCGAGTTCGCGCAGACGTCGGAGTGGGCCGATGGCCGCTCCCTCGACTGGCACCTGCTGGAGTACCCGGCGCACCGTCGGGTGCAGGAGCTGGTCCGCGCGCTGAACTCCTTCGCCGCCCGGCACCCCGCCATGTGGGCCCTGGACGACCGGCCGGAGGGCTTCCGCTGGCTGGACGCGGACGACGCCGCAGGCAACACCGTCTCGTTCGTGCGCTCGGCCGCCGGCACAACTGGCACGGGCGATGTCGGCAATGTCGTCGTCGTCGTCAACTTCGGTGGTGCCGACCGTGACCTGCGTATCGGCCTCCCCCGCGCAGGGACCTGGCGCATCGACCTCGACACCAGCGGCTTCGACGCGGCCAGCTCCCCGAGCCGGGCCGGCACCGAGCTCGTGGCACAGGAACGCCCCTGGCAGGACCAGCCGTTCTCAGTCGAGATCTCGATTGCGCGCCTCAGCGCGATCTACCTCGTGCCGGCCTGACACTCGCCCCGAGATTATGGCTCTCGGGACCCGTGCCCCCTCAGAACAACGCGCTCATCAGGGTCGTGCGCCCCTTGCGCACCCGCTCGTCCTGGTTGCCGACGACGGCGAAGAGGTCGAGCAGGTGGTTCTTCACCCGGTCGCGCTCCTCGCCCGCAGTGACGCGCACGAGGTCGATGAGTCGGATGAAGGCGTCCTCGACGTGCCCACCGAGGACGTCCATGTCGGCGACGACGAGGGCTGCGTCGATGTCCTTCGGGTCCTGCGCGGCGGCTGCCCGGGCCGCCTGGAGGTCCACGCCACGAGTGCGCTTCATCAGGGCGACCTGGGCGAGGCCGAGCTCGGCGTCGGTGTCCTTGGGGTTCTCCGCGAGGGCCTTCTCGTAGGCAGCCGTCGCAGCATCGAGGTCGTCGCGCTCGATGGCCTCGAAGGCCTGAAGGTGCAGCGGCGGCAGTTCCTCCTCACCCCCCTCGGGCGCGGCATCACCGACGTCGATCCGTCCGGTCACCCCTTGCTGGACGGCGAGCTGGAGCAGCTGGTCGACGACCTGGCGGAACTGCTCCTTGTCGACGAGACCGCTGAAGAGCTGGACCGGCTGCCCGGAGACCAGACCGAGTGCGAGCGGGACCTCCTGCGCCTGGAGCGCCTGGGCGACCCCGGGGCTGCTGACGAGGTCGATCGCCACGACCTGCAGCCGCCCCTCGAGGGAACCCGCGATGTCCACGGCGTCGTCGACGAGGGTCCGGCTCTGGGGGTGCTGCGAGGACCAGATGATCGCCAGGGCAGGCACGACGGCGGTGCGGGAGACCACCTGGTTGAAGGAGGCGTCGTCGGCCTCGATGAGCAGACCGTCGGGGCTGCCACCAGGGGCGGGGGCACCACCGCCGGCCTGGGCGGGCGGTGCGGCAGGCGCACCCGCAGCGGGTGCGGCGTTGGGCTGGGCTGGGCCGCCGAGGCCGGAGAGGTCGACGGCTCCACGGAGGGTGTGGGTCGGGTCGGTCATGCCCCCATCATTCCCCACGGGTGCGTCCTGGGATCAAGCCGGGGAGGTCTACTCGCCCTTCGCCGACTCCAGCACGTCGCTGACGCCGACGACGGTGGCATCCCCCGTCGCCGGAGTGACCATCGCGAGGGTCTCGGCGTGCTCGATGGACAGCTTCTTCTTGACCTTGTTCGCGTCGAGGACGCGACGGATCGCTTTGTCCTGGATCTTGAGCACCTTGAGCTTCTTGCTCGCGGTGATCGTGTCCGTGCGCGTCATCGGGACGAAACTCAGGTGCCCACCGGCGGCGAGCTCGAAGCTGACGGAGTCCGCGTCGACGGTCGACTGCTTCTGACGGTACTTGCCCAGATCGCCGAGGTCCTTGTCCTTGGCCTTGGCGTTCTTCTTCAGCGCCGTGGAGAACGCGTCGTCGAAGGAGACACCCTCCGGCGCCTTCTTCGGCGGCTTGTACGACACACCCGTGGCCCAGCCCTCTACCGCTGCGGTCACGTCCTTGTCCGGCTTCTTGCCGATGGTCACCGCAGAGCCCTCGGTGACGGGCGCCAGGGCGGGGACACTGGCACCGGCCGCCATCGGCACGTCGGCGAAGAGGCGGTACGGCTGGTCGGCGGCCTTCGCGACGAAGACGTGGAGGAACTGGGTGCCCTCGTCCAGCGAGGTCGCGAGCACGGCGCGGGGCCAGTCGGTGCCGCGGCTGACACCCAGCACCTGGAGGTCCTCGGGCGTGCCTCCGGTATGGTTCTGCTCGTCCTTGCTCTTGGCCGCGGCGTCGAGCGCACGCAGAGCGGGCCCGGAGTAGACCGCCGTACGCTCCTCCTGCGATGCCTTGCCGCCTTCCTTGCGGATCGCGGCTGCGTCCTCGAGCACGCGGGCGGCGACATCACTCGCGCTCTGCTGGGAGATCGATCCGCCGTCGGAGCTCTCGGCCGGGGCGGCGTGCATGCCGACGATGGCAGGACCGGCGCCGCATCCGGCGAGCGCGAGCGGCAGGGCCACGACGGTGGCGACGAAGGGGGTGCGCCGGCTCATGCTCCGACCTCCTCGTGGGTGGGGGCGGCCGGTCGGCCACGACGGGCGCGCAGCATGCGGGGACCGAGGGCCAGCGCGAGGCCCAGGAGCAGCAGGACGACCCCGACGACGAGCACGACGATCGCGATCGTGCTCCATCGTTCGTCGCTGACCCGGTACTCGACCTGCTGGACCTGCTCACCATCGGCTGCGGTGATCACGAGCGTCTGGGGGGCGTCATCCTGCTCGATCGTCGTGCTCACCGTCCCGTCCTCGCTCGTGGAGGACTGCCAGATGTCGAGGCCGCGCACGTCCATCGCGTCCCCCTCGCCGACGTCGGTGGAGGTCAGGGCCCACTCGGAGACGTCGACGCCGGTCACCTCGACCCGGGGACCGTCACCCAGGAGCGCCTCGACGTCGGAGGGGCGGGCGGTCCCGGCCCACACGCTGCCCTTGCCGGTCGCGGTGACCTCGATCGGGGAGTCGAGGCGGTTGAGGACGTCGGGGGCGAGGACGACGACGCGTTGGTCCGGCGCGGCGGTGAAGGTCGCGGTGCCGGAGGTCCCCAGGGAACTGAGGAACCAACCACCGACGATGACACCGACGAGCCCGAGCAGGGCCACGATCGTCCCGGCGATGCGCAGGATGAGCGCACTCATGTCGCTGCTTTCGTCTGGAGGGTCAGGAGGGCCCGCCACACGCGGCGGACGATCCACGATGACAAAGTTTCCGCAAGGTCACAAATTGGTCACGGCGTTCCCGGGTCGTCGAGGAGGCCTTGGACCCGGTCGACCTTGGCGGTGAGCTGGCCGATGCGACCGGAGCGGATGTCGGCCTTCATCACCAGCGAGACACGGTCCCCGTACGGCTCCATGGCATCGACGCACCGTTTGATCACGGCCATGACCTCGTCCCACTCCCCCTCGATCGTCGTGAACATCGACCCGAGGTCGTGGGGCAGGCCACTGTCGCGGACGACCTGCAGTGCGGCCGCGACCGCGGGAGCGTAGGAGCCGTCCTCACCGGGGCCGGCGGGGGCGATGGAGAAGGCGAGCAGCACGGGGTCCTCCTGGTGTCGTGGTGTCAGTCGCTGGCGTCGATCTTCAGGTCGCCGTCGACGCGAGTGAGCAAGTATGTGTGGTCCTCGGTCACGGGGTCACCCTCCAGGGGCTGGAGGGCGAGGGCGACGACGATGGTGCCCTCGCCGGGATCGACGGAGATGTCGCTGGGGGTGGCCGACCCGATCCCGCCCCAGAACTCGTCGTGGCCGGCGGGGCCTGCGTCTGCTCGGGCGCTGCTGCGCCCGAGGTGTCCCCGGCCCCACCGCCCCGGGTGCCGAGGACGATCGCTCCGGCGATGACCGCCCCCGCGATGATGCCGAGCAGCAGCCACAGCAGAAGGGTGCCGACCCCCTTCGTCCTGCCGGGGGTGGGTGCTGTGCCGTCCGCGGCGGGAGGGGAAACGGTGCGCGGGCCCGACTGCGGCGCAGCGGCTGTCATCCGCGGGGTCGCGGGCACGTCCGCACCACCGGCGGCGATGCTCTCCAGGCGCCGCAGGACCTGGCGCATGGTGCCTCGACGCGCGGGATCACGGGCGAGCATGTCAGCGAGGACGGGCTCGAGCGGGCCGGCGCGCTCAGGACGGCGCGGTGCCTGGGAGGCGATGTTCTGCAGGGTGGCGAGCGCGGTGTCCTGGTTCTCGTGGGCGTCCTGCCCCTCCACCGCGAAGTAGATGGTCGCACCGAGCGCCCACACGTCCGCGGCCTCTCGATGGGCCCCGCCGACCGCGACCTCGGGAGCCATGTAGTTGGGGGTGCCGGTGACCAGACCGCTGCCGGTCGTCTGCTCCTCCGTGCCGGCCCGGGCGATGCCGAAGTCACCGAGCTTGGGCAGGCCACCGCCGATGAGGACATTGGCGGGCTTGATGTCGCGGTGCACGATCCCCGCTTGGTGCGCGGCGTCGAGGGCTCCGGCCAGCTGCGCGCCCAGGTCCGCCGCTCCCTTCGCCGTCATCGGACCGCGCTGCCGGATCGCCGTGGCCAGCGTCGGTCCCGCGACGAACTCCATGACCAACCACGGGCTGCCCTCGTGCTCGACGACGTCGTAGACGGCGACGACGTTGGGGTGGTTGAGCGCTGCGGCAGCACGGGCCTCGCGCATCGCGCGGTGGGTCTCGCCCTCGCTCTCGCCGGGGAAGGCACCGATCTGCTTGGCGGCGACCGCGCGGCCGAGCACGGTGTCCCGCGCGAGCCACACGACTCCCATGCCGCCGCGTCCGATCGGTCGCACGGTCTCGTAGCGACCGCCGATCACGGCGGGGGGATTGTGGGCAGTCATGTCCGCTCCAGCGTAGATGGCCCATGAGGTGAACGGTCACGTGGACCGGTGGCGCCGCCCAACCCTCGCGGCGCCCTTCCACGATGGGCCCGGGACGCATAGCCTGCTGGCATGACCAGGGGGAGCGAGACCGACGAAGACTTCGAGGACCGACCGGAGAGGCCGCCGACGCGGATCCGGGAGTCCTCGCCCATCGATGCCCAGCGGCGGCCGGCCGGTCTGACCCGCGCCCTGGCCGTCTGGAAGGCCGGCTACCTCAGTGGTGTCCTTGCCCTGGTGACCGCGGCCCTGTGGCGTGACGAGCGCCACGAGGAGCTCACCGCGGTCCTGGGCCCCGACGTGGACAAGGCCGACGGGGAACAGGCGATCCGACTGCTGATCATCGCCACCTTCGCGGTGCTCGTCGTGTTGCTCGCGCTCACGATCCTCGTGACGACACGACTGCCCCACGGTGGCTTACCCACCCGCATCTCGCTGACCGTGCTGGCGCTCCTTCAGGTGATCGCCACGCCCATCGTGGTGCCGGTCCTCACCGCCTGGCAGTGGGAGGGCTGGGTCACCACGGTCCTGTTCGTCCTGCAAGCCGTGCTCGGCGCCGTCGGCGCCGTCCTCATGTGGCTACCGGGGGCCCGCTGGGAGGACTGAGGACGGGCAGGCCGTCCAGGAGTTCCTCGCACGCGCGGGCCAGGACCCTGGCCGCGCGCCGTGTGGACTGGGTGGCCCAGGAGTCGGCCGCGAGCGCCCGCCACTCAGCCAAGGACTCGCTGGCCGCCCGCGCGACGTCGTCCGCGCTCGCCGTCTCCCGCAGGCCCAGACGACGCCAGGGCTGGACGCCCTGGTCGCCGAGCAGCCGGAGCGCCGCCGCGGTGCGGCGCTCGTCCAGACCCGGGACCGTGGCCTGACGCACGTCCGCGAGCAGACGCATCTCCTGGGGCGCGTACTCCCCCGCCCTGATCGCCTCGCACTGCGCGAGCAGTGCCTCCGCATCCGGCACGGGGCGCACGCGCAGCAGACGCTCCAGCGCCGAGACGGCGCCCAGACTGGTCAGGGCTGCGGCACGCGGCGTGAACTGGGTGGCGATGACACGCTCGACCATCCCCAACCCACTGCGCCGGGCGAGTTCGTCGGCCAGCTCGCCGGGCCGGCTGATCCCCTGACGGACGAGCACCGTGCCCAGTCGGACGCCGAAGAGCCCGAGTCGGGCGACGAGCGCGGTGCGGGACTGCGGTGTGCCACCGACCGCATCCGCGTCCTGGAACCGCCCCACCGAGACGAGCACCGCCTCCCGGTCGACACGCTCCATCCGCGCGAGCGCGGCGAGGATGTCGAAGTCGTCCTGCCGCAGGGTGCGTCCGCCCTGCGCGAGGAGGCCCGCCACGGGCAGGACGTCCGAGCACAGGGCCTGCATCTGCGGATCCTCCGCGTGCCTGGTCGCGATGTCCTTGGCGGAGATGAGGCTGTCGAGTCGCCCGCCCCCGACCTCGTCCGCGCGCGAGAGCACGCCGATGGTGGTCGCGACGGCGTGTGCGGCGTCGGTGACGGCACCCCCACGCAACTCCTGCAGCATGGTGAGGTCGTCCGCGTGGCGGCTCTTGAAGAGATAGATGACGGCGTCCACCGGACGCCCCGTCGCCTCCGCGGCGAGCAGGTCCGTGGTGTGCCGGGAGGCCTCGGCGGTCAACGAGCCGATCCCCGGGGTGTCGACGAGCGTGACCTGCTGCAGCATCGGTGATGGCCACTCGACCTCGATGCGGGCGACCTGCTGGGGCGTCAGACCCAGGAGCGTGTGCTGCAGACGACCGTGACGTCGGGTGAGCGGCAGCTCGAGGGAGTCGCCGTCGGCCCGGATCAGCCGGGAGCGCGGTGCGGGGCCGTGGCGGTACCACGTCGTGACCATGGTGCACTCGCCTGCGTCGGTGGGTGCGACCTCCTCACCGATCAGGGCGTTGATCAGGGTGGACTTGCCGGCCTTGACCTTCCCCGCGAGGGCGATCCGCAGGGGTTCGTCGAGCCGGGTCAGGTGAGCCCGCAGGATCTGCTGCTCCGCCTCGCACCCCTCATAGGCCGCGATCGCCTCGACCAGGACCCGCCGTGCCCGGTCCTGCGAGCCCTTGGCACCCCAGGTCATGATGCGACCGCTCTCTGCGCCTGCGGGCGAGCGGTGCCGAGCGCCTCCTCGAGCTCGACGACCCTGCCCCGATGCTTCTTCAGGAACCGGATGCGTTCGGCCCGCTCGGCGTCCGAGGCCTTGGCCGCCGTGTTGGCCTGACGAAGGGCGTCGGCGGACGAGCGCTGCAGATCCCCGGCCACCTCGGTGAAGTGATCACGCAGGGTGCGGTGCACCAGCCGCAACCGGTCCTTCAGCTGCTTGGTCACCTGGAAGGTCACGTCGTCGATGTAACGACGCACGGCCACCTTCGCTTCGTTCTGCCGACGCTTGAGCCGGTTGGCCCGGTCGTCGGAATAGGCCTTGGTACCGAGCAGGAGGCCCGCGCTGATCGAGATCGGGTTGACCAACGCGAAACCCGCGAGGCCGGTGAGCAGACCGAACATCAGCACCCCTCCGTAGGAGCCCCTCATGCCGATGAGGACCTTCTGCCCGACGTTGAGCACCCCCGGGTCGATGTCGACGAGGGGCCTGGCCCGGTCAGTGAGTCCGGAGGTGCTCCCGACGGCCATGCGCGGCACGGACTGCGCTGCGTCGTCGGCGAAGTGCTGCGCCACCTGCGTGGTGATCCAGCGCGTGTTGTCCTCTGTCCACCGGAAGGTCTCGGTCAGTGCGTCACCCACCTGCTCCTCCAGCCACTGGGAGAACGCCTCCCACTCCTTGCCCGGATCGCCGGTGTCGATGCTGTCCTCGGCGTCATGCACGACTCCACGCAGACGGTCCCTCAGGTCATGCTCCAGGTCGGACATGAGGTCTGCCATCCCGTCCCCGAGGGTCACCTGCCAGCGCGAGCCACGGTTGCGGAGGGCATCCGCCTGTGCCTTGGCGCGCTCCAGGTCGGCAATGCGCGCGGGTAGCTCCTCCGGGTTCTGCAGAGCGTCCAACTCGGACTCCACCGCGAGTCGCAGGTGCCGGCTGACCAGCCGCACGTCCTGGGTCAGTGTCTGGCGGGCGAGGTCCCGCGACTGGGCGAGGATGCCCTGGCGCAGCACCCGCACCAGCTCGGGGAAACCGGACTCCTCGTTCAGGGCCACGTCCTTCGAGCGCATGGCCGCGTCCCGCAGGACGGAGGAGACGGGCACGACGGTGGCGTCGATTCCGGCGTCCCGCAGGTGGCCGCGGTTGATGTCCGCCAGTCGCCGCCACTCGGGTGCGATGTCGGTCTTCGACATCACACAGGTGACGTGCGGGCAGGCGTCGACGACGTCGTGCAGGAACTTCAGCTCCGCTGCGGACAGCTCGGCGGAGGCATCGGAGACGAAGAGCACCGCGTCGGCCGACGGAAGCGCGGCGACGGTGGCCGCAGCGTGGCTGGTCCGCAGCCCGCCGACGCCCGGGGTGTCGATGATGGTCAGGCCTCCGGAGAGGATCTCGCGCGGCAGACCTGCCTCGGCGTGGAGGAGTCGTTGACGTCGCTCGGTGCCGGTGGCAAGGCGGATCTCCTGGTCGAACCGCTCCAACGGGACCTCGCGACGAGTCGTCCGCAGCGGGGCCTCGCCCTCGTCGTCGAGCTGCTCATCGCCCTCGACGAGAGTGGCTGTCGGCGACTGCGCCCAGGACACCACCGTCGGAACAGCCGTCGCGACATCATCACCCACCTGGCACACCGGAGCATTGACCAAGGCGTTGACCAAGGCGCTCTTGCCCTGCTTGAACTCGCCGACGACGAGGACCCGCGTGGTCGGGTCGTCATATCGCTCGCGTGCGGCGGCCAGCCTGCGTTGCAGGTCCTCCCGATCAACAGCAGCGACCAGTTCGCTCGCCCGCTCGATCATCGATCCAGGTTCCATCCGCACTCCCCCAGCGCATCGATCCCCATGCCTCGTTGCCCGTGTCGGCACCGACTGCCTCCACTGTCCCACACCTGCGGGACCCCCGAAATGGCCCGGACCGACCCGACCAGGTGGTCGGATCGGTCCGGGCCGTGCGCTCGTCGTGGACGAGCTGTCGGTCAGCCGACGTCGATCAGGTCGTCGTCCGAGGAGTTGTCCGAGTTGTCGGAGTTGTCGTTGAACGAGTCCTCGGCGTTCATCGAGTTGTCTTCGTTGTCGCTGAAGTTGTCGCTGAAGTTGTCGCTGAAGTTGTCGTTCATCGAGTCGTTCATCGAGTTGTCCGAAGCGTCCAGATCCAGGTCGACCGAGTTGTCGGAGTTGTCGGAGTTGTCCGAGTTGTCCGAGTTGTCGGAGTTGTCCGAGTTGTCGGAGTTGTCGTTGAAGGAGTCCTCCGCAGACATCGAGTTGTCCGAGTTGTCCGAGTTGTCGGAGTTGTCGGAGTTGTCCTCGTTGTCGCTGAAGTTGTCGCTGAAGTTGTCGCTGAAGTTGTCGTTCATCGAGTCGTTCACCGAGTTGTCGGAGTTGTCGGAGTTGTCCGAGTTGTCCGAGTTGTCCGAGTTGTCCGAGTTGTCCGAGTTGTCGGAGTTGTCCGAGTTGTCGGAGTTGTCCGAGTTGTCGGAGTTGTCCGAGTTGTCCGAGTTGTCCGAGTTGTCCGAGTTGTCCGAGTTGTCCGACGCATCGATCTTGAACGAGTCGTTGATGTTGGTCGAGTTGTCGGAGTTGTCCGAGTTGTCGGAGTTGTCCGAGTTGTCGGAGTTGTCCGAGTTGTCGTTGTACGACCCGTTGATGGAGTTGTCCGAGTTGTCCGAGTTGTCGGAGCTGTCGTTGTACGACCCGTTGATGGAGTTGTCCGAGTTGTCGTTGTTCGAGTCGTTCACCGAGTTGTCGATCATGCCGTCGTCGCCAGCCGCGACCGAGCCGTCACCGGACGCGATGATCGCATCGTTGTCGAACATCTGGGAGACGTCTCCCTCGGCCCAGATGTTCTGGTTCACGGACTGGTCGAGCGTGGTGTCGCGGTCGTCCACGGTGCTGGTGTAGCTGTAGTTGTTCACCACGTGGTGCAGCTGCTGCACGGCGTGACCGTGGTCGTCCATGTGGCCACCCCAGCTGCCGCCGTCGCCGCCGTCGCCGCCGTCGCCGCCGTTACCGCCGCCGTGGTTACCGCCCCAGCCGCCACCGCCGTCGCCACCATTACCGCCGTTGCCACCGTTGCCGCCGTTGCCGCCGTGGTGACCGCCCCAACCACCGCCGGCGTCGTTGTCCGAGTTGGCCTGGGTCCAGGAGTCACCGCCCGGGGCGCTGACGTGAGCACCGGTGTCGAAGTTCCGGTCGAAGCTGGAGGCGTTCGTCGTGGTGGTCGTGTTCACCGGCGCGTAGTCGACGACGACGGGCATGACCGCGTCGACGTCGTCGCACGAGACGTCACCGAGGCCGGCCTCATCGAGCGCAGCCTGCGGGTCGTCGTTGAAGTCTGCTGCGGCCTGCGGGTCGCGGAGCAGGTTGAGAATGAAGTCAAGCAGATCGCTGGTCGAGACGGCCATGACGGGTCCTTCCCCCTAAGTCGGTTCTTGCTCGACGCCCTGTTGGCGCCACTGATCAACCTAGGGAGGCGGTGAGCTCTGGGAGATCCGGTCAGGGCCCCCTCCCCGGTCCGCGGACGAAGGGGGATTCCCGCGCCGGGGCATTAGGGGGTTGGGTACTTTCCACACGGAGTCATTAGGGGGTCAAGGAAAAGTCAGAGTTACCTACCGGTAACCATGAAATCGACCCTATGCTGGCCATACGTGCTGGTTGTGGAGGGGATCCGATCCGGCACGCATCGGTTGAACTAGGGGGAAATGTCTTGTCGGGGGATCAGGTTGTCGTGACCATCGGCACGGCGGAGGTGTGCGCCATCCACATGACGCGCTCATCCGCCGGAGCCGCGCAACCAGCCAGCGAGCTGGTCCGCAAACCTCTGGCAGTCGTCGACGAACTCGGCACTCCGACCCCGGCCGGCGCGTCGGGTGCACAGAGCCCGGCGGTCGACGGACTCCTCGCCCGGGTGGGCGACCCCGTCCCGGTCCGGGTGGGATCCCGGTCCTGGCCGGCCGAGACCCTCGTGGCCGTCGTCATCGCCGATGCGGCCGCAGCCGTTGCCGACGAGCCTGCCGAGCACCTCGTCCTCGTCGTCCCGGACGAATGGCGTGCCCACCGCCGAGCAGCGCTCCGCGACGCGGTCGTCGGGCTCACCGAGCAGTCGGTGACCATGGTCGATGCGGGCCTGGGCATCGTGGACCAGCGGGCTGGAGAGCACGTGGACGGTCCCGTCCTCGTGCTCGCAGCCGGGGACGAGTCCTTCCGTGCGCACACCTTCATCCACGGGGACGATGGCTGGCGGGTGACGCGCACGAGCTGCTCCGACTGGGGCGGCAACGACATCGACGACGCGCTGCTTGACTTCGTGGGCGACCGCTCACCGTCGGTTCCGGCGAAGGGGGCACACGACGCCTTCGCCGTCCGTGCCGCATGCACGAATGCACGCGCGGATCTCGCTCAACGGACCGCGACGGAGGTGGATCTGCCCGGGCGGGACCCGGTCCGGCTCGTCCGCGCAGACCTCGAGCTCCTGGCAGGCGGTGCTGTCACCGACATCGTCGACCAGCTGGTGGCCGACGTCATCGACCCGAACGGCGTCCGTCCTGCCAAGGTGCTCGTCACCGGCTCCCTGGCATCGCTACCGATGGTCGTCGAGGCCGTCTCCGGCGCCCTGGGCATGTCCGTCACGCACGTCACCGACGGGCAGGCCCTCCAGCGGTACGCCGATGCCGGTGCCGCCGCGATGGAGTCGAGCACGGTCGCCGAGCCCGCGGACACGGACGGGCACGACGTCCAGGACACCCAGCTGCTACCGATCGCACCGCTCCCACCCGCTCGGCACCAGGGGCACCGTCGACGCACTGCGGTCCTGGTCGCGGCCGCACTCGCCGTGGCCGCCCCCGTCGCAGCGGTGGCCATGACGATGACCGATGCCGGGGAGGCCACCCTGCTCTCCCTCGTCGACGGCGTCGTGCCGCAGGACTCGTCCTCCCCCGACCGTGCCAACAGTGACGTGTTGGGCAGTCTGGCCGACGCCGCCATGCTCCCCGCACTGCCGTGGGGCGACTCGAACGACGCCGATGATGACGAAGGCAACTCTGCCGCGACCGGCGACACGGGTGAGAGCGCCGAGCCCGGCGGCGGCACCGCCGATGACGGCACGAAGAGCCCCTCTCCGACCTCCACCCACGGTGACCCGGCGGAGAAGAAGAAGGACAAGGACTCCAAGGACCGCGAGGAGTCGAAGAAGGGCAAGAAGAAGAGCGACGAGACCGGCAAGAAGGACAAGGGCAAGGCGAGCGAGAGCAAGACGGCACGCGGCAACGGGTCCGACAAGGCATCCCCGAGCAAGTCCTCCTCGAGCAAGTCCTCCTCGAGCAAGGCCAAGACTCCCAACACGCCCTCGAAGTCCTCGGGCCACACCCCCTCTTCCCCGAACACGCCGAGCTCGACGTCCGGCACGCCTGCCAACCCCACGACGTCGCCATCCACGAGCACACCGGCGCCCACGAAGACCCCGGATCCTGAACCGAGCACGACCCCCGATCCCGACCCGACCCCGGATCCGGAACCGAGCACCAGCACCCCGACGAGCAGCGAGCCGAGCGTCACGAGTTCCCCGTCCACGACCGCGACGGCCCCGGCCACGTCCGAGCAGACGACCTCGCCGGCGCCCGGCCAGTCATGACCCGCACCAACGCCGACGCCTGGCTGCCGACCTCGCTCATCGACGACATCGAGACCGTCCTCAACGACTCCGCTCCGCACACCGTCGTGCTGGGTCGGGCCGGAGACGGGCAGTCGGTGGTGGCGCATCTACTGGCAGAGCGCATGGTCGATGACACCGGGCCACAGGACGTCCTCGTGCTGGAGGGCGACGATCTCGGCGGCGAGGATGCGCACGACCGGGTGCGCCAACTGGCGGGCCGTGGTGCCCGCCTGGTCGTGGTGCCGTTGATCAAGACGCCTGCGGTGCCGAAGGAACTCCTCGCCTCCTGCTCGACCCTGCGGCTGCGGCCGTGGTCCGAGCAGGAGGTGGCCGAGTACCTCGAGCACTGTCACGACGTCGTACCCGAGGACGAGCTGGTCCGGTCCCTGGCCGAGGCGACCGGCGGGCACCCGGCATACATCCGACACTTCGCGTCCCTGCGGCACTCACCCGTCGAGCCCTCGCCCGTGCTCGATCCCGCGCTGTGGGAGCACGCGCTCGACCGCCAGATGACGACCCTGGACCCAACGGCACTCACCCTGGTGGACGAGCTCGCGATCGGCTTCAGGGTGCACACGGCCCCGCTGGCGCCCTCCCTCGCCGAGTCCGACCGACGCGACCGGCTCGTCGAGGAGCTCGACCACCACGCCCTCCTCGGCGGGGACGGCGAGTTGCTCCCGCTGGTACGGATCACGGTGCGCAGCGGCATGCCGGTCCACCGCATCATGCGCATCGGGCACGCCGTGGTCGAGGGGATCAGCGACCCCACACCGCATGCCGGTGTCATCGAGGAACTGGTCGCGGGCGGGGCACGCTGCGAGCGTCTGGTCGACATCACCCGCGATCTCGGCGACAGCGAGCTGCAGTCCTCACCCGAGATGGCCCTCGCGTGGTACGACCGCTCGCAGGCATCCGGGGCCTCCCCCTCGCACCTTGCGTCACGTCGCGCCGAGGCCCTCCTTCGCATCGGGGACGTGGACGCTGCAGCCCACACCTGCGACCGCATGCTCGCCTCCGGCCACGACGTCGACCTCGACCGTGCCGTCTCCACGGCCATCGTGGCGCACGTCGAGCGTGGGCTGGCATCTCAGGCTCGAGCGTTGGCACTGTGGGCGAGCAGTGCCCTGGGCACGGTCCCCGCCGTCGACCTCCTCGCCGCGCGTCAGGCCGCAGGGGATCCTGCGCAGAATGACGTGCCCGAGGACACGGGTGCGGCCACCGCCACGGCTGCGGGTGCGGGTGCGCCGACGCTGGGAAAAATGGCCGCCAGGACCGCGTACCAAGGGCTGCAGGACTCCCTGACCGGGGCCACCGCGGACGCCGTCGGCCAGCTGGTCAAGGCCGCTCACCTCCTACCGCCGGCCCCCTCCGCGCTGAGTCCCTACCCGATCTCCCTCGTTGCCGGGTGGGCGGCCCTGCACCTGGGCGACTCCGCGACCGCCCGTGCCGTTGCCGAGCGCGCTCGACCGTCGTTGCGGCCCCACATCGTCCAGCGCGAGCTGCTCCTGGGATGGGCGGCGCTGTGGCAGGGGAACCCACCGGGCGCGCGGGACCACGCCGACCGGGCCGCCTCCGGCCTGCACGACAGCCAGTTGCGCAACCGCCTCGTCCTGGCCGGGCTCAGGTCGGGGATCGCCCGTCGCACCACCGACGAGGCGGCAGCCGTGCACGCGTGGACCGACGCGACCCAGTGCCTCGGTCGAGTCGAGCCCGACCTCTTCATGCTCCTCGCGCTCGGTGAGCTGAACATCGCTGCCGTCCGGATGCACCAGGCGGAGGTCCTGACGGCCGACCTCGACCGGGCACACGAGCTGCTGGAGAACCTCGGTTCACCGCCGCTGTGGAGCACGCCACTGAACTGGTCCAGCGTGCAGGCCGCCATCCTGGCCAATCAGCCCGCTGCCATCGCGCCCCACGCCACCGCGCTGCTCCACGCGGCGGAGCACCACCCCTTCGCCGCGCGTCTGGCCAGTGCCGGGAAGGCGTGGATGCACGTGCTGGCTCGCAACGTCGATCCGGCCGAGGTCCACTCAGCCGTCATCGGACTGACCCGTGTCGGCCAAGCCTGGGACGGCGCCCGACTGGCGGCCCACGCCGCCGCCCGCTGCGAGGACCCACGGGAGGCTGCCGCCCTTCGCGAGCTGGCTCGGTCCCTGCGCGACCCGGACCAGGACCGCGGTGAGTCGGCCGTCGGTCAGTCGGTCCCCGGCTCGGTCCTGCTCTCCGAGCGGGAGGTGGAGGTCGTCCGGCTCGTGCTCGACGGCAAGACCTACCGCGAGGTGGGCGAGATGCTCTATCTCTCCCCGCGGACGGTCGAGCACCACATGGCCCGCATCCGGCAGCGCAGCGGCGCGCAGACGCGCAGCGAACTCCTGGAGCGACTCCAGCTGACCCTGCGGCAGGCTTCCTGACGAGTCAGCCGACGACGGACTCGAGCAGGGCGTCAGCGGCGGCGAAGGGGTCGCTCGCGCCGTCGACGACATCAGCGGCGAGCTGCTCGAGTGTCCCGCCCGCCCCCAGGTCACCCATCCGCGAGCGCAGCTCGGCGACGGCGAGCGCGGAGATCTCGTCGCGGGCACGCGCGGTGCGCCGCCGGCGCAGCTCACCGCTGGCGGCCAACCAGTCGAGGTGGTCGCCGACGGACGCGGCGATGTCGTCGATGCCGGTGCCGTCCATGGCGCAGGCGCGCACGACCGGGCGGCGCCAGCCGCGGGGAGCGGTCCCCTCTCCCATCCGGATCATGTGCCGCAGGTCGCGAACGGTCGCGTCGGCCCCCTCGCGGTCGGCCTTGTTGACGACGAAGACGTCGCCGATCTCCAGGATGCCGGCCTTGGCGGCCTGGATCCCGTCGCCCATCCCGGGCGCGAGCAGGACGAGCGTGGTGTCGGCGGAGCCGGCGACCGCGACCTCGGACTGGCCGACGCCGACCGTCTCGACGAGGACCACGTCGAAGCCGGCGGCATCGAGGACCCGGATCGCCTGCGGTGTGGCCACCGAGAGTCCGCCGAGGTGCCCCCGCGAGGCGAGCGAGCGGATGTAGACGCCCGGGTCGGTGGCCGCCTCACTCATCCGGATGCGGTCACCGAGCAGCGCTCCGCCGGAGAAGGGGGACGAGGGGTCCACCGCGAGCACGGCGACGCTCTTGCCGGCCTTCCGGAATGCCCCGACCAGGGCGTTGGTCGTCGTTGACTTGCCGACGCCCGGAGAGCCGGTCAGGCCGATGACGTGCGCCCCACCGGTGTGCGGCGCCAGGGCGGCCATCGTCTCCCGCAGCGCGGGGTGCTGGTCGTCGACCAGCGAGATCAACCGCCCGATGGCACGCGGCATCCCCGCCCTGGACTGCTCGACCAGGACGGGGACGTCGACGCTGCGGATCACACTCAGGCGCTCGGTACGCGCACGATCAGGGCGTCGCCCTGACCGCCACCACCACAGAGGGAGGCCGCGCCCGTGCCGCCACCGCGACGCTTGAGCTCGTGGGCGAGCGCGAGCGTGATGCGCGCGCCGGACATACCCAGCGGGTGCCCCATGGCGATGGCGCCACCGTTGGGGTTGACCTTCTCCGGGTCGAGGCCCAGCTGCTTGGTCGAGGAGAGGCCGACAGCGGCGAAGGCCTCGTTGATCTCGACGACGTCGAGGTCATTCACGGAGATGCCGTCCTTCTTCAGCGCGGCCTCGATCGCGTTGGCCGGCTGGGCCTGCAGCGTGGAGTCCGGGCCGGCGACGACGCCGTGTGCGCCGATCTCGGCGAGGTAGTCCAGGCCGAGCTCCTGCGCCTTGGCCTTGCTCATCACGACGACCGCGGCAGCACCGTCGGAGATCTGCGAGGCGGAGCCGGCGGTGATGGTGCCCTCCTTGGCGAAGGCCGGCCGCAGCTTGCCCAGCGACTCGGCGGTGGTCTCAGGGCGCACACCCTCGTCGGTGTCGAAGACGACCGGGTCGCCCTTGCGCTGCGGGACCTCCACGGCGACGACCTCGTCGGCGAACTTGCCCTCCGACCAGGCCTTGGCGGCCTTGGCGTGGCTCGCAGCGGCGAAGGCGTCCTGCTCCTGGCGGGAGAACTCGGAGTTGTCGGCGTTCTTGGCCTCGGTCAGCGAGCCCATCGCCTGGTCGGTGATGATGTCGTGCAGGCCGTCGTAGGCCATCGAGTCCTTCAGCTTGGTGTCGCCGTACTTGATGCCCTCGCGGCTCTTGGGCAGCAGGTGCGGGGCGTTGGTCATCGACTCCTGGCCACCGGCGACGATGACGTCGAACTCGCCGGCGCGGACGAGCTGGGCGGCCAGGGCGATCGCGTCCATGCCGGAGAGGCAGACCTTGTTGACGGTCAGCGCCGGCACGTTCTTCGGGATACCGCCCTTGATCGCGGCCTGGCGTGCGGGGATCTGGCCCTCACCGGCGGTGAGCACCTGGCCCATGATCACGTAGTCGACCTGCTCGCCCGAGATACCGGCCTTCTCCAGGGCCCCCTTGATGGCGAAGCCACCGAGGTCGGACCCGGAGAAACCCTTGAGGGAGCCGCTCATGCGGCCCATCGGGGTGCGGGCCCCGGCAACGATGACGGACACGGGACGCTCGGACATGTGGATGCCTCCAACATTCGTGGGGTGCGCGGCACCGGAGCGACACCGCGTGTGTTGTCTCGATTCTATCGACGCGGACGAAGGGAGGGCAGGCCCCCGGACGGTGGGGCAGGCCACAACCGCGAGGCAACGAGTACACCACCGGCGTGGCGGGGGTGGCGGGTGGTGGCCCGACTCAGGGAGTGCCCTTCGAGGCTCCTTCGTCGCACCTCAGGATCCGGGACCGCGTCATCCCCGCTGCCCGGGCACCGGCGGTGGTGGGCCTCACAGGGCGATGGGCTCCCCTTGCGGGAGTCGCGTCAATAGGCTGCGACGCATGACTGATCTTTTCACCGCCATCGATCACGTCGGTGTCGCCGTGCCCGACCTCGACGACGCGATCGCCTTCTACCGGGACTCCCTGGGCATGGAGCTCGCGCACGAGGAGACCAACGAGGAGCAGGGCGTGCGGGAGGCGATGATGCGCGTCGGCGACTCCGGGTCGTGCATCCAGCTGCTCGCGCCGCTGTCCCCCGAGTCGACGATCGCGAAGTTCCTCGACCGCAACGGCCAGGGCATGCAGCAGCTCGCCTACCGCGTCGAGGACATCGACGCGGTCTGCGCGACCCTGCGCGAGCGCGGCCTGCGTCTGCTCTACGACACCCCCAAGCGCGGGACGAGCAATTCCCGGGTGAACTTCATCCATCCCAAGGACGCCCGCGGCGTCCTCGTCGAGCTCGTGGAGCCCGATCAGACCGGGGCCCGGGCCCACTGAGCCCTCATCCCCCTTCGCCCCGGGGTGTGGGCCCGCCCCACGAGCCCGGCGTGTGAAGTCAGTCATGGCACCGTCCCAACGGCGCCGCGACCCCCTTAAGTTGCACGCAGTGACTGTCGCCCCGACGGCAGCTGACCGACCGACCCCACGAGGCCGAGGAGCCCACCCACATGGCAATCGACCAGATCCGCGACGCGATCCTCTCCGGTGACCGGAGCGAGGAGACCTACGCGAACCTCCCCCTCCCGCAGACCTACCGCGCCGCGACCGTCCACAAGGCCGACGCCGACATGTTCGAGGGACTGGCCAGCCGCGACAAGGACCCGCGCAAGTCGCTGCACATCGACGACGTCGAGATCCCCGAGCTCGCCCCGGACGAGGCGCTCGTGGCGGTCATGGCCAGCGCGATCAACTTCAACACCGTGTGGACCTCGATCTTCGAGCCGGTGTCGACCTTCTCCTTCCTCGAGCGCTACGGCAAGCTGAACAAGTACTCCAAGCGCCACGACCTGCCGTACCACGTCGTCGGCTCCGACCTGTCCGGCGTCGTGCTGCGCACCGGTGGCCACGTCTCCAAGTGGAAGCCCGGTCAGGAGGTCGTCGCGCACTGCCTGTCCGTCGAGCTCGAGGACGCCGACGGCCACGACGACACGATGATGGACCCGCAGCAGCGCATCTGGGGCTTCGAGACCAACTTCGGTGGCCTGGCCGAGCTGGCCATCGTCAAGGCCAACCAGCTGATGCCCAAGGCCGACCACCTCACCTGGGAGGAGTCCGCCTCCCCCGGTCTGGTCAACTCCACCGCCTACCGCCAGCTGATCTCCAAGAACGGCGCCTCGCTCAAGCTCGGTGACCGCGTGCTGATCTGGGGCGCGTCCGGTGGCCTGGGCTCCTACGCCGTCCAGATGGCGCTGGCCGCCGGCGCCGAGCCGATCTGCGTCGTCTCCTCCCCCGAGAAGGCCGAGATGTGCCGCGCCATGGGCGCCGAGCTGATCATCGACCGGCGCGCGGAGGGTTACCAGTTCTGGAACGAGGACGGCACCAAGCAGAACCCCAAGGAGTGGAAGCGCCTGGGCAAGAAGATCCGCGAGCTCACCGGCGGCCACGACGTGGACATCGTCTTCGAGCACCCGGGTCGTGAGACCTTCGGTGCCTCGGTCTACGTCGCGCGCAAGGGCGGCAAGATCGTCACCTGCGCCTCGACCTCGGGCTACATGCACGAGTACGACAACCGGTACCTGTGGATGAACCTCAAGAGCATCATCTCCAGCCACTTCGCCAACTACCGCGAGTCCTGGGAGGCCAACGCGCTCATCAGCCGCGGCCTGATCCACCCGACGCTGAGCCGCACCTACTCCCTCGACGAGGTCGGCCAGGCCACGCTCGACGTGCACCACAACAAGCACCAGGGCAAGGTCGGCGTGCTCACCCTCGCCCCCGAGGCCGGTCTCGGTGTCACCAACACCGAGAAGCGCGCCCGGTTCGTCAAGCAGATCAACCGCTTCCAGGACGCCTGACGCCCACGATTATCGGGTCACCCGCGAAACCCCGGGTGTGCATGAGTTTCATACTCCTGCACACCCGGGGTTTCTCTTGCAGAGGTGGGCGAAGGGAGGTTCAGCGGCCGTAGCGCCCGTGGTCGCGGGCCTTCCAGCACTTGCCGTGCCAGTGCCGGCGGTCGTCGACTCCCCCGAGGCCGTCGTCGGGCCAGACGACGACGTGCGGTGTGCCGGGGGCGATCTCGTGCGTGCACCCCGGGCAGGTGTAGCTGCGGGTCGAGCTGTGGCCACTCAGCTGGCGCACCACCCAGGAGCGCCCCATCCACGACTGCGTCGTCTGCGACCCCATGGCCCCCATCCGCAACGGGCGGTGCTCGTCACGACGACGGCGGTTGGAGCGAGGCATGCGCCCATCGTCTCCCGGCGCCGGCACGCGCACAAAAGGGACTCCCGAAGACCGACCCCCGACGAATCGGGGTGCTACTGCTCCGGGAGTCCCTTTTGTGCACAGGTGGTGCAGGCGTCAGTAGCTGCGGAAGCCCTCACCGGTCTTGCGGCCGAGCTTGCCTGCCGCCACGACCTCGCGCAGGAGCGGCGCCGGGGTGAGCGACTCGTGCCCGAACTCGGCGAGCAGTTCCTCCTCGATCGCCAGGGCGACGTCGTTACCGACGACGTCCAGCAGCGCGAAGGGTCCCATCGGGTAGCCGTAACCCGCGGTGATCGCGGCGTCGATCTCATCGAGGGAGGAGCCCGCCTCGTGCGCCTTGATGGCGTCGTTGAGGTAGGGGAAGAGCAGCGCGTTGACGATGAAACCGGCCCGGTCGGAGCAGCGGACGGGGACCTTGCGGGTGCGCTTGCACAGCTCGACGACCGTGTCCAGGACGTCCTGACCGGTGTGCTCCTGATCGATGACCTCCACGAGCTTCATCACCGGTGCGGGGTTGAAGAAGTGCATGCCGACGACGTCCTGCGGACGCTTCGTCCGGGCGGCCAGGTCGGCGATGGACAGCGAGGAGGTCGTCGTGGCGAGCACGGCACCGTCCTTGCAGATGCGGTCCAAGTCGGCGAAGAGCTGGTTCTTGATGCCGATCTCCTCGGCGATCGCCTCGACGACGAGGTCGACGTCGGCGAGGGACTCGCGCTCGAGGGACCCGGTGAGGCGGCCCAGGACCGCGTCGGCGTCGGCCTGCTCCATCCGGCCCTTGTCGACCTTGCGGGTGAGGTTCTTGGCGATCTTCGCGGCAACCGCGTCCACCTTCTCCTGGCTGCGGGCGACGTAGGTGACCGGGAACCCGCTGGTCGCGAAGACCTCGACCATGCCGGTGGCCATCGTGCCGGAGCCGACCACGCCGACGGCCTCGACCTCACGGGCCGCGCCGCCGCCGCCCGTGGAGGGGGTCAGGTCGTCGGCGACGACCTCGTCACCCTCATAGGTGTAGAAGCCCTTGCCGGCCGCCTTGCCGGTGCGGCCGTCGGCGATGAGCCGCTCGAAGGCCGCGTTCGGCTGGTGGCGCGGATCGCCGGTCTCGGCGAAGCGCGCGTCGAGGGCGTCGCGGACGGTCTCGAGGCCGAGCTCGTCGATGACGGTCAGGGGGCCTCTGGGCAGGCCGCACCCGAAGCGCATGCCGTTGTCGAGGTCCTCCCGGGAGGCATACTTCTCCTCGAACATCGAGGCCGCGTGGTTCAGGTACGGGAAGACGAGGACGTCGGCGAGAGAGGGCGATTCAGACATGTCTGGGAGTGTTGCAGTCCGGCCGGCCACCGGGTAGTGCGCAGCGGCGTGACAGTGGGCACAGGTGATCCGCGACACCGCACCCGATCCGGGACCGGTGGACCCGCTTGGGCCCTGCCCGCCGGGGTCGTAGGGTCAACCCCGTGCGAGTGGTGATTGCGACCTGCAGTGTCGAGTACGAGGGCCGGCTGAACGCCCACCTGCCCCTGGCGACCCGTCTGCTCATCGTCAAGGCGGACGGCTCCGTGCTCATCCACAGTGACGGCGGCTCCTACAAGCCGCTGAACTGGATGGCTCCCCCGTGCGCCATGGCCGAGGTGGAGCCCGACGAGACCCAGGCCAGCGAGGGCGTCGTCGCCGTGTGGAACGTCCAGCACGCCAAGACCGAGGACCACCTGCGGGTGCGCCTGCACGAGATCCACCACGACTCCTCCCACGAGCTGGGGGTGGACCCTGGCCTGGTCAAGGACGGCGTCGAGGCCCACCTGCAGAAACTGCTCGCCGAGCACATCGGGACCCTCGGCGAGGGCTACACCCTCGTGCGCCGGGAGTACATGACGGCCATCGGGCCGGTGGACATCCTGGCCAAGGACGCGAAGGGGGTCTCGGTCGCCGTGGAGATCAAGCGCCGCGGCGAGATCGACGGCGTCGAGCAGCTGACGCGCTATCTCGAGCTGATGAACCGCGACCCGGCGCTGCGGCCGGTCAACGGCGTCTTCGCCGCCCAGGTGATCAAACCCCAGGCGCGCACGCTCGCGCAGGACCGCGGCATCCGCTGCGTCACCCTCGACTACGACGAGCTGAAGGGCATCGACACGAGCATGCACCGCCTCTTCTGAGCCTCGCTGCGGGGCTCGGCCGCAGACGCTCCCTCCCCCTCAACCACCGGTGGTTGAGGTGCGAGGGACGAGCCGCGAAACCCCCTTGAGACTAGGCTGGCCACAGCAGCCGAGGGAAGGACGAGGCATGGCGACCACGCAGCCACTCCATCCCCCTTCGCTCGAACCGGACGCCGGTGACGTGCTGTCCTGGCTGGCCGACGAGCTCGGGATCGGGTGGGGCCTGCTCTGGGGCCTGGTCGTGCCGTTGCTCGTCCTGGCCGCCGTCGGTCTCGTCCTGACCGCACTGCTGTGGCGGCGGTACAGCCGCTCCCCCTCGAGCAGCACCGGCGCCGACGTCTTCCCGGGCCAGGTGGTCGCCCTGCGCTCGGCGGAGGGCAGCCACGGTCAGGTCTTCGTCGAGGGCAGCTGGTGGTCGGTACGCAGCGACGTGCCCCTGCGCCCCGGCCAGGACGTGCGGATCACCGCCGTGGAGCGGCTGGAGCTGCTCGTCGAACCCCTCGAGTCGTCGCGTGACAAGGAGGAGTCATGATCAACACCACCCTGATCGGTCTGGTGATCGCGGCCCTGGTCGTGATCTACATCGTCACCCGGGCGGTGAGAGTCATCACCGAGTACGAGCGGGCGGTGGTCTTCCGGCTCGGGCGCATCCAGGAAGCGAAGGGCCCGGGGATCATCATCGTCGCGCCCATCGTGGACAAGGTGAACAAGATCGACCTGCGCACGCACACCTACGACATCCCGCCGCAGGACCTGATCACCAAGGACAACGTCACGGTGCAGGTCAACGCGGTGACCTACTACAACGTCGTCGACCCGGTCCGCTCCGTGCTGTCCATCGAGAACTACCAGGTCGGTACCCAACAGGTGGCCCAGACGACCCTGCGCAGCATCATCGGCCAGACCACCCTGGACGACCTGCTGACCAAGCGCGAGGAGATCAACTCCAAGTTGCAGCAGATCATCGACGAGGTGACCAACCCGTGGGGCATCAAGGTCACGATCGTCGAGGTCAAGGACGTGATGCTCCCGGAGAGCATGCGGCGCGCCATGGCCCGCCAGGCGGAGTCCGAGCGCGACCGTCGCGCCAAGGTCATCCACGCCATCGGTGAGCAGGAGGCCGCCGAGAACCTCGCCCGGGCCGCGGAGGTCATGGAGGCCCACCCGGCCGCGATGCACCTGCGCACCCTCTCCTCGATGCTCGAGCTGGGCGCGGAGCAGAACTCCACGGTCGTCTTCCCGCTGCCGATGGAGCTGCTGCGCCTCTTCGACGCCGCCGGCACGGCGCTGGGAGGCCAATCCGGCACGGCGAAGGGGGATGCCCCAGCGGGCAGCACCGCCGCACCTGCAGCCGGTGGGCCAACCTCCGGCGGGCCGGCAGCAGACGACCCGGCCGCACGGCCAGCGGCTCAGGGCGCGACCACCCACCACGGCGCATGGTCGGACGACGGGCACGAGGCACCGCCGCAGGGCGACCACCCCGGACCGGTCGGCCACGAAAGCGGCGACCGGGAGTGACCCTCTAGAAGGCCTCGCCGAGCTCGATCCGCGTGATGGTGGCTGCTGCGTTGCCGGTGCCGCCGCTGAGCACGAGCACGGTCTCGCCCCGGTGCAGGTCGGCGATCTCCCCGAGCACGGACGACGAGGGTGGGCCCGCAGCCAGGCCGGGCTCCTGCTCCAGCGGCACGTCCAGCCCGGCAGCCACCGCCGCCCCCCGGGCATCACCCGGGGCGGTCACGACCGTCAGGACCCGCTCGCCGGCGAGCCGCTCGACGAGGACGGGCACGCCCCCTTCGCCCTCCGGTGTGCCGGTGAGCAGAAGCGTCGCGGGACAGTGCATGGTCACCCCGCCACTCTAGGACGGCCGAGGATCAGGCGGTGGCGGGCTCCTGTGCCGGCAGGCCGCGCTGCTCGCGGATGATGTCGACGAAGCGATCCATGATCTCGTTGAGACCGAAGTCCTTGGGCGTGAACACCGCGGCCACGCCCATCTCCGTCAGCCGCTTCGCGTCGGACTCGGGGATGATCCCGCCGACGATGACCGGGATGTCACCGGCTCCCTGCGCCTTCAGCCCCTCGAGGACGTCAGGGACGAGCTCCATGTGCGAGCCGGAGAGGATCGAGACACCGACGAGGTGCACGTCCTCGGCGACCGCGGCGGAGACCACCTGGTCGGGTGTGAGGCGGATGCCCTGGTAGATGACCTCGAAGCCGGCGTCGCGCGCCCGCACCGCGATCTGCTCGGCGCCGTTGGAGTGACCGTCCAGTCCGGGCTTGCCGACGAGGACGCGCAGCTTCTCACCGAGCTCCTCCTGCGTCCTGGCGACCCGGTCGCGCACGGCCTGCAGCTCCTGCGAGCCGCCGTCGGCGACACCGACCGAGCCGGAGACACCGGTCGGGGCGCGGAACTCACCGAAGACCTCGCGCAGCGCCTGGGCCCACTCCCCGACCGTGACACCCGCGCGGGCGCACTCGAGGGAGGCCTCCATGAGGTTCTCGTCGGTCCGGGCGGTCTCGCGCAGGCTCTCCAGGGAGGCCGTGGCGCGCCCACCGCGCTCGGGGTCAGCGTCACGCTCGGAACGCCAGGCGCGCACGGCCTCGATCGCGGCCTCCTCGACGCCCTCGTCGACCGTCTGGATCGCGGTGTCCAGGTCGGCGGTCAGCGGATTCGGTTCGGTGGTCTCGAACTTGTTGACGCCGACGACGATGTCCTCGCCGGCCTCGATGCGCTGGCGTCGCTTGGCATGGCTCGCGACGAGCGCCGACTTCATGTAGCCGGACTCGACGGCCGGGACGGCGCCGCCCATGTCCTGGATGCGATCGATCTCCGCCTTGGCGCCCGCGACGATGTCGGCGACCTTGGCCTCCACGACCGGGGAGCCGGCGAAGAGGTCGTCGTACTCGAGCAGGTCGGACTCGAAGGCCAGGACCTGCTGCAGACGCAGTGCCCACTGCTGGTCCCACGGGCGCGGCAGACCGAGCGCCTCGTTCCACGCCGGCAGCTGCACGGCGCGGGCGCGGGCGTCCTTGCTCAGCGTCACCGCGAGCATCTCCAGGACAATGCGCTGGACGTTGTTCTCCGGCTGCGCCTCGGTCAGGCCCAGGCTGTTGACCTGGACGCCGTAGCGGAAGCGGCGCTGCTTGGCCTCGGTGACGCCGTAGCGCTCCCGGGTGATCTCGTCCCACAGCTCGACGAAGGCGCGCATCTTGCACATCTCCTCGACGAAACGCACGCCCGCGTTGACGAAGAAGGAGATGCGGGCGACGACCCTGCCGAACTCCTCCTGCGGCACCCGACCGGAGTCGCGCACGGCGTCCAGGACGGCGATGGCCGTGGACATCGCGTAGGCGACCTCCTGCACGGGCGTCGCGCCGGCCTCCTGCAGGTGGTAGCTGCAGATGTTGATCGGGTTCCACTTGGGGATCTCCCCGACCGTGTAGGTGACC
Source organism: Janibacter cremeus (assembly GCF_013409205.1). Classification (NCBI taxonomy): domain Bacteria; kingdom Bacillati; phylum Actinomycetota; class Actinomycetes; order Micrococcales; family Intrasporangiaceae; genus Janibacter; species Janibacter cremeus. The sequence continues at coordinate 798,791 of NZ_JACCAE010000001.1, forward strand.
ATGTCGGTGATCAGGCGCATGGAGGGGCCGGGCGGGAAGACGTGCGTCCCGCGGCTGAGGTACTCCTTGATGATGTCGTTCTGCGTCGTGCCGCCGAGCTTGGCGACGACCTCGGCCGGGTCCTGGCCGGCGGCCTCGGCCTGCTCCTCAGCCGCGACCTGGTACATCGCCAGCAGGTACATCGCGACGGCGTTGATCGTCATCGACGTGTTCATCTCGCCGAGCGGGATCTGGTCGAAGAGCTTGCGCATGTCGCCGATGTGGCTGATCGGCACGCCGACCTTGCCGACCTCACCGCGGCTGAGCACGTGGTCGGGGTCGTATCCGGTCTGCGTCGGCAGGTCGAAGGCAACCGAGAGGCCGGTCTGGCCCTTGGCCAGGTTGCGGCGGTACAGCTCGTTGGACGCCGCGGCACTGGAGTGCCCGGCGTAGGTGCGCATCACCCAAGGACGGTCACGCGCGGGACGCGTCGCCTCGGCGGCGGGGGTGGGGGAATCGGTGCTCTCGGCCATGGTGGCAAGGTACCCTCGCGCGGCCCGACGTCACAGGGTCGTCCGCGGTGAAGGTCGCCACAGTCGCCGCAGTGGCTGCTCGCGGGTGGACGCCAACTCGCCGAGGAATCGTCCGCGCGTCGACCTCCACCCAGCCAATGGCGCGGCTCAGCTGACGGCGGTGTCCCGGCGGGGCGGGCGCACCTGCTCCACGCCGTGGAGGAGTCGGGTCAGCCCGGCACGGCGCAGCAGTCGGGTGGTGCGCTCGTCGGCACCGGTGAAGCGCAGTCGCCGGCCCGCCCGGGCGGCACGGGCGTGCGCCCCGACCAGGGTGGCGAAGCCCGTCTGGTCGATGACCGTCGACTCCGAGATGTCCACGAGAACCAGACCTCCGCCGCCGCGCAGCACGGCGACGAACTCCTGACGCAGGTCGGCACTGTGCCTGATGTCGAAGGGCACGCCCACCCGGACGCGGGTGGTTCCCTCGCCACCCACTGGCGCCAGCGCAGTCAGTGCGCTCATGACGGTCACCTGCTTTCCCCTGCTGAAACCGTTGTCAGCCAGTGTGACGCGCGCCGCACCGATTCGGTTGCACCCTGCAGTCACGATGCGGTTACACAACTCCCTGCAAATGGTCAAGTCGCAGCCTCCGCGCGGTCAGCGAGGGCACCTGCGACGATGACGGCATGGTCAATCTGACGAAGATCTACACCCGCACCGGCGATGAGGGCACGACCGCGCTCGGGGACTTCAGCCGCACGAGGAAGACGGACTCGCGCCTGCAGGCCTACGCCGACTCGAACGAGGCCAACTCGGTCATCGGGGTGGCCATCGCGACCGGAGAGCTGCCCGAGGAGGTCGTCGCGACCCTCACCCGGGTACAGAACGACCTCTTCGACCTGGGTGCCGACCTGTCGACCCCGCTGCTGGAGGAGCCGAAGTACCCGCCGCTGCGCGTGAAGCAGGTGTGGGTCGACGAGCTCGAGGCCGACTGCGACCTCTACCTCGAGCAGGTGGAGCCGCTGCGCTCCTTCATCCTCCCCGGCGGCACCGCGGCATCGGCCCACCTGCACCACGCGACGACCGTGGTCCGCAGGGCCGAGCGCTCGGCCTGGGCTGCGCGCGAGGAGTACGGCACGCAGATGGCCGGCGAGCGTGGGATCGGCGGCGTGAGCCCGCTGACGACGACCTACCTCAACCGCCTGTCGGACCTGCTCTTCATCCTCGCCCGCATCGCCAACCTCTCGATCGGCGGGGACGTGCTGTGGCAGCCCGGCGGCGGCCGCGAGGAGGCACCGCAGCGTCGGGGCAGGGCGAAGGGGGACCCCGCCACCTGATGCCGCATCCCGGCTGGTTCGAGGTATCCCCGCGCGTACGGACGCGCAGGATTACCTCGAACCAGACCTGCGGGCACGTGCGGGGGCATCCGGGGGGCGAAGCCTTCCGACGTCAGGTGACGTTTGCGTTGTGGCCGGGCGGGGCGGACTCCAGCCAGGAGCGCACCGCCGGATAGATCTTCGGCTCGACGGCGAGGTCGACCAGGTGGTCGTCCCCGCGGGTCAGGGTCACCGCGACCGCAGCGTCCAGCCCCGGGAGCGAGACGGACTCCGGTGCGGGGGTGGAGATCTCCAGTCCTTCACGCGCCCACGACATCGCGGGGGACGTCGTCAGGCCACCCACGCTGAACCAGTCGAGATGGTGCGCCCCCATACGCAGCAACCCGAGCCGCCAACGAGGCGACCCGGGCAGCTGGATGGCGCAGGGACACACGGGCTCGTGGGCGGCCAGCGCACGTCGGCGCAACCACAGCACGACCAGCCACAGCGCGAGGAGCAGGCACCCTGCAAGGAGGAGGATCTCCACGACTTGCAGGGCTGACATCAGCTGGGTCAGGCCTTGGCCGGGACCTGAACGGTCTCCGCGACGATCGTCACGGTGTCGTGGTCGACGGAGAAGAAGCCACCGTCGATGGAGGCGGTCTGCTCCCCCTCTGGGGAGGAGATCAGCACGTCCCCCTCGACGAGGACACCGAGCATCGGGGTGTGGCCCGGCATGACACCGATTTCGCCCTCAGTGGTGCGGGCTCGCACGATGCTGGCCTCTCCGGACCAGACCTTGCGGTCTGCGGCAACGAGTTCGACGTTCAGGGAGCTCACTGGGGGTCCTTCGAGATCGGGGTGAGTACACGTCCATGGTAGCCCGAGTGGGGGCGATCGATGGTCACCGGTCAGGAGACCACGAGTGCGAAGTAGTCCTGGCCCGCCCCGAGGCTGACCATCCGGACGACGGAGTAGGCCATCCACACGGCGATCAGCCCGAGCAGGATCTTGGGGTCGACGAGCGTGAGGATGCGCTCCGGCGGGCGGCGTCGCACGAGCGCGACCCCGACGTAGACGATGATCCCCGCCGCGACGGCCATGCCGATCGGTCCGAAGAGGTTGTACTCGAAGGCCGTGAGCAGATCACCGTGCGCGACGTGCACCCAGGCCCGGGTCATGCCACAGCCCGGGCAGGGCAGTCCGGTGAAGATCCTCAGCAGGCACGTCGGCTGGCCGGAGTCGACCGAGGTCAGGGGCCACAGTCGCGCGATGACCATGCCGACCAGACTGACGGCGGCGATGATGAGCACGACGACTCGCTCGCTGCGGGTCCCCCGGGCGAGCCGGACCGGCCCCTGACTGGTGGTGGCCGTCATCGCGGCACTGCCACGCGCTCGACCCCGGCTGTCCTCATGTCGGCCAGTGTAGGTCTCTCCGGCAACGCACGCAGCCGCCCCCCTTCCGTCGGGCGAAGGGGGGCGGCTGCGGTGTCGATGGCGGATCAGGTGTTCTTCTGGATCTCCGCCCACTGGCGCTCGACGTCGTCGAGGCCACCGCACATGAAGAAGGCCTGCTCACCGACGTGGTCGTACTCGCCGTCGCTGATCTTCGTGAAGGCCTCGATGGTGTCCGCGAGCGGAACCGTCGAACCCTCGAGACCGGTGAACTGCTTGGCGACGTAGGTGTTCTGCGAGAGGAACCGCTCGATGCGACGCGCACGACCGACGAGGACCTTGTCCTCCTCGGACAGCTCGTCGATACCCAGGATCGCGATGATGTCCTGCAGCTCCTTGTTGCGCTGGAGGATCGACTTCACGCGGACCGCGGTGCTGTAGTGATCCTCGCTGATGTACCGACGGTCGAGGATCCGGCTGGTGGAGGTCAGCGGGTCAACGGCCGGGTAGATACCCTGCGAGGCGATCTCGCGGGAGAGCTCGGTCGTCGCGTCGAGGTGGGCGAAGGTCGTCGCCGGGGCCGGGTCCGTGTAGTCATCGGCCGGCACGTAGATCGCCTGCATCGAGGTGATCGAGTGACCACGGGTGGAGGTGATCCGCTCCTGGAGCGTGCCCATCTCGTCGGCGAGAGTCGGCTGGTACCCCACGGCGGAGGGCATGCGACCCAGCAGGGTCGAGACCTCCTGGCCCGCCTGGGTGAAGCGGAAGATGTTGTCGATGAAGAGCAGCACGTCCTGCTTCTGCACGTCGCGGAAGTACTCCGCCATCGTCAGGGCGGACAGGGCCACGCGCAGACGCGTGCCCGGCGGCTCATCCATCTGGCCGAAGACCAGTGCGGTCTGGCCGAGGACCCCGGCCTCCTCCATCTCGACCATGAGGTCGTTGCCCTCACGGGTGCGCTCGCCGACCCCGGCGAAGACGGAGACACCGCCATGGTCGCGCGCGACGCGGGCGATCATCTCCTGGATGAGGACGGTCTTGCCGACACCGGCTCCACCGAAGAGGCCGATCTTTCCACCCTGGACGTACGGGGTGAGCAGGTCGATGACCTTGATGCCGGTCTCGAACATGGTGGTCTTCGACTCGAGCTGGTCGAAGGGCGGGGCCTGGCGGTGGATCCCCCAGCGCTCGGAGACCTCGAGGGTCTCGCCCTCCTCGAGGTTGAGGCAGGCACCGGTGGTGTTGAAGACCTTGCCGAGCGTGACATCACCGACGGGCACGGTGATCGGACCGCCGGTGTCCTGCACCTGGGAGCCGCGGACGAGTCCGTCGGTGGGCTGCAGCGAGATCGCCCGAACCATGTTGTCGCCGATGTGGTGGGCGACCTCGAGGTTGATCGTGTGGGCTTCGCCGTCGGTGACGACCTCGGTGGTCAGCAGGTTGAACTGCTCGGGCATGGTGTCGACGCTGAACTCGACGTCGACGACCGGGCCGATGACGCGGGAGATGCGCCCGACCCCACCAGCGGTGGTGGTGTTCTCTTCGGTGACGGTGGCAGTCATGGGGTTTCTCTCTACCTTCTCACTTGGACTCGGCCAGGGCGGTGGCGCCGCCGACGATCTCGGAGATCTCCTGGGTGATCTCGGCCTGGCGGGCCTGGTTGGCCAGCCGGGTGTACTTCTTGATGAGCTCCTCGGCGTTGTCGGTCGCCGACTTCATGGCGCGCTGACGCGCCGCGAGCTCGGAGGCGGCCGCGTGCAGGAGGGCGTTGAAGATGCGTGCGTTGACGTAGCGCGGCAGCAGCGTGTCGAGCAGCTCCTCGGCGTTGGGCTCGAAGTCGTAGAGCGGGTAGATCTCATCACCCTCCGGCTCCTCGACGCCCTCGACGACCTCCAGCGGCAGCAGTCGGACGGCCTCCGGGTCCTGGCCGACCATCGACACGAAGCGGGTGGAGACGATGTGGACCTCGTCCACTCCCCCTTCGTCGGTGTCGGCGTTGAAGTCCGCGACGAGCCGCTCGCCGATCTCTCGGGCGTTCTCGAACTTCGGCTTCTCGGTGAACCCGGTCCACTCGGCCGCGAAGTCGCGCTTGCGGAACGAGTAGAACGAGACCGCGCGCCGACCGACGAGGTAGGGCACGACCTCCTTGCCCTCCTCACGCAACCGCGCAGCCACGCGCTCGCTCTCCTTGAGGACGTGGGCGTTGTACCCGCCGGCCAGGCCACGGTCCGCCGCGACGACGACGAGCGCGGCACGCGTGACGTCCTCACGCTCCGTGGTCAGGGGATGGTCCTCGTCGGAGTAGGTGGCCACCGCCGACGCCGCCCGGGTCAGGGCACGCGCATACGGCGTGGACTCACGCACGGCCTGCTGTGCCTTGACGACCCGCGCCGCTGCCATGAGCTCCATGGCGCGCGTGATCTTCTTGGTCGCACTGACGGACCGGATGCGCTGCCGGTACTCCCGGATCTGCGCTCCCATGCGTTTCCGCCTCTCTGGTGGTTCGTGGTCGAGAAGTCGGCCGACGGCCGACCAAGGGCTGCGAGGTGCCCCGGCCGGGCGCCCGAGGGCACCCGGCGCAGGACATCAGCGCTTCTGCTTGACGATCTGCTCCTGCGAGGAGTCCAGCGCGTCGTCGCCGTCCTCCTCGGCGCTGCCGACCGGCACCTCGTCCGCGTCGGACGCGACAAAGGTCGGACGGAAGGCGTCGAAGGCCGTGGCCAGCGCCTGCTGAGTCGAGTCCTCCCAGTCGCCGCGCTCACGCAGCGCGTCGAGCAGACCCTGCTCGTTGCGGTGCATGTAGTCGATCCACTCGGACTCGAAGCGCGAGATGTCGGTGACCGCGACGTCGTCGAGGCGACCGGTGGTACCGGCCCAGACCGAGACGACCTGGTCCTCGACCGGGAAGGGGTCGGCCTGGCGCTGCTTGAGCAGCTCGACGAGACGGGCTCCTCGGGCCAGCTGCTGCTTGCTGGCCGGGTCGAGGTCGGAGGCGAACATCGCGAAGGCCTCGAGGGAGCGGAACTGGGCCAGGTCGAGCTTGAGACGACCGGCGACCTTCTTCATCGGCTTGATCTGCGCGTCACCGCCGACCCGGGAGACCGAGACACCCACGTCGATCGCAGGACGGACGTCCGAGTTGAACAGGTCGGCCTGCAGGTAGATCTGACCGTCGGTGATCGAGATGACGTTGGTCGGGATGTACGCCGAGACGTCACCCGCCTTCGTCTCGATGATCGGCAGACCGGTCATCGAGCCGGCACCCATCTCGTCGGAGAGCTTCGCGCAGCGCTCCAGCAGACGCGAGTGCAGGTAGAAGACGTCACCCGGGTAGGCCTCGCGGCCCGGGGGGCGGCGCAGCAGCAGCGACATCGAGCGGTAGGCCTCGGCCTGCTTGCTCAGGTCGTCGAAGACGATCAGGACGTGCTTGCCCTGGTACATCCAGTGCTGACCGATGGCGGAGCCGGTGAACGGCGCCAGGTACTTGAAGCCGGCGGCGTCGGACGCGGGAGCCGCGACGATGGTCGTGTACTCCATCGCGCCGGCCTCCTCGAGGGAGCCCTTGACCGAGGCGATCGTCGAGCCCTTCTGACCGATGGCGACGTAGATGCAGCGCACCTGCTTGTCCGGGTCGCCGGTCTCCCAGGCCTGCTTCTGGTTGATGATCGTGTCGACCGCGACCGTGGTCTTGCCGGTCTGGCGGTCACCGATGATCAGCTGACGCTGGCCGCGACCGACCGGGATCATGGCGTCGATGGCCTTGATGCCCGACTGCAGCGGCTCGTGGACCGACTTGCGCTCGACGACGCTCGGAGCCTGCAGCTCGAGCGCGCGACGCCCCTCGGAGACGATCTCGCCGAGGCCGTCGATCGGCTGGCCCAGCGGGTTGATGACGCGGCCGAGGAAGTTGTCACCGATCGGGACCGAGAGGACCTCGCCGGTGCGCTTGACCTCCTGGCCCTCCTCCAGCTTCGAGTAGTCGCCGAGCACGACGACGCCGATCTCGTGGACGTCGAGGTTGAGCGCGAGGCCGAGCGTGCCGTCCTCGAACTCGAGCAGCTCGTTCGTCATGGCCGAGGGCAGGCCCTCGATGTGGGCGATGCCGTCACCGGTGTCGGTGATGCGGCCAACCTCTTCGCGGGAGGCCGCGCCCGGGTTGTAGGACTGCACGTAGCCGTCCAGGGCGTCCCGGATCTCCTCCGGACGGATCGAAAGCTCCGTCATGTTGTCTTCTCCTCGTTGCCGGCCGTGGTGGGGGCCGAGTGGGTGGTCTGCATGGTGGATATGGACTCGAGCCTCAGCCGGCCAGGTGTCGCTGTGCCTCGTGGAGGCGGTGCAGGACGGTGCCGTCGACGACCTCGTCGCCGATCTGGACACGAATCCCGCCGATCACGTCCTCGTCGTGGACGACGTGCAGCTGGACCGCCTTGCCGTAGATCTGCTGCAGAGCGTCCGAGAGCCGGGTGCGCTGTGCGTCGGTGAGGTCGACCGCGGTCATGACGACTGCGGTGTACTGCTGGCGACGCTCGGCCGCGATCTCGAGGTACTCCTCGACGACCCGGGCGAAACGGCGACCACGCGGGGCCAGCACGGCCTGTCGCGCGAGACGCAGCGTCTCCGGCCTGACCTTGTCCGCCAGGAGCGTGCTCACCAGCTCGGCCTTGCCTGCCCGGTCACCCTGACGGTTGCCGAGCGCATCACGCAGCTCGGGGTTGCCGGCGACGACCCGCTCGAAGCGGAAGAGCTCGTCCTCGACCTGGTCGATCGCGCGGTTGTCCTCGGCACCCTTGAGCGTGGCCTCGACGGCGAAGCGCTCGAGCGTGTCGGTGAGGTCCCGTTCGGACGCCCACCGCTGGGCGGCGAGGCTCGCGACGGCACCGATGGTGTCCTCGGAGATCTTTCCGGCGAGCAGCTGGGTCACCAGACCCGACTTGTCCGTGCCCTCGCGCGAGGGGTCGGCGACACCGCGACGCAGGGTCGGGTTGTCGTCGAGCAACCCGACCACGGCGAAGAGCTCGTCCGCCACGACGGCCGGGTCACCGGACGTCAGCGCCGACTCGAAGGCCGGACGACCCTCGATGACGGCAGCGCGGGAGGAACCTCGCATCAGGCGTCACTACCTGTCGTGACGCGCTCCGGCTGGACCTTGCCCGTCTCCAGGTCGGTCAGGAAGCCGTCGATGAGGCTCTGGCGGCTCGAGGAGTCCTGCAGCTCGTGTCCGACGATGCGGCCGGCCAGATCGGTCGAGAGGCGACCCACCTCACCGCGCAGCGAGATGGACGCCTGCTGGCGCTCCGCCTCGATCTGCTTGTGCGCCGACTCGGTGATCCGGGTGGCCTCGTCCTGGGCCTGACCGCGCATCTCCGCGACGATGGCAGCGCCCTCGGCGCGGGCGTCCTCACGGATGGTGGCGGCCTCGGCACGGGCCTCGGCGAGCTGCGACTCGTAGTGGGCCTTGGCGGCCTCGGCCTCGGCCTGGGCGTTCTCCGCCTGGGCGATGCCACCCTCGATCGCGGCGTGACGCTCGGCGTAGGCCTGCTCGATGTTCGGGACGACCTTCTTCGCGACGACCCAGTAGAGGATCGCGAACATGATCAGCCCGAAGACGAGCTCTTCCCAGTGCGGGATCAGAGGCATGCTGCCCTCTTCCGCCATGGCGAGCCCCACTACCGACGAGGCGGTTGCGGTGATGTGCACGGGTACTCCTAGTGGCTGGTGCCGGTTTGACTGATGCCGTTACCGGCGAATCAGAGGACGAAGGCGAGCACCAGACCGAAGATGGCGAGCGCCTCAGCAAGGGCGAAGCCGAGGATGGCGATCGGCTGCAGCAGGTTGCGCGACTCGGGCTGACGGGCCACACCGTTGATGTACGCGGCGAAGATCAGCCCGACGGCGATGGCCGGACCGATGGCGGAGAGGCCGTAACCGATGAGGTTGAGGGAGCCGTCCATGTGAGATTCCTCTTTCGTGTTTCTTCTGATCCACCGCGAGTGCATCTCGCGGGGATGTCTGGTGTGTGTGCGGGTTATGAAGTTGTGGGTCGTGCGGTCCGCGGACCGTGGCTCAGTGCTTCGCGGCGACGGCGTCGGGAATGTGCTCCTCGGCGACGGCGCCGGCGATGTAGCTGGCTGCCAGGAGTGCGAAGACGAAGGCCTGCAGGAACTGGACCAGGATCTCGAAGAGGACCATGACGCCGGCCATCACGAAGGTCGGCAGGGAGAGCAGTCGCAGGAGCACGCCGTCACCGTGCAGCAGGAAGAAGAAGGCGCCCGTGACGAACAGGTAGATCACCATGTGTCCAGCGAACATGTTGCCGAAGAGTCGCAGGGCGAGCGTCAGCGGCCTCGTGACCAGGTAGGTCACCAGCTCGAGGAGGAAGACGAAGGGAACGATCCACGCGGGCAGGCCGGGCGGAATCATGTGCTTGAAGTAGCCGCCGAGTCCCATGCGCTGGATGCCCACCCAGTGGTAGACGACGTAGACGACGATCGTCAGGGCGATCGGGAAGGCGACCTTGCCGGTCACCGGGTTCATCGTCAGGAAGAAGGACCCGGCGAGGTTGAAGAAGAGCACCATCGTGAACAGCGTGAACAGCAGCGGCACGAACCGGCGGAACTCCTTGGTACCGATCATGTCGCGCGCGATGGAGTTGCGCGGGAAGTTGTAGAAGCCCTCGAAGAGCCACTGACCCTTACCCGGTACGACCGCCGCACGCTTGCTGAGCGCGATCATGACGAAGGACAGCACCGCGGTGATGATCGCGGCCCAGGCCATCTGGTTGGTGATGGTCAGGCCGCCCACCTCGAAGAGGGGTTGCCAGAAGATCTCCGGAGTGGGGGCCTGGTAGCTCTCCCCGCCTCCGGCAGCCGCCAGCGTTGGCGCGAGCGCAGTCAAGGTCACTGAATCTCCTCGTTGTGTGGCGCGGCAGCGCGCGTCGACCCATCAGGGTGCTCGGTCGTGGGTGCCTGGGACGTACCGTATCGGAGCCAAATGATGTAGAGCGACAGCGCCATACCGAGGATGATGCCGACGGCCACGAAGACGGTGCCCCCCATCCAGCGGTCCAACAGCCAGCCGGCTCCTCCGAAGAGAACCGGGCCGGTGATCAGGTGTGCGAGGACGGTCGACCCCATGGCATCGGCCGCGACGATCGGGTTCGGTCGGGTCGGGTCGACGGCGTACCGGGATGCAGTGGTCGACGGGTCAGCCTGCTTCTTGGTGATCAGACGCAGCCTGTCGGGGCGGCTGGCCGGGGCGCTCATGCGCGGCCCGCCTGCGGGTAGATCACGTGGCGCGAACGGACGTAGCCGGTCACCTGTCCTGCCTGCAGCAGGACGGTGGCAACGACCGCGGAGAAGGCGGTGATCTCGCCGTCGAGCCAGCTGGCGCCGTGCAGCGCCAACAGGGCGCCGACGAGGAGGATGAGCTGGCCCAGGTAGACAACACCGGCACCGGCCATCGAGACCGCGGGGTCCCCATCAACGATGACCGTGATGGCCAGCAGGCCGACGAGGATGACGACGAAGGCGAGCAGGGCTCCGGCCAGCGCACTCAGGGCGCCATCCGACCCCTTCGCCAAGGCCCCCACCACCGTGAGGGCGAGGGTCCCGAACAGGCCGCAGGCGAGGACGCCACGGCGCATGCCCTGCACGGGAGTGCGGCGGGGTGGCGTCGTCATCGGCTCACTTCGGGACGGGAGCAGGGGTGCTCTGCGGGGGACGCACCAAGGGTACTGGAAGGTGCTTGTGAAAGTTTACACAAGCGCCGCGGAGCGGCCCAATCGACGCGTCAGAAATCGAGTCGCCGGCCGGCGCGGTCGAATTTCTTGGGCCGGTGACCCGGCCGGGAGAAGCGCGGCAGCCACGCCGTCAGGGCCGTCGCGACCAGGACCATCACCACTCCCCCGGCGGCTGCGACGCCGGGCGGCAGGAAGACGAAGCTGACCGCACCCATCGCCACGACGGCCGCCCACAGCCACAGCAGGAGCACCGCACGCCGGTGGCCGTGGCCGATCTGCAGCATCCGGTGGTGCAGGTGCTGGCTGTCCGGCTGCCACGGGCGCTGGCCGCGAGCGGTGCGCCGCACCACGGCCCAGGCGACGTCGAGCAACGGCAGCATGATGATCGAGACCGGGATGAGCAGCGGCAGGATCGTCGCGGTGGCCCGGTTGGTGCTGACGTCCGCAGGCGAGATGTGGCCGACGTTGAGGATCGTCGCCGCCGCGAAGAGCAGGCCCAGGGTCAGCGCCCCGGAGTCCCCCATGAACAGCTTCGCCGGGAAGATGTTGTGCGGCAGGAAGCCCATGCAGCTCCCGGCCAGCGCCGCGGCGACGAAGGTCGCGGAGGAGAAGACGTTGGGCGGACTGATGCCGGCGGTGATCACGTAGCTGTAGATGAAGAAGGAGCCGGCCGCGATCGCCACCAGCCCGGCGGCGAGCCCGTCGAGCCCGTCGATGAAGTTCACCGCATTGATGCACAGCACGACGACGAAGATCGTCAGGATCACCAGCAGTGGCGCCGGCAGCACCGTGACGACCCCGAGCGGCAGGGAGAAGAACTGCACCCCGGCGAAGGCGATGATCGTCGCCGCGACGAGCTGCCCGCCGAGCTTGGTCAGCGCGTCCAGCTCGTACACGTCGTCGATCGCCCCGACCAGGCAGACGACGCCCGCTCCGGCGAGGACGCCGACGAGCTCCGCGGACTCGAAGACCTGGCTGAGGAAGGGCATCCGCCACGCGACGAGCGTCGCCGCGGCATAGCCGAGGAACATCGCCACGCCCCCAAGCCGCGGGACCGGCGCGACGTTGACGTCACGCTCGCGCACCTCGGTGAAGGCACCCACGCGCACAGCGAACGTGCGCATCAGCGGGACGAGGACGTAGGTCGTCGACAGCGCGATGAGGAAGACGAAGGCGTACTCCCTCACCTGCTGCCTCCGCCTGCGCTGTGGACCCGGCGGATCAGCGCGGGTACGCCGGGAACTGCGTCACGAGGTCGGTGACGGTGCCGCGCACCTGACGGGAGACCTCGTGCTCGGGGTCGGCGTCCCCCTTCGTCACGGCAGTGTGGATCAGCTCGGCGATGGTGACCATCTCGTCGGTGCCCATCCCCTGCGTCGTCACGCACGGCGTGCCGACGCGCACACCGGAGGCGATCGAGGGCTTCTGCGGGTCGTTGGGGATCGCGTTCTTGTTCAGCGTGATGCCGGCGGCGTCGCAGCGGGCCTCGGCGTCCTTGCCGCTCACCTCCACGCCCTGCAGGTCCAGCAGTGCCAGGTGGGTGTCGGTGCCGCCGGTCGTCGGGCGGATGCCGCGCTGGCCGAGCTCGTCGGCGAGCACCTTGGCGTTCGCGATGACGTTCGTCGCGTACGTCGCGTACTCGGGGGTGGCGCACTCCTTGAAGTTGACCGCCTTCGCCGCGATGGTGTGCATCTGCGGGCCGCCCTGCATCATCGGGAAGATCGCCTTGTCCAGCGCCTTGGCGTGCTCCTCCTTGCACACCAGCGCGCCGGAGCGGGGCCCGCGCAGCACCTTGTGGGTGGTGAAGGTGACCACGTCGGCGTAGGGCACCGGGCTCGGGATGGCCTGGCCGGCGACGAGACCGATGAAGTGCGCCGCGTCGACCCACATGATCGCGCCGACCTCGTCGCAGATCGCGCGGATGCGCTCGAAGTCGATCAGGCGCGGGATCGCCGAGCCACCCGAGCAGATCACCTTGGGACGGTGCTCGAAGGCCAGGCGCTCCATCTCGTCGTAGTCGACGTCCTCGCTCTCGGGGTGGACGCCGTAGTGGACGGCGTCGAACCACTTGCCGGAGAAGGAGACCTTGGTGCCGTGGGTCAGGTGGCCACCGTGCGGCAGCGACATCGCCAGGATCTTCTCGCCCGGGGCGAGAAAGGCGCCGTAGACCGCCTGGTTGGCGCTGGCGCCGGAGTGGGCCTGGACGTTGGCGTGCTCGGCACCCAGCAGGCTCGTGCAGCGCTCGATCGCCAGCTCCTCGGCCTTGTCGACCTCGGAGCAGCCACCGTAGTACCGACGACCGGGGTAGCCCTCGGCGTACTTGTTGCTCAGCGTCGAGCCGAGGGAGGTCAGCACCTCCGGGGAGGAGATGTTCTCGCTGGCGATGAGCTGCAGACCGCCCCGGATCCGGTCCAGCTCGCTGGTGAGCACACCGGCGATCTCGGGGTCGAAGGCGCGCAGCGCGCCGAAGTCGGATCCGTAGAAGGTGTCATCGGTCATCGCTGGCCTCCGTGTGGCTGGGCGTGTCGGTGGTGGTCCCAGTCGCGGGCTGGGCCCGTTCGACCGGATCTGCTTGCTGGGGATTGTTCCACTCTTCGGCCGGGGCCGCGTCGGTGGTCTCGCCAGCCTCCGTGTCGGCCTCGCCCTCCTGCTCCTCGGGAGCGAAGGGGGCGTCCGGCGCCGTGTCGAAGTCGGCCCCGAGGACCTCCTCGAGCCGGGCGCGGTCGATCGCGCCCTCGCGCAGCACCCGCGGGTGGTCACCGGTGCAGTCGAGGATCGTCGACGGCGCGAGGGTGGCACGAGGACCCCCGTCGACGTAGACGGCGACGCTCGGCCCGAGCTGGACGGCGGCGTCGGTGACACTCGTCGCGGCCGACTCGCCGGTGCGGTTGGCGCTGGTCACGGCCAGTGGGCCGGTCTCGCGCAGGACGGCCAGGGCGACCTCGTCGTCCGGCATGCGCAGGGCGACGGTGCCGGCGGTCTCGCCGAGGTCCCAGTGGAGGGAGGGCTGGGCCCACAGCACGAGCGTCAGCGGGCCGGGCCACAGTGACTCGACGAGCCGGCGGGCCGCGTCCGGCACGTCGCGGGCGAGACCGTCGATGGTGCGGGCGTCGGGCACGAGGACGGGCGGGGGCATGTCCCGGCCCCTCCCCTTCGCCTCGAGGACGTCGTTGACGGCTGCCGGGTCGAACGCGTCGGCGCCGATCCCGTACACGGTGTCGGTGGGGATGACCACGACCTCGCCACGGCGGACGGCATCGACGCAGGCCTCGATGCTCCCTTCGCGGTCGGTGGTGGCATCGACGACGGGGCTCATGGCCACCACCTTATGACCCGCTGCGGATCGCCCCGGACATTGCCCGGCGCAATACACGCATGTACTGGCCGACCCGTGGGTAGGTTGGGGCGCAATCGGCAACCGTGCCGTGACTGAAGGAGGAACACATGCGTGGTTCGAGCTTGATCTGGACGATCGTCGGAGTGCTGCTGATCATCGCGCTGTTGATGTTCATCCTCTGAGTCACTGCCCGGTGGTCGCCGACCACCGCGAATCCTCCGCGAACCCCGCTGCGCACGCAGCGGGGTTCGTGCGTGGTGGGCCCCCGTCGCCGGGAAGTGTCACCCTGCCCGGCGAGCCACCGTGGCGCGGGGCCGACCGGACAGGTCGGGGTGGTCGACCACGTCGACCCAGGCGCCGGTGGCCCGCAGAGCCCGCGGGAGCGACTCTCCCTGGGAGTCGGCGTGCTCCATCACCAGCAGCCCGCCGGGGCGCAACAGGGTCGCGGCGGTGGCGGCGACGGCGAGCGGGATCGCCAGGCCGTCCTCGCTCCCCCCGTAGAGGGCCACCGACGGGTCGTGCTCGGCGACCTCCGGCTCGAGCGGCACCATCCCCACCGGGATGTAGGGCGGGTTGCTCACGACGACGTCGACGCGGCCGACGAGCCCGACCAGCCCCGGCACGTCCGCGGCCGGGGTGCCGGCGTCGGCGGCGACGAGCTCGACGGGCAGAGCGGTGACCTCGATGTTGCGCGCGGCCCAGGCCAGGGCGAGGTCGTCGACCTCGACGGCCGTCACTCGCACGCCCGGCACCTCGTCGGCGACCGCGAGCGCGAGCGCTCCCGAGCCGGTGCACAGGTCCACGACGGTCGGCGTGTCGGTCCCGTGCGATCCGGCCATCGCGATCAGCTCGGTGACGGCGAGCTCGGCGACGGCCTCGGTCTCCGGGCGGGGCACGAAGACCCCCGGCCCGACCTGCAGCTCCAGACGGCGGAAGGGGGCGGTGCCGGTGAGGTGCTGCAGGGGCACCCGGGCGGCGCGCTCGGCCACGAGCGCACGCAGCCGACGGAGCTGGTCCGGCTCGACGTCACCACCGAGCAGCATGCGGCGCTCGATCTCGGAGCGGTCGGCCCCGATCGCGTGGGCGGCCAACAGCATCGCGTCCGCCCGCGGGGAGGGGACATCGGCGTGCGTGAGGGCGGCGATCGCGTGATCCACCTCCGCCCGCAGGGAGGTCACCCCTCGTCCCCGGCGAGCGCAGCCAGTCGGGCGGCCTCGTCGGCCTCGACCGCGGAGTCGACGACCGCGTCGAGGTCGCCGTCCAGAACGGTGTCGAGGTGGTGGGCCTTGTAGCCGGTGCGGTGGTCGTTGATCCGGTTCTCGGGGAAGTTGTAGGTGCGGATGCGCTCCGAGCGGTCGACGGTGCGCACCTGCGAGGCACGGGCCTCGGCGGCCTCGGCGGCGGCCTCGTCCATCGCCATCTGGTGCAGGCGGGCACGCAGCACGCGCAGGGCCGACTCCTTGTTCTGCAGCTGGGACTTCTCGTTCTGGCAGGAGACGACGGTCCCGGTCGGCAGGTGGGTGATCCGCACGGCGGAGTCGGTGGTGTTGACCGACTGCCCGCCGGGCCCGGAGGAGCGGTAGACGTCGATCTTCAGGTCGTTCGGACCGATGTGGACCTCGGCTGTTTCTCCGATGTCGGGCATGACCCACACGCCCGCGGCCGAGGTGTGGATGCGGCCCTGGCTCTCGGTGACGGGTACGCGCTGGACGCGGTGGACGCCCCCCTCGTACTTCAGACGGGCCCACGGGGCCTCGCCGGGCGCGGGCGTGCCCTTGGCGGAGACCGCCACGCGCACGTCCTTGTAACCGCCGAGGTCGGACTCGGTCGAGTCGAGGATCTGGGTGCTCCAGCCGCGCTTCTCCGCGTGCCGCAGGTACATGCGCAGCAGGTCACCGGCGAAGAGAGCCGACTCCGCTCCCCCTTCGCCCGCCTTGATCTCCAGGATCACGTCGTTGTCGTCGTCGGGGTCACGTGGGATCAGCAGGCGACGCAGCCGGCCTTCGGCCTCGTCCGCGGCCTCCTGCAACGCCGGGACCTCCTCGGCGAAGGAGGGGTCCTCCCCCGCGAGCTCACGGGCGGCCTCGAGGTCGCCGAGGGCCTCCTCGTGGGCGTGCTTGGCGGTGACGATCGGGGTCAGGTGCGCATAGCGCTGGTTGACCTCACGCAAACGGTCCGGGTCACCGATGACGGCCGGGTCGGCCAGGGCGGCCTCCAGCTCGGCGTGCTCGGTGAGCAGGGCCTCGACGGAATCGAGCACGAGTGGGCCTCCGGTGTGCGGTGGACGGGTGGAAACACAGATGCGCCGGCCAGCCCGAGCGGGCTGACCGGCGCATCGTGGAAGCTACTTGGCCTCGGTCTTCTGGCCGTAACGCTTCTGGAAGCGGGCCACGCGACCACCGGTGTCCATGATCTTCTGCTTGCCGGTGTAGAACGGGTGGCAGTTGCTGCACACCTCGGCACGGATCTCGTGGTCGGCCTTGGTGCTGCGGGTGGTGAAGGTGTTGCCGCAGGTGCACGTGACGGTGGTCGCCTCGTACGCGGGGTGGATGTCCTTCTGCACGTGGTGCTCCTCAAGTTCTTCGGTGTATCCGGGTCGACGCTGGGCCCCTCGTTGGGACCGTCCAGCTGCGGCCTTGGTGCCGCTCGTCGTGAACCGGACCGACGTTGCATTGTGCCAGATCCCTGACACACCCCACAAAACATCGTCCGGGCGTGACACATTCCCGCCAGGACGGTCTCGGGGGCATCCGGGGGCGGAGCCCCTGGACGTGGGGCATCCGGGGGCGGAGCCCCTGGAGGTGCGGCAGGATGGGGACATGGCTCGCACCTCCCGCATCCCCCGACGTCCCGGACGGGACCGGCGAAGGGAGCCGGTCCCGGGCCCCGTCGAGGGCTCCGTCATCCGCCCCGCCGTCCAGGACGACGTCGCGACGATCATCGCCCTGCGCGCGCTGATGTTCGAGGCCATGGGCGTCTCCTCCGACGAGGTCCTCGAGACCACGTGGCAGCAGGACGCGTCCCGCTGGATCCAGCTGCACCTGTCCGACCCGCGCCTGCGCATCATGGTGGCCGAAGCCAACGGAACCGTCGTCTCGTGCGCGATGGGCCAGGTCGTCGACCTCATGCCCTCCCCCTCCGGCTCGCACGACGGTGGCCGGATCTCCAACGTCGCGACCTTCCCCCGACACCGTCGCCTCGGGTTCACCCGGACGACCGTCGAGGCACTGCTCGACTGGTTCCGCGAGGAGACCGAGGTGGGCGTGGTCTCGATCAACGCCACCCAGGAGGGTCGCGCGATGTACGAGAAGTTCGGGTTCGCCGACGTCACCTTCCCCGAGATGCGTCTGCACCTGGACCGGCCCGCGGACGGGGAGGACTGACTCCACCCCTTCGCCGCCCAGAGGCCGGGACGACACGTGGCCGCCACCCCGGAGGGTGACGGCCACGCGAGCGAAGGGGGTGGGTGGCCCTACGCCGACTCGTCCTCGTCGCCGAGCTTGCCGGAGCTGGTCTGCGCGACCTGGGTGAGGAACTCGTAGTTCGTCTTGGTCTTGCGCAGCCGGTCCAGGAGCAGCTCGACGCCCTGCTGGGTGTCGAGGGCCGCGAGGACGCGACGCAGCTTCCACATGATCTTCAACTCCTCCGGCGCGAGGAGGATCTCCTCGCGACGGGTGCTGGAGGCGTTGACGTCGATGGCCGGGAAGATGCGGCGGTTGGCCAAGCCACGGTCGAGCTTGACCTCCATGTTGCCGGTGCCCTTGAACTCCTCGAAGATCACCTCGTCCATGCGCGAGCCGGTCTCGACGAGCGCGGTGGCGAGGATCGTCAGGGAGCCGCCGTTCTCGATGTTGCGCGCCGCGCCGAAGAACTTCTTCGGCGGGTACAGCGCAGCGGAGTCGACACCTCCGGAGAGGATGCGCCCACTCGCCGGGGCGGAGAGGTTGTAGGCACGACCGAGCTTGGTGATCGAGTCGAGGAGCACGACGACGTCGTGGCCCATCTCGACGAGACGCTTGGCACGCTCGATGGCCAGCTCGGCGACCGTGGTGTGGTCGTCGGCCGGACGGTCGAAGGTCGAGGAGATGACCTCGCCCTTGACCGCGCGCTGCATGTCGGTGACCTCCTCGGGACGCTCGTCGACGAGGACGACCATCAGGTGGCACTCGGGGTTGTTCGTCGTGATGGAGTTGGCCAAGGCCTGCATGACCATCGTCTTGCCGGCCTTGGCCGGGGCGACGATGAGGCCACGCTGGCCCTTGCCGATGGGGGCGACGAGATCGATCATCCGGGTGGTCAGGATGCCCGGCTCGGTCTCCAGGCGCAGACGCTCCTGCGGGTATAGCGGCGTCAGCTTGCCGAAGTCGACCCGGCGCCTCGCGTCGTCCGTGGCGAGGCCGTTGACCGTCTCGAGCGTAACCAAGGGGTTGTACTTACCGCGGTTGCCCTTGGTGCCGACGGTCGGCAGGTTCGCCTCGTCACCGTCACGCGGAGCCTTGACCTGACCAGTGACCGCGTCACCCTTGCGCAGGCCGTTGCGCTTGACCATGCCCATCGGGACGTAGACGTCGTCCGGGCCCGGCAGGTAGCCGGAGGTGCGCACGAAGCCGTAGTTGTCCAGGACGTCGAGGATGCCCGCGACCGGGACGAGCACGTCGTCCTCGTGGACCTGCAGGTCCACCTCGTCGAACTGCTGGCCGCCGCCACGACGCTTGTTTCGGTTGCGGTTGCGGTTGCGACGGCGGCCGCCACGGTCGTCGTCGCTCTGGTTGCGGTTGCCGCCCTGGTTGTTGTTGCGGTTGCCCTGGTTGCGGCCGCCCTCGTGCTGGCCACCGCCCTGGTCGTTGCCTCGCTGACGGTTGCCGCCGTCGTTGCGGTTGCCACCGTCGTTCTGGTCGGTGCCGCGGTTGCGGTTGCCGCCGTCACGGTTGCCACCGTCATCGCGGTTGCCGTCGTTGCCACGGTTGCGACCACCGTCGTTGCGGTTGCCGTCATTGTTGCGGCCACCATCACGGTTGCCGTCATTGTTGCGGCCACCGTCACGGTTGCCGCCGTCGCTCTGGTCGTTGCCGCCCTGGTCGCCACGGCCACGGTTGCGGCCGCCACGGTCCTGGTCACGGTCGGAGCGCGAGTCCTGGCCGGAGCCGGAGGTGTCCTTCGCGGACTGGTCGCCGGTAGAGGACTCCTTCTGCTGCTCGTTGCCGGAGCGCTCGGGGGCCTGCTGTGGGGCGGCCTCGGCCGGTGCCTTCTCCGCGGGGGCCGCGTCGGTCTTCTTCTCCGGAGTGCGGGCCGGCGCTGTGGACGGCGCGGACGAGCCGGACTGCTGCTCACGGATGGCGGCGATGAGGTCGCTCTTGCGCATCTTGGCGGTGCCGGAGATGCCCATGCTCGACGCAAGCTGCTGCAGCTGGGCGAGGCGCATCGCGCTCAGTGCCCCGGAACGACGCGGCTTCTCGGTCTCCGGTGCGGTGTTCTCGCCGGTGGTGGTTTCGGTCACGAAGGACCCTTTCCCTCGTCGTGCCCGCTGAGTGGCAGGCCTGATGAATCCCGTCAAGAGCGGGATATCTGATGAGAACCCCTCGACCGTGCGTCACAACCCATGGGGCTCAGACGCTCACGTAGGGGAAATGCTCCTGACCGCACATGCCCTCGACTGGGTCGCCGATGCATCGGGTTCGGTGAAGCAGTTCCAATGTATCACTGCTACCCGCCGGACCCCCGCACCCGGGCCCGCCCCCCTTCGCACGGATGCGGTCGAGGTCCAGCCGTGCGCCCATCCGCTCGGCTTCACCTCCACCCGATGTAGGGAGGCGAGCGAGTCAGCTGACGAGGTGGACGCCGCGGTCGGGGACACCGGGGGTGAGCACCTGCCAGCTCGTGTCGCCGGACGCGGCGATGGCGGTGACCTCGTCGACGCGCTCGCTCGTCGTCAGTGCGAGCACGGACGGGCCGGCGCCGGAGATCGTCGCGGCGAGGCCCCCGGCGCGCAGGGCGTCGACGAGCGCCATGCTCGCGGCGTAGCTCGGGCGGCGTGACTCCTGGTGGAGCAGGTCGGTCGTGCCGGCGATGAGCAGGCTCGGGTCGCTCGTCAGGGCGTGGACGAGCAGCCCCACGCGCGCGGAGTTGGCGGCGGCGGTCACGAGCGGCACGACGTCGGGCAGCACCGAGCGGGCGGTGTGCGTGCTCAGCTGCGTGTGCGGCACGAGCACGACGGGGATGATCCGTGGGTGGAGACGAAGGGGGACGGTCCGGGTCGTCGGCAGCGGCTGACCGGCGTCGGTGGTCGAGAGCGTCGCACCGCCGAAGACACTGGCCGAGGCGTTGTCGGGGTGCCCCTCGAGCGCACAGGCGATCGTGTTGATGGTGTCCAGATCGAGCTCCCCGTCGCCGCCGGCACCGAGCGAGGCGAGCGACTGTGCCGCAGCGACACCCATGACGATCGCCGTCGCTGAGGAGCCGAGTCCACGACCGTGCGGGACGGCGTTGCGGGAGCTGAGGTGCACTCCCGCGGGCACCTCGACCCCGAGGTGCTCGAAGGCCGTGACCATCGTGCGGTGGACGAGGTGGCTCGCGTCGCGGGGCACCGTGTCGGCGCCGGAGCCCGTGACCTCGATGACCGGGTCGGGACCGTCGGTGACGGTGATGCTCGCCTCGTCCCACACGCCGAGCGCCAGCCCCAGGCAGTCGAAGCCGGGCCCGAGGTTGGCACTGGAGGCGGGCACCCGCAGGGTGACGCTCGTGCCGACGGGGATGACCACGTCTCAGCCCTGCAGACCGAGCTCGCTGGCGACCGCGTAGGCCTCGGCGGCGACCCGGACCGGGGTGACGTCCGACCCGTCGGCGTTCTTCAGCGCCCACTGCGGGTCCTTCAGCCCGTGGCCGGTGACGGTGCAGACGATCCTCGCGCCCTCGGGCACGAGCCCGGCCGCATGCGCCTTGAGCAGGCCGGCCACCGAGGCGGCCGAGGCCGGCTCGACGAAGATCCCCTCGCGAGCGGACAGGATGCGGTGCGCGTCGAGGATCTCCTCGTCGGTCACCGAGGTGATCGAGCCACCGGAGTCGTCGCGGGCCTGCTCGGCCTGCGCCCACGAGGCGGGGTTGCCGATGCGGATCGCGGTCGCGATGGTGTCCGGCTCGTCGACCGGGTGGCCCAGGACCAGCGGGGCGGAGCCGGCGGCCTGGAAGCCCCACATCTGCGGGGTCTGCGTCGACACGGGATCCAACGTGCCCGAGACACCCTCGGTGGCGGTCGCGTACTCGCGGTAACCGCGCCAGTACGCGGTGATGTTGCCGGCGTTGCCGACCGGCAGGCAGTGGATGTCCGGGGCGTCACCGAGCGCGTCGACGATCTCGAAGGAGGCGGTCTTCTGCCCCTCGATGCGCGCCGGGTTGACCGAGTTGACCAACTCGACCGGGTAGCTCTCGGCGAGCTTGCGAGCGACCTCGAGGCAGTGGTCGAAGTTGCCGTCGACCTGCAGCAGGGTCGCGCCGTGCGCGATCGCCTGGGAGAGCTTGCCCATCGCGATCTTGCCCTCGGGCACCAGGACCGCACAGGTCATCCCCGCCTTGGTGGCGTAGGCCGCTGCCGAGGCCGAGGTGTTGCCGGTGGAGGCACAGATGACGGCCTTGGCTCCCTTCGCCGCCGCCATCGACATCGCGGCCGTCATGCCGCGGTCCTTGAAGGAGCCGGTGGGGTTGAGGCCCTCGTACTTCACGTGCACCTGCGCGCCGACCAGCTGCGAGAGGTACTCGGCCGGGATCAGCGGGGTGCCCCCTTCGCGCAGGGTGACCGCCGGCGCACCCGCCAGCATCGGCAACCGGTCGGCGTACTCGGTGATGACGCCGCGCCACTGGTGGGCCATGGTCAGCTTCCTTCCACACGCATGACGGAGGTGACCTCGTTGACCGCGTCGAGCTGGGCGAGCTCGTCGACCGTCGCAGAGAGCGCGGCATCGGTGGCCGCGTGGGTGACGATGATCAGCGTGGCCCGCGGGGCGCCGTCGTCGTCGGTGACGACCTGCTGGCGCACGGTCTCGATCGAGACGTCGTGCTCGGAGAACTTCGTGGCCACGGCCGCGAGCACGCCGGAGCGGTCCTCGACGTCGAGGCTGACGTGGTAGCGCGTGACCGCCTGCCCCATCGACAGCACGGGCAGGTTGGCGTAGCTGCTCGCCCCCGGACCGCGGCCCCCGGTGACCCGGGTGCGCGCGACGGCGACCAGGTCACCGAGGACGGCGCTGGCGGTCGGGTCTCCCCCGGCGCCCTGGCCGTAGAACATCAGGTCGCCGGCGCCCTCGGCCTCGACGAAGACGGCGTTGTAGGCCTCGCGCACCGACGCCAGCGGGTGGGTCAGCGGGATCATCGCCGGGTGCACGCGGGCGGAGATGCCGGTGCCGTCGGCCGTGGCGACCTTCTCGCAGATCGCGAGCAGCTTGACGGTGCACCCCATGTCCTGCGCGGCCTGGATGTCGCGGGCGCCCACGCCGGTGATGCCCTCGCGGTGCACGTCCTCGGTGGACACGCGCGAGTGGAAGGCGAGCGAGGAGAGGATGGCGGCCTTGGCCGCCGCGTCGAAGCCCTCGACGTCCGCGGTCGGGTCGGCCTCGGCGTAGCCGAGCGCCTGGGCGCGCTCGACGGTCTCGAAGAGCCCGGCACCCGTGGTGTCCATGGCGTCGAGGACGAAGTTGGTCGTGCCGTTGACGATGCCGATGACGCGGTTGATCGAGTCACCGGCCAGCGAGTCGCGGATCGGGCGCAGGATCGGGATCGCGCCGGCGACCGAGGCCTCGTAGTACAGGTCGACACCGTGCTCGGCGGCGGCCGTGTGCAGGCTCGCGCCGTCCTCGGCCAGGAGCGCCTTGTTGGCGGTGACGACCGAGGCGCCGTGCTCCATCGCGCGCAGGATCAGCCCGCGGGCGGGCTCGATGCCGCCGATGAGCTCGACGACGATGTCGGCGCGGGTGACCAACTCCTGGGCGTCGGTGGTGAACAGGCTCGGGTCGACGCCCAGGTCGGAGCGGTCTCGCCCGGCCCGCCGCACGGCGATGCCCACGATCTCCAGGCGGCGCCCGATGCGCTGCTCGAGGTCGTCGGCCTGCTCGAGCAGCATCCGGGTGACGGAGCCACCGACGGTGCCACCGCCGAGGAGGGCGACGCGAAGGGGGGCGGCGGGCGTGGTCATCGGACCTCCTGGGACGGGATGGGCGGGCTGTCGTCGACGTCGAGGGCGAGCAGGTCCTCGATCGTCTCGCGGCGGACGATGACTCTCGCGACACCGTCCCGGACCGCGATGACCGGGGGCCTCGGGGTGTGGTTGTACTGGTTGGACAACGAGCGGCAGTAGGCCCCGGTGCCGGGCACCGCGATCAGGTCCCCGGCGGTGATGTCCTCGGGCAGGTACTCGTCCATCACGACGATGTCACCGCTCTCGCAGTGGCGACCGACGACGCGCACCAGACGCTGCTCCGCCTGCGAGGTGCGCGAGGCGAGGGCGCAGGAGTAGTCCGCGCCGTAGAGGGCGGTACGCACGTTGTCGCTCATGCCGCCGTCGACGCTGACGTAGGTGCGGGTCAGGTCGGCGGTGACCTCGACGTCCTTGATGGTGCCGATCTCGTAGAGCGTGAAGGCGCTCGGACCGGCGATCGCGCGACCCGGCTCGATGGAGATCCGCGGCGTCGGCGCCTGCGGGTGCTCCTCCTGGAAGACCTTGAGCTCGCGCTCGACGAGGCTGCCCATCTGCTCGCCGAGCTGGCGCGGGGTCAGCGGGTCGTGCTCGGAGGTGTAGGCGATGCCGTACCCACCACCGAGATCCATCTCCGCCATGTGGATGCCGTGCTCGTCGGCGATCTCGGTGTGCAGCTCGATCAGGCGGCGGGCCGCGATCTCGAAGCCGGAGGTGTCGAAGATCTGGCTGCCGATGTGGCTGTGCAGACCGAGCAGGTGGAGGGATTCCCCCTTCGCCACGACCCGGTCGACCGCCTGGCGCGCGAAACCGTTGGCCAGGGAGAAGCCGAACTTCTGGTCCTCATGGGCGGTGGCGATGAACTCGTGGGTGTGCGCCTCGACGCCGACGGTCACGCGGACCATGACGCGGGCGACGACACCCAGGTCGGCAGCGATCTCGGCGACGCGGTCGATCTCGGCGAAGGAGTCGACGATGATCCGTCCGACGCCCCACTCGATCGCCTGACGCAGCTCGGCACGCGACTTGTTGTTGCCGTGCAGGGCGATGCGCTCGGGCGGGAAGGCGACCCGCTGCGCGACGGCCATCTCGCCGCCGGAGCAGGTGTCGAGATGCAGGCCCTCCTCCTTGATCCAGCGGGCGACGGCCGTGCAGAGGAAGGCCTTGCCGGCGTAGTAGACGTCGGCCCCGCCGAGCGAGGCGAAGCCTGCGGCGAAGTCGTCGCGGAAGTCACGGGCGCGGCTGCGGAAGTCGTCCTCGTCGAGCACGTATGCGGCAGTGCCGAACTCGCGCGCGATGTCGGTGACCGACACCCCGGCGACGGTCAGCGCGCCACTGGCGTCGCGGGAGGTGTTGCGCGCCCACAGCTGCGGCATGAGCTCGGACAGGTCCTCCGGCTCCGGGAGCCAGTTGGGCGTGATGCCGTAGCCGTCGGCGTGCAGGGTCCCGGCCTCGTGGGCCCTCATGTTCGTCGCCACGGCCGCCTCACATCCGCTCGGGCGCCGAGACGCCGAGCAGGTCGAGCCCGTTGGCCAGCACCTGGCGGGTGGCGTCGTTGAGCCACAGGCGCGTGCGGTGCGTGTCGGTGATCTCCTCGTCGCGACGTGGCCGGATGCGATTGGTGTCGTACCACTTGTGCAGGTGGCCGGCCAGCCCCTCGAGGTAGCGGGCGACGCGGTGCGGCTCGCGCAGCTGCGCGGCGAAGGCGACGACCCGCGGGAAGTCACCCAGGGCGGCCAGCAGGGCCGCCTCGGTCGGGTCGGACAGCAGGCTCGGGTCGAAGCCGGCGTCGCGGTCGATGCCGTCCTGGGCGGCCAAGCGCGCGACGTTGAAGGTGCGGGCGTGGGCGTACTGCACGTAGAAGACCGGGTTGTCGTTGGTCTGCTTGCGCAGCTCCTCACCGTCGAGGTTCAGCGGCGAGTCCGCGGGGTAGCGCGCCAGCGAGTAGCGCACGGCGTCGGTACCGATCCAGGAGATCAGGTCGCGCAGCTCGATGATGTTGCCGGCGCGCTTGGACAGCTTGGCACCGCCGAGGTTGACCAGCTGGCCGATGCGGATCTCGATGTTGTGCTCGGGGTCGTCGCCCGCGCAGGCGGCGATCGCCTTCAGCCGGCTGACGTAGCCGTGGTGGTCGGCACCCAGGAGGTAGATCTTCTCCGGGAAGCCGCGGTCCTTCTTGTCCAGGTAGTACGCGGCGTCGGCGGCGAAGTACGTCGGCACCCCGTCGGAGCGGACCATGACTCGGTCCTTGTCGTCGCCGAAGTCGGTGGTGCGCAGCCAGACCGCCCCGTCACGATCGTCGACGTGACCCTGCTCGCGCAGGCGGACGATCGCGGCCTCGACCGCGCCGCCCTCGTGCAGGGTCTTCTCGGAGAACCACACGTCGAACTCCACGCCGAAGTCGGTCAGTGTGCTGCGGATGTCGTCCAGCTGGGTCTCGTACCCGAGCCGGCGGGCGGTCGCCAGGGCCTCGTCGTGCGGCAGCTCGGGCAGGTCGGGACGCAGGCGAAGGGCGGTGGCCGCCAGGTCGTCGACGTACGCCCCGGGGTAGCCGCCCTCGGGGGTGGGCTCCCCCTTCGCGCTGGCCAGGACGGAGGCGCCGAAGGTGTCCATCTGCGCGCCCGCGTCGTTGATGTAGTACTCCGCCGTGACGTCGGCGCCGGAGGCGATCAGCAGGCGGCGCATGGAGTCACCCAGCGCGGCCCAGCGGGTGTGCCCGATGTGCAGGGGTCCGGTCGGGTTCGCGGAGATGAACTCGATGTTCATCGTGTGCCCGACCATCGCCTCGTTGCGGCCGTAGGCGGCACCGGCCTGCACGATCGAGCGCGCGAGCTCGCCCGCGGAGGCGGCGTCGAGGGTGATGTTGATGAACCCGGGGCCGGCGATGTCGACTGAGGCGATGCCGTCGGCCTCGCGCAGGCGGTCGGCGACGAGGGTGGCCACGTCGCGCGGCTTCATCCCCGCCGGCTTGGCGAGCTGGAGGGCGATGTTGCTCGTCCAGTCGCCGTGCTCCTTCTGCTTCGGTCGCTCCACCCGGATCTCGGCAGGGGCGTCGACGGTCAGATCACCGGCTTCGACGGTGGCGGAGAGGGCGGCGCGGATCGCTGCAGAGAGCTCTTCGGGGGTCACGGTCGCTCAGTCTAGGTCCGCACCCGCCGCCCCCGTATCGGCGGATCGATTCTCGGGACGGCAGGCGCTGGTGTTAATCTCGTCCGGCACATCACATTTGCCTCCGTAGCTCAGGGGATAGAGCACTGGTTTCCGGTACCAGGGGCCGCAGGTTCGAATCCTGCCGGGGGCGCCACATCCGTCACGGGTTTATCGGGTCACCCGATAAACCCCTGGTTCGCAAGAGTTTCATACTCCTGCGAACCCGGAGGAACTCCTGCAGAGCCCCCAGCGCCCATGACGAAGGGCCGCGGTCCGAGTGGATCGCGGCCCTTCGTCCTGCCGGGTCGTCGTGGTCGGCCACGAATCACAGAGCCCGGGGCACCCGGACCACGTCGCCCGCCCGGATCAGGTTGGGGTTGGCGATGCCGGGATTGGCGTGCACCAGCCGGTGGTACCGACTGCCGCTGCCGTAGTGCGTCTGGGCGATGCTCCACAGCGTCTCCCCCGAGCTGACGACGTGCTCGAGGTAGGTGTCGTACCCGGGGACGATCAACCCACCGAGGATGATCGGCACCACCTGGGTGTCGAGCTCGGACCCGTCCTTCGCCGAGACGTGGAAGACCTCGACGAAGGCGGTGTGCAGGGTGAATGCGGCGGCCGACACATCGACCGTGATCTGGAACTGGCCGTGCCCGCCGACTCCGTCACCCGCCATGAAGAAGCCCGTGACCTCGTCGTGCCCCTCGGTGACGCGGTAGTTGAAGTTCGCCTCGAAGGCCCCTCCGGCGGTGCCGGCGACCATCACGGTGTCGCCGACGATGTCATGCGGCTGCGGTTGCTGGATCTCGATGCTCATGGTTCCCCCCAAGGTGAACGAGTGTGTCCTTCTTCACGCTATCGCGATCGTCGACTCTGCGACAGTGGCGAAGGGGGCCGCCGGGGTCCACCCGCCCCGAAGGCCTGCCGGGACACGGCGCAGGGCCGCCCCCTGGTGGGACGGCCCTGCGCCGATGGGAGTCGGGAGTCAGAGATCCCGGTGCATCTCGGCGGTGCGCACGTCGTCCGGGTCGACGTCTCCGCGCGCCATCAGATTCGCGATGGCGGCGGCGAGTCCGCCCCAGATGATCAGCATCGCGACGATCATCATGATGATGGCCCCTGTGGTCATGCCTGCTCACCTCCGTCGGCCAGCGCGTGCTCGGCGTACAGGTCACCCGGGTCCTCCACCGACGTGACACCACGCCACGGCAGGAGGGAGAGGATGATGGCGATGATCGGCAGTGCCGCCGCCATGCCCCAGCCGAAGGTGTTGACGAGGCTGGCCGGGTAGTCCCCGTAGGGCGTCTCGATCTTGTCCTGGAACTCCTGGAACAGCATCACTGCCAGGGCCACCGGGATGACCACGGCCACGAGCGCCTTCCACCAGCCCAGCAGCTTGATCGAGCCGTGCACATTCATGTGGGCAGCCATCGTCGGCAGCTTGCGGAAGACCCACGACAGCGCCAGCATCACGATCAGCGAGGCTCCGACGATGCCGAAGGAGTTGACGAATGCATCCATCGTGTCCAGCACGTACAGCCCACCGGTGGTGGAGAAGACGCCGATGCTGACGACCGCCATCGGGATGCCCACGATGTAGGTGGCCGCCCGACGGGAGATACCGGCCTTGTCGCGGACCGCGCCGATGATGACCTCGACGATCGAGATGAGCGAGGTCAGGCCGGCGAGCACGAGGGAGCCGAAGAAGAGCACGCCGATCAACGCGCCTCCCGGGGCCTCGTTCATGATCGTCGGGAAGGCGACGAAGGCCAGACCGATCCCGCTGGCGACGACGTCACCGATCGCCTGGCCGCTCGACTGCGCGATGAACCCCAGCGTCGCGAAGACACCGATGCCGGCGAGCAGCTCGAACCCGGAGTTGGAGAAGGCCACGACCGCGCCGGAGCCGGTCATGTCGGTCCTCGGCTTCACGTAGCTGGCGTAGGTGATCATGATGCCGAAGCCGATGGAGAGGCTGAAGAAGATCTGCCCCACGGCCGAGATCCACACGCTGCTGTCCTTCAGTGCCCCCCAGTCCGGGGAGAAGAAGGCATTGAGTCCGCTGCCGGCCCCGTCCAGGGTGAGCGAGTAGATCACCAGCAGCGCGAAGGCGATCAGCAGCACCGGGATGAAGACCACCGCGGTACGTCCGATGCCCTGCTGGATGCCCATGCCCAGCACACCGATGGTGACGACCCACACGACGATCATCAGCAGCAGCACCTGTGGGACGTAGTCCATCGAGGGCCCGGCGTTCTCGGCCACCTGCAGGAAGTCACTGTTGAGGTACGTCGCCGGATCGTCCCCCCAACCGAGGTTGAAGGAGAGGAAGGTGTACTTGATCGCCCAGGCGATGATCGCGGCGTAGTAGACGCCGATCACCACGGCGACCAGGACCATCCACCAGCCGATCCACTCCGCTCCCTTCGAGAAGCGACGCAGCGACAGCGGCGCCGACCCGCGGTTGCGGTGCCCGATCGAGTACAGGAAGTACAGCAACGGGATGCCCGCGAGGACCAGCGCCACCAGGTACGGGACGAGGAAGGCACCCCCACCTCCCTCGTAGGCGACGTAGGGGAAACGCCAGATGTTTCCCAGACCGACGGCGGACCCGATGGCCGCGAAGATGAAGACCCTGCGGGACGAGAACCCGTCCTTGACGTGTTTGGGCCTCACAGCCCTTTCGGTCGCCACGTTTTCCTCCCTGAGTGGACGTTGACCGGACGGTATGATCCGGATCACTCCACTGTACGGCCAGCCCCACCCGCCTCACCAGCACCCTTGCGTACCAGCGTCGTCGCTGCCTGTCGACGACCAGGGCGCGAAGGGGTCAGTCCCATCTCGCGATGCTCGAGACAGCGAGGGATGTCACTTTGTGATGAGCATGTTGCATTTCCTGTCACGTGTGGCCATGGACGCGGCCGCGGGGAACTGCAAGGGTGCGAGCAACCATCCGGTGTGGGTCGCCCCACACCGCGTCGCGCCACGGTCAGGAGCAGCCTCATGACAGCCAGTCCCCCCTCCCCCTCTCGTCGCACTGTCGCCAAGGGCGCAGCGTGGACCGTCCCGGCACTGAGCGTCGCCGCCGCCGCGCCGACCTTGGCCGCGTCCCCGACCCTCCAGTGCCCCGCGGCCCCCGGCTGGACCGTGGTCGACCCTGCCGCCACTCCCGAGTTCGTCGTCACCCCCGAGGGCAGCGGCTCTCGCGTGGACCTGCGGTTCGGCACCCTCACCCCCATGACCAACGCCCCGGCAGGCGCCACCCACTTCCAGTGGCAGCCGACGGGGTCGTTGCTGGCCGCGGACCAGAACGGCGACTTGCACGGCGGCTCCATCTACACCTACACGGGCACCCCTGCACCGCTATCTGCCGGGTCGGACCTACGGGTCCTCGTCGATTTCTCGTCCTTCAGCTCCGGGTGGGACGAGAACCGCCGCCTCGAGGCCTACACCGTGCCGTACCGCGTCCGGTGGTACGAGGGGGATCCCAACGACGCTTCCTCCACGACCCTCCTCGACTGTGACTACTCCGCGCGGGTCACGGCGACGTCCTGGAACGCCGACCACTCGGGGGGCGGCCTGAGCCCCCTCGCCTGACCCGGCCCCTCAGCGCACGCCGCGCTGGGTGGAGTCGCTCACCTCACCCACGAGCTCCTCGATGACGTCCTCGAGGAAGACCACACCGCTGACGGCGCCACCATCACCGATGACGCGGGCCACGTGGGTGCCGGTGCGCTGCATGGTGCGCAGCACGTCCTCGACCTCGTCAGCGGGAAGGACGGTGGCCATGCGGCGCAGGCGCTTCGCGGGCACGGGCTGGCTGCGCTGCTCCTCGTCGGCGTAGAGCACGTCCTTCAGGTGCAGGTAGCCGCTGAGGTCTCCCCCGGCCCCGGTGACCGGGTAGCGCGAGAAGCCGTGCCTGGCCACGAGCCGCTCGATGTCATCCGGCGTGGCGCCGGGGTCCACGGTGATCAACTGCCCGAGGGTCACGGCGACGTCGGCGGCATCCTTGTCGGAGAACTCCAGCGCGGCACCGACGAGTCCGAACTTCTCCGCCTCGACGAGCCCCTCCTTGTGGGACTCGGTGACGATGTGCTGGACCTCCTCGGCGGTGAAGGCGGCGCCCACCTCGTCCTTGGGGTCGATCCCCATCGCCCTGACGAAGGCCTTGGACACCCAGTCCATCGCGAGGATGACCGGCTTGGTGACCTTCATGACCCACATCAGCGGTGGCACGAGGATCATCGCGGAGCGCTCCGGCCCGGCGATCGCGATGTTCTTGGGGACCATCTCGCCGACGACGACGTGCAGGTAGACCACGACGAGGATCGCCAGCACGAGCGAGGCGGTACCGGTGAAGGCATCGGGTACGCCGATGCCCTCCATCACCGGGTGCAGCGCGTGGTGCAGCGCCGCCTCCGAGACCGCACCGAGGAGCACCGAGCAGATGGTGATGCCCAGCTGGCAGGTCGCGAGCAGGACGCCGGTGTGCTGCATGGCGTCGACGGCCACGGCAGCGCGCTTGTTGCCCTCGTCGGCCAGCGGCTCGAGCTGGCTGCGGCGGGCCGCCATCGCGGCGAACTCCGCGCCGACGAAGAAGGCATTGCCCAGCAACAACGCGATGGTGGCGACGATCGCTGTCACTGCGACTCACCCCCTTCGTCCTGCGCCGGGGCGTGCCGGACGAACCGCAGCCGGTCCACCCGGTGGTTGTCCATGTCGACCACGGTCACCTCCCAGCCGTCGATCCGCACGACGTCGTCGACCTGCGGGACCCGGCCGAGCTCGGCCATGACCCAGCCGCCGACGGTCTCGTACGCCGCGCCGTCGGGGACCGGGGCACCGATGCGGTCGTGCGCCTCGTCGGGGCGCCACAGTCCCGGGACGGTCCACACGCCTTCGGCGAGCAACCGGCCGGTGGTCTGGGCGAGGTCGTGCTCGTCGTGGACCTCACCGACGATCTCCTCGACGAGGTCCTCGAGCGTGACCAGGCCGGCGGTCCCGGCGTACTCGTCGACGACGACTCCCATCTGCAGGCCGGCTCCGCGCAGCTGCAACAGCAGCGGGTCCAGGCGCAGCGTCTCCGGGACGACGACGGCGTCGATCATCAGCGCGGAGACGGGGACGCCGTCGCGGCGCTCGTGGGGGACGGCGATGGCCTTCTTGACGTGGACCACTCCGTCGATGTCGTCCCAGTCGTCGCCGGCGGTCACGGGGAAGCGCGAGTGGCCCGTCCGCCGGGCGAGCGCCACCAGCTCCTCGGCCGTGGCCGTGCGATCGATGGCGCTGGCCCGGTTGCGCGGGGTCATCACGTCGGCGGCCGTCTGCTCGCCGAATCCGAGCGAACGCGCGACGAGCCGGCCGGTGCCGGAGTCGAGGGTGCCCGCCTCGACGGAGGTGCGCACCAGGGACGCGAGCTCGACGGGGCTGCGTGCGGCGGACAGCTCCTCCTGCGGCTCGATGCCCATGCGGTGCAGCACCCAGTTGGCCGAGCCGTTGAGCACGATGATCGCGGGCTTGAAGATCACGCCGACGACCCGCATCGGCACGGCGACGACCTTGGCGGTCCCGAGCGGGGCGGAGACGGCGAGCGTCTTGGGGACCATCTCGCCGAGGATCATCGAGAAGAGCGTGGCGACCAGCAGCGCGATACCGCCCGCCGTCCCCACCGCTGCACCCGGCGGCAACCCCGCCGCCTCCAGCCCGGGTGAGATGAGCGCACCGATGGCCGGGTTGGCGATGTAACCCAGGGCCAGCGTGGTGACGGTGATCCCGACCTGGCAGGCGGACAGCAGCGTCGACAGCCGGCGAAGGGAGCCGAGTACCGGCCGTGCGCGGGCGTCACCGTCGTCGACGGCCCGCTGGACGGCCGGGCGGTCGAGGGCGACGAGGGAGAACTCGGCGGCGACGAAGAGTGCGGTGCCCAGTGTCAGGACGAGGGCGAGCAGGAGTAGACCGATGGTCATGATGCGGGGATTCTACGGTGATCCCGTTGCGCGGCGGGACGACGACGGCTCCCGGGTGCACGGTGTGCGCACGCCCCGACCCGCCCCCTTCGGTATGTCGGTTGGGCGCGGACGCCATCGGGTGGTTGCATGGGTCCCGGAAATCACAGCGACAGGGGATGCACGACCATGACAGTGAGCGGCGCGCGCGTCGAAGTACGCAACCTGACCAAGAAATTCGGCGACTTCACCGCGGTCGACGACCTCAGCTTCACCGTCGAGCCGGGCCGGATCACCGGATTCCTCGGCCCGAACGGCGCCGGCAAGACCACCAGCCTGCGGATGCTGCTCGGGCTGGTCCACCCCACCTCCGGCTCCGCCACGATCGATGGCCAGGACTACCTCGACCTCGACCAGCCGATCACCCACGTCGGTTCCGCGCTCGAGGCGACCAACTTCCACCCCGGCCGCACCGGTCGCAACCACCTGCGCGTCCTCGCGGCACCTGCGGGTGTCCCCGACTCCCGGGTCGACGAGCTGCTCGAGCTGACCGGCATCGCGGCCGCCGCCCGCAAGCGCGCCGGCGGCTACAGCATGGGGATGCGCCAGCGTCTGGGCCTGGCGGCCGCGCTGCTCGGCGACCCGCGCCTGCTCGTCCTCGATGAGCCGGCCAACGGTCTCGACCCCGAGGGCATCCGGTGGCTGCGCGGCTTCCTGCGCCACCTCGCGGGCGAGGGACGCACGGTCCTCATCTCCAGCCACCTGCTGCAGGAGGTGGAGCAGACCGTCGACGAGGTCGTCATCATCAGCAATGGCCGACTCGTGCGGGAGGGATCGGTCGGTGACCTGCGCGGAGCGGCCAGCTGCCTGGTGCGCACGACCGACACCGACACCCTCCTGGGGGCGCTGCGCGTCGCCGACGTGACCGCGACGCCGGGACAGGACGGCGAGATCGTCGTCGACACCGACGACCTGCGCCTCATCGGCGACGTCGCGCTGCGCGCCGGGGTCCCGGTCCACGAGCTGCGGCCCCTGGCCGCGGACCTCGAGCAGCTCTTCTTCTCCCTCACCGAGGGCACCAACCGCAACCTTGGCTCGGCCGTGGAGTCCGGCGGTACCCGCGCCGAACCGATGACACCCGTCGCGACCGCCGGCCAGGAAGGCAAGGACGACTGATGCTGGGTGCGATCCGATCCGAGTTCCGCAAGTACTTCACCACCCGCATGTGGTGGGGCATGGCCATCGCCGTCTTCCTCGTCAGCGCGCTCTTCGCGGGGCTCTTCGGCTTCCTGATGACGATGGACCAGTCGGGCGTTCCCCCCGAGCAGCAGATGGCGGGCAGCCCCGAGCAGGTTGCCAACTCCGTCTACACCGCCGGGCTGAGCGTGGCCTACCTGCTCACGCTGGCCGTCGGTGTCATGCAGATCGGTAGCGAGTACCGGCACAAGACGATCACCTCCACCTTCCTCGGGGTGCCCCGGCGGGCCACAGTCATGGGAGCGAAGGTCATCTCCCTGCTCGCCATCGGCGCCATGTACGGCGTGATCTCGCTCCTGGGGTCCGTGGGCGTGGGTGCCCTCGTGCTCAGTGCCCGCGGCGCCGAGGTCTTCCCGGCCGCCGGGGTCGCCCGCACGCTGGCCCTGAGCCTGCTCGTGCTGGGCCTGTGGGCACTGATCGGCCTGGGCGCCGGCATCCTCATCCCCAACCAGGTCGCCGCCCTGCTCATCGCCATCGGCGTGGCGTGGATCGTCGAGCCGCTGGCCGGCGTGGCACTCACCTTCTGGGACTGGGGCCAGGACGTCGCCCAGTTCCTGCCGTCGGCGGCGACCCAGGCGATGGTCAGCGGCGTCACCGGCGGCCCCAACGGGGGCGGCACCCAGCTGGAGTGGTGGGGCGGTGCTCTCGTGCTCATCGGGTACGCCGCGCTGCTCGCCGGCATCGGCTCGTGGCGCACGGTGCGGGCGGACATCAGCTGACCGATCCTCGGTGGTTGAGGTGCGAGGAGCTCTGCGACGAACCTCGAAGCCACCACCTCCGCAACGTCGTTTCGAGGCTCCGGCGGCGGGACGGCCTGCGCATCTCAACGATCGAGGGCGACACACTGTGGCCGCCCGCCCGCGCATGGCGTTGCTCACGTTAGGCTTGATCCCCAGTAGGGGTCCGCGGTGACTTCGGGCCCCGGTTCGCGACTGTGATGAAAGAGGCGTATGCGCCGTGCCTGACCCCCAGGATGGCTCCGTGTCCCTGAACGACTTCGGCCCCAACGAATGGCTGGTCGACGAGCTGTACGAGCAGTTCAAGCAGGACCGCAACAACGTCGACGAGGCGTGGTGGGAGTTCTTCGAGAACTACGAGCCCGACCAGGACGGCAGCGGCAATGGCACGTCGGCGAAGGGGTCCACCCCCGCCGCCTCGACGTCCGCCGACCAGTCGGCGACGGCTGAGCCGAAGAAGGCTGAGCCGAAGAAGGCTGAGCCGAAGAAGGACGAGTCCAAGAAGGCCGAGCCCAAGGCTGACTCGCAGGAGACCGAAGCCAAGGCTGCGCCGAAGAAGGCCGAGCCCAAGGCTGAGCCGAAGAAGGCAGAGCCCAAGCAGGCCGAGCAGACAAAGGCCAAGCACGACTCGGCGGGCGGGCCGCAGGAGGAGCGAACCCCCCTTCGCGGTGTCGCCGCCCGCGTGGTGACCAACATGGAGGAGTCCATCGAGGTCCCTGTCGCGACGAGTGTGCGCGCCGTCCCGGCGAAGCTGCTCATCGACAACCGCATCGTCATCAACAACCACCTCAAGCGCAGCCGTGGTGGCAAGGTCTCCTTCACCCACCTCATCGGCTACGCGATGGTCAAGGCCATCTCCCGCATCCCCTCGATGAACGTGCACTACGACACGGACGAGAAGGGCAAGCCGGTGGTCGTGCAGCCGGGCCACATCGGCCTGGGCATCGCCATCGACCTGGAGAAGAGCGATGGCACCCGCCAGCTGATGGTCCCCGCGATCAAGCCCGCGGACAAGATGGACTTCACCGACTTCTGGCGCGCCTACGAGGAGGTCGTCAAGAAGGCCCGGGGCGGCAAGCTGACCCTCGACGACTTCTCCGGCACGACCATCTCGCTGACCAACCCCGGCGGCATCGGCACCGTGCACTCCATCCCGCGGCTGATGAAGGGCCAGAGCGCCATCATCGGCGTCGGCGCCCTCGACTACCCGGCCGAGTGGCAGGGCGCGAGCGCCGAGACCATCAACCGCAACGCGGTCTCCAAGCTGCTGACGATCACCTCCACCTACGACCACCGCGTCATCCAGGGTGCGCAGTCGGGTGAGTTCCTGCGCCTGATGCACGAGTACCTGCTCGGCGCGGACGGCTTCTACGACGAGATCTTCGAGAGCCTGCGCATCCCGTACGAGCCCGTGCGCTGGGCACCGGACATCTCGGCCACGCATGACGACGACATCAACAAGGTCGCTCGCGTGCAGGAGCTGATCCACTCCTACCGGGTCCGCGGTCACCTCATGGCCGACATCGACCCGCTTGAGTACAAGCAGCGTCGCCACGAGGACCTCGACATCACCAGCCACGGCCTGACGCTGTGGGATCTCGAGCGACACTTCGCCACCGGCGGCTTCGGCGGCGAGCCCTTCCTGAAGCTGCGCAAGATCCTTGGCGTGCTGCGTGACTCGTACTGCCGCACCACCGGCGTGGAGTACATGCACATCCAGGACCCCGGACAGCGCGCCTGGATGCAGGAGCGCGTCGAGGTCGGCTACAAGAAGTCCACGAGCGACGAGCAGCTGCGCATCCTGCGCCGCCTCAACGCCGCTGAGGCATTCGAGACCTTCCTGCAGACGAAGTTCGTCGGGCAGAAGCGCTTCTCCCTCGAGGGCGGCGAGGCCGTCATCGCGGTCCTCGACCGCATCATGTCCCGCTCCGCGGAGGAAGGCATGGACGAGGTCTGCATCGGCATGCCGCACCGCGGTCGGCTGAACGTGCTGGCGAACCTCGCCGGCAAGTCGTACGCGCAGATCTTCCGCGAGTTCGAGGGCAAGCTCGACCCGAAGTCCGTGCAGGGCTCCGGCGACGTGAAGTACCACTTGGGGACCGCGGGCGAGTTCACCGGCGAGGACGGCTCCACGACCAAGGTCTACCTCGCCGCCAACCCGAGCCACCTCGAGGCCGTCAACCCGGTGCTCGAAGGCATCGCGCGCGCCAAGCAGGACCGGCTCAACCACGCCGGCGAGGACTTCCCGGTGCTGCCGATCCTCATGCACGGTGACGCGGCCTTCGCCGGACAGGGGGTCGTCGCGGAGACGCTCCAGCAGAGCCAGCTGCGCGGCTACCGCACCGGCGGCACCATCCACGTGATCGTCAACAACCAGGTCGGCTTCACCACCGCCCCCTCGGCCAGCCGCTCGTCGTGGTACTCCACCGACGTCGCGCGGATGATCCAGGCGCCGATCTTCCACGTCAACGGCGACGACCCGGAGGCCTGCGTGCGGGTCGCCGAGCTCGCCTTCGAGTTCCGGCAGAAGTTCCACAAGGACGTCGTCATCGACGTCGTGTGCTACCGCCGTCGCGGTCACAACGAGGGCGACGACCCGTCGATGACCCAGCCGCTGATGTACAAGCTCATCGAGAACAAGCGTTCGGTGCGCAAGCTGTACACGGAGGCGCTGATCGGTCGCAACGACATCACCCCCGATGAGGCCGACGCCGCGATGCGCGACTACCAGGCCCAGCTCGAGCGGGTCTTCAAGGAGTCCAAGGAGGCCCTGCAGGACTCCCCCGACTCCCCGAGCGACCCCGAGGCCTCGGACAACGCGGGCCTGGAGCGTCCGGCCGCGCAGAGGAGTGACGACACGAAGCGCTCCGCCGCCCAGACCGGCGTGGAGATGAGCGACCTGAAGCACATCGGTGGCATGTTCATCTCGCCGCCGGAGGACTTCACGATCCACAACAAGCTGCAGAAGGCCATGGAGAAGCGGGCCGCCTCGGTCACCGAGGGCGGCATCGACTGGGGCACCGGCGAGATGCTCGCGCTGGGCTCCCTGCTCATGGACGGCACCCCGGTTCGTCTGACCGGCCAGGACACGCGCCGCGGCACCTTCGTGCAGCGCCACGCGGTCCTGATCGACAAGCTCACCGCCGAGGAGTGGACGCCGCTGAACTACCTCGGCCACGGCCAGGCCCGCTTCTGGATCTACGACTCGCTGCTGTCGGAGTACGCCGCGATGGGCTTCGAGTACGGCTACTCCGTCGAGCGTCCCGACGCCCTGGTGCTGTGGGAGGCCCAGTTCGGTGACTTCGCCAACGGTGCCTCGACGATCATCGACGAGTTCATCTCCTCCTCGGAGCAGAAGTGGGGCCAGAACTCCTCGGTCGTCCTCCTGCTGCCCCACGGCTACGAGGGCCAGGGACCGGACCACTCCTCCGCACGCATCGAGCGCTTCCTGCAGATGTGCGCCGAGGACAACATGACGGTCGCCTTCCCGTCGACGCCGGCGAGCTACTTCCATCTGCTGCGCCGTCAGGCCTACCAGCGCCCGCGCCGCCCGCTGATCGTCTTCACCCCGAAGTCGATGCTGCGGCTGCGTGCCGCGGCGAGCAGCCCGGAGGACTTCACCAGCGGCGGCTTCCGCCCGGTCCTGCCCGATGCGGCCGAGCCGAACGGTGACCAGGTCACCCGCGTGATCATCGCCTCCGGCAAGGTCGTCTACGACCTCGAGGACGAGCGGGCCGAGCGCAAGGACGAGCAGACCGCGATCCTGCGGCTCGAGCGCTTCTACCCGCTGCCGGGCGCGGAGCTGGCTCGTGAGCTGGCGAAGTACCCGAAGGCCGAGATCGTCGTCGTGCAGGAGGAGCCCGAGAACATGGGCGGTTGGCCGTTCCTGGCGCTGAACCTCCCCGGAGACATGGCCGAGCACGGCGAGGAGCGTCCGCTGCGGGTCATCGCCCGCACGGCGAGCGCCTCTCCGGCAGCCGGCACGGCCAAGAAGCACAAGAGCGAGCAGGCGGAGATCCTGCGCGAAGCCTTCGACCGCTGACATGTACTTCACCGACCGCGGCATCGAGGAGCTCGCGGATCGGCGTGGTGAGGAGCTGGTCACTCTCGAGTGGGTGAGTGACCAGCTGCGCCACTTCGTCGATCTCAACCCCGAATTCGAGACTCCCGTCGATCGACTTGCCTCCTGGCTGGCACGCCTCGACGACGACGAGCTCGACGACGAGTAACGTCTGCGCTGTACCTGAACGCACCACCACCCCCAGGAGCACCCCCGACGTGAGCGGCACCCCGATGACGGACGCAGCCGGCAACGAGTTCAACCCCAGCGCGAGCTTCTCTCCCGAGGAGGGGCGACGGGACGTCTCGTTGGTCTTCATCGGCGACTCCTTCGTCGCCGGGATCGGTGACGAGAAGGCGCTGGGCTGGACCGGGCGCGTCCTCGCCCGCACCACCCTCGGTGACGCCGTGCTGGCCCACTACAACCTCGGCCTGCGCGGCGAGACCTCCGGCGGGGTGTCCCAGCGGTGGCAGTCCGAAGGCACCCTGCGCTTCCAGGACTCCACCGAGCGTCGCCTCGTGGTGCAGGTCGGCCACGCCGACGTCGCCGCGGGCACCTCGATCGCCCGGCACCGCCTCAACCTGGCCAACGTGCTGGACGAGGCCGCCAGCCAGGGCGTCGGGACCTTCGTCGTCGGTCCCCCGCCCACGGCCGATGCGGACACCAACGACGCCCTTCGTCAGCTCGTCGACGCCCAGCGCGATGTCTGCGACCGCCGCGGCGTGCCCTTCGTCGACACCTTCACCCCCCTCGTCGGCCACGACCAGTGGGAGGCGGACATCGCCGCCTCCATCGACGGTGTGCACCCGGGCCAGGCGGGCTACGGCCTCATCGCCTGGTTGGTCCTCCACCACGGTTGGGGCGACTGGCTCGCCTGAGTCAGGGAACCCCCTTCGCGCTGGGTCCTTGGTGCTGGCTCCCCTTCGCGCTGGATCCCCTTGACGCTGGGCCCCTGCCGCTGGGTTGAGGTATTCCGGCGGGTCCAGGCACGCGTCGTTACCTCGATCCACCAGCGGCGGTGCTCCTCCCACGCTCGGTTGAGGTATTCCGGCGCGTCCGGATGCGCGTAGTTACCTCTACCCACCGGCGGCGGCACCTCTACCGACCGGCGGCGGCGTGAGTCAGCGGCGCCGACGGGCATAGGTGTCCTGGGCCCAGTCCGAGCGAAGGGCGGCGGCCACCTGGTCCATGACCGTCTCCTCGTTGAGTCGCAGGCCGATGAGGGTGATGCGCAGGACCCGGTCTCCATCAATGACGAGTTGGTTCTCGCGCAGGTTGTCGTCCATCTGCGCGAGCCCCCACAGATGGCCGGCCCCGTCGATCTCGACCGCGAACCCGTAGTCGTCGAAGTAGACGTCGAGATACACCCGACCGCGCGGACCGTGGTGCAGGACCTGTCGGCTCGGGACCGGTAGTCCGCGTCGACGGCACGCTGCCGCGAAATCCAGCTCGCCGAGTGACTGTGCCCCGTCGGCGATGTCCGTCACGATCTGGCGGATCAGCGCCCGCCGGGTCCGGCCCCTGACGACCTCGACCGTCTGCATCAGTTGCTTCGCCGTCGTCAGGCGCTGCTGGACCGGCATCGCGAGGATCGTCGCCGCCTGTCGGTCACTGACGGCCCAGTGCGCCGCTCGGATCGCCGCGACCGCCGGTGTCGTGCGCGGCACCCCTGCGCCGATGGCCTCGTCCTCGACCCGTCGCGCCACCTTGTGGATCTTCACCCCGTCGATGGGAACGATCGAGTGCCGGTGGAGCACCGACACGTGCACGACATCTTCCGTCCAGCCCTTCAGCCCGGCTGCCAGGAGGGCTGAGGCCCCATCGACGAGCGCGATCCGATGGCCGGTCTCCCACACCGCGCGCCACCACTGCGCGCACCCGCCCAATGGTCCATCGCGCATGCCGAATGTCTGGTTCCCCAACCTGACCCAGCGTCCCGCCGCCACCTGCGCCGCAGCCTGGTGTCGACTGACACCGAGCTCGTGGAGACGTCGACGGTCCAGCACGAACCCGGTCTCCCGGGACGCGGCGACGACGCGGCGGTGCCGCTCGATGGCGGTTTCACGGACTGGCATGGCGTCCAGCGTGGCGGCGGCCGAGCCACGGCGGGCGCACCCGTGGGTGCCTGTGGACGAAGGACATGCGTCGTTCTCCCTTGGGGAGAACCGCCGCTCGGGTGGAGGTATCCGCGTCAGCTCCAGCACGCGTCGATACCTCCACCCGTGGCGCGCAGCCTGCCTCATGGGCCAGCGGATGTGTGCGCTGCCGACCACTGTTAGCGTGCCGCGCATGACCGACACCCGGGAGAGTCACGTCGCAGCACGATCGGCCTGGCGCAGCCGGTGGGCGGCCCTGGGTCCCGGGCTCCTCGCCGCCTCGGCGGCGATCGGTGCCTCGCACCTGATCTCCTCCACCCAGGCGGGTGCGCTCTTCGGCTGGCAGCTCGTCGGCCTGATCCTGCTGGCCAACCTTCTGAAGTACCCCTTCTTCCGCTTCGGTCCCCAGTACACCGCCGAGACCGGGCACAGTCTCGTCGAGGGGTACGCCCGCCGTGGCCGGGTCTACCTGTGGGTGTTCTTCATCCTCGCGGCGCTGTCCTCGGTGGTCTCGACGGCGGGGGTCGCGCTGCTGTGCACGGTCATCCTGTCCTACCTCGTGCCCGCGTCGTGGGGCATCGGCGTCCCGCTCCTGGCCGGCGGCCTGATGCTCATCACCTGGCTGCTGCTCGTCGGTGGCCACTACAAGGCGCTGGATGGAGTCACGAAGGTCATCCTGAGCGTCCTGGCCCTCTCCACGGTCGTTGCCGTGGTCATGGCTGCCAGCCACGGCGCGGTGCGCCAACCGGACTTCGTCGAGCCCTCCCCGTGGAACCTGGCGACCCTGCCCTTCCTCGTCGCGCTCGTCGGATGGATGCCGGCGCCGATCGAGATCAGCGCGCTCAACTCGCTGTGGGTCAAGGCAAAGGCCGAGGACCGCGCGGTCCATCCACGCGACGTCCTCTTCGACTTCAACACCGGCTACATCGTCTCGACGGTCCTCGCGGTCTTCTTCGTCGGGCTCGGCGTCTTCGTCCAGTACGGCAGCGGCGAGGAGGTCGAGCTGGCCGGTGGGGCCTACATCCCGCAACTGATGTCGATGTACGGGGACGCGATCGGCACGTGGGCGACGCCGATCATGGCGGTCATCGCCTTCGCCGTCATGTTCGGCACGGTGATCTCCGTCGTCGACGGATACGGCCGGGCCTGCGCGGAGTCGCTGCGGCTGCTGCGCGGCCAGGACGAGATGACCCGCCGCCACAAGGACGTGTGGATCACCGGAATCACTGGGATCGGTCTGGCGATCGTGGTGTGGATGAGCGCGGAGCTGGGCACGATGCTGCGCTTCGCGATGATCAGTGCCTTCCTCACCGCCCCCGTCTTCGCGTGGCTGAACTTCTCGATCATCCGCAGCGAGCGCCGGCTCTCCACCGGCATCCGGGCGCTGGTCTACCTCGGCCTGGCTTTCCTCATCGGCTTCGGTGCGCTCTTCCTCGTCTCGGAGCTCGGCCTGCTCTGACCAGGCGAAGGGGGTGGGTCACCGTACTCATGGGCATTCCCCCGGCGGACGGCCATGATGAGCCCATGAACACCACCGTGGACGCGAGCGCACCGCGTGAGGTCAGCAGGCAGCAGTTCGCCTGGTTGCGCGCCGAGGTTGCCGAATGGCAGGCCCGGGGTGTCATCGACGCCACCCAGGCGGAGACGATCACCGGTGGCTACACGCCCCGCTCGGGCTCCGCCTCGTCGGTGCTCGGGCGCATCATGCTCCTGCTCGGCGGTGCCTTCGTCGGCGTCGGCCTCATCTGGCTGGTCGCGGCCAACCTCGAGGACCTGAGCCCGACAGGCCGCTTCGCCACCGTCGTGGCCCTGTGGCTCGCCTTCCTCGTCGGCAGCGAGGTACTCGCCGCGCGCCGCACCTCCGCTCCCCTCGTCGGCGCGATCCGGCTGCTCGCGGCGCTCGGCTTCGGCGCCGTGATCATGCAGGCCGCGCAGTCGCTGCAGGTGCCGGCCTACGAGCCGGCACTCGTCGGGTTGTGGTCACTGGGCGCCATGCTGCACGCGCACCTGACGCGATCGGTGATGCCTTTCCTCGTCGGTCTGGGGACGGGCGTCCAGTGGTGGATCTGGCAGCCCCTGTGGACCGAGGGCACCGCGATGGCGGCGGTCATCTCGCTCGGCGCGGGCGCCGCCGTCGCCGCCTCGCTCGCGGTGCTCTGCGACGGCTGGGTCCGGTCCTTCGCATGGTGGTGGCGCCTGACGGCAGCGGTACTCGCGCTGGCCGCCCTCTTCGTCGCGGCCGTCCCCGGCATCTACGACGGGCTGGACTGGTCGCTGTGGTTGCTCCTCGAGCTCATCGCCGCCGTCGTTCTCGGGATCGCTGCGGCAGCCCTGGCCGTGCGCCGTCCCGACCACGCCTGGATCGAGCCGGTCGGAGCACTCACCGTCCTCGCGGCGGCCGTCCTGCTCGCCCTGTGGGACACCGGGACCGACACCAACGATGTCGGGCTCGACCAGTGGGCGCACGCCGCGCTCGGTGTCGCGGCCTACGTCGGTCTGGCGGTCGCCCTTCTCGCGCTGGACGTCCTGCGTGAGCACCGGGCCCTCAGCT
Source organism: Janibacter cremeus (assembly GCF_013409205.1). Taxonomy (NCBI): domain Bacteria; kingdom Bacillati; phylum Actinomycetota; class Actinomycetes; order Micrococcales; family Intrasporangiaceae; genus Janibacter; species Janibacter cremeus. The sequence goes on from NZ_JACCAE010000001.1 coordinate 842,047, forward strand.
GGATCGCGATGGCAGCACTCGTGGCCTTCACCACCTTCCAGAGCTTCGCGGTCTTCGCACCGATCGTCACGGGAGCACTGCTCTTCGTGGTGCTGGGCATCGTCTTCCTCGGGACCGGGCTGCTCGTCGAGCGGGCACGCCGCCGCGTGGCCGCGACGCTCGACCCTGCCACCGGCGAGGGCTGCGACGAGGGAGTGCAGCGATGAAGCGCATCCTCACCGTGGTGGTCATCGCGGTCGTCCAGCTGGTCCTCGTGGGCGTCGCGGTCGCTCCCCAGCTGTCGGCACGGCTGCTCGGCGAGAGCTACGTCGTGCGGGTCGCGCCGCTGGACCCGATCGATCCCTACCGTGGTGCCTACGTCAGCCTGGACTACCCCGACCTGCGCCCCCCGCAGGAGGAGGACAACTCGGCCGATGACAGTGGTCTGGGCGCGCTGGACGACGGTGAGTCCGGTCCGGTGTACATCACCCTGCGCCAGGACGGCGACGTCCAGGTGGCCGATCAGTGGCTGCGCGAGCGCCCCTCGGACACGCCGTACCTCGCCTGTGACGACCACTCGTGGGACGTGCGCTGCGGCATCGAGAGCTGGTTCCTGCCGCAGGACGAGGCGCTGGCGATGGAGCGCGAGCTGACCGATGGCGCCTACGCCGAGATCCGCGTCGACCGGTGGGGCCATGCCGCGCTCGTCGACGTGCGCGAGCAGCCCTGACGACCGGACCCACCACCGCTGAGTTGAGGTAATCGCGCGCGTTCGAGCCCACGGGATTACCTCAACCGGCGGCAGCGGCGGGCGGCAGCGGCGGCTACGACCGGCGGCTACTGCCCCGTCCGCGCGTACTTCGCCTCGGTGGCCGCCTTCATCGGCCGCCACCAGGCCTCGTTGTCGCGGTACCAGTCGATCGTCGCCGCCAGCCCCGACCGGAAGTCCCAGTAGCGCGGCTGCCACCCGAGCTCGTCGCGCAGCCGGGACCAGTCGATCGCATAGCGCCGGTCGTGCCCCGCCCGATCAGGCACGTGCTCGAAGTCATCCGGCGAGCGCCCCATCGCCGCAAGGACCGAGCGCACCACCGTCACGTTGTCCACCTCGCCGTCGGCGCCAATGAGGTAGGTCTCCCCCATCACGCCGCGGTCGATGATCGCCCACACCGCGTCGTTGTGGTCGTCGACGTGGATCCAGTCGCGCACGTTGAGCCCGTCGCCGTAGAGCCGCGGGCGGCGCCCGTCGAGGATCTCGGTGATCTGGCGCGGGATGAACTTCTCCACGTGCTGGCGCGGGCCGTAGTTGTTGGAGCAGTTGGAGATCGTCGCCTCGATCCCGAAGGAACGCACCCACGCCCGCACGAGCAGGTCCGACGCCCCCTTCGTCGAGGAGTACGGACTGGACGGGTTGTACGGCGTGGCCTCGGTGAACCGCTCCGGTGAATCCAGTGCGAGGTCGCCGTAGACCTCGTCGGTGGAGATGTGGTGGTAGCGCACCCCGTGCCGACGCACCGCCTCGAGCAGCTCGTAGGTCCCCACGACGTTGGTCTGCACGAAGGCTCCCGGCGAGGCGAGCGAGTTGTCGTTGTGCGACTCGGCGGCGAAGTGCACCACGAGGTCCGCGTGCGCGACCAGCGAGTCCACGAGCGCCGCGTCAGCGACGTCGCCCTCGACGAAGCGCACCGCGTCGCGCACCCCGTCCAGCGAGGACAGCGACCCCGCGTAGGTCAGCGCGTCGAGCACCGTCACCTCCGCGTCCCGCGTCGCGAGCGTCCGGTGCACGAAGTTGCTTCCGATGAACCCGGCTCCCCCGGTGACGAGTACCCGCATGCTCACATCCCCTTCTGGTCTCGAGGCTCGTCGCTGGCGCTCCTCACGCCTCGACCAACGGTGGCTGAGGTGTGAGCGCCTCCGGGCTGGTCTCGAGGCTCGTCGCTGGCGCTCCTCACGCCTCGACCAACGGTGGCTGAGGTGTGAGCGCCTCCGGGCGCGTCTCGAGGCTCGTCGCTGGCGCTCCTCACGCCTCGACCAACGGTGGCTGAGGTGTGAGCGCCTCCGGGCTGGTCTCGAGGCTGGTCGCTGGCGCTCCGCACGCCTCGACCAACGGTGGCTGAGGTGTGAGCGCCTCCGGGCGCGAGCCTCGAAGCCACATACTCCCGCAACGCCTCGAGCTGGTCGAGTGGCTCGAACCCCGTCCCCCGCAACCGCTCCAGCGACAGCGTGCTGTGCCGCGGCCGGGGCGCCGGGGCCCCGTACTCGTGCGTGCTGATCCCGCTCACGTCCTCCCGCGCGCGTCCACGCAGCGCAAAGACCTCCCGGGCGATGTCCGCCCAGGTCAGCGACTCCCCGGACTGACTCACGTTGTAGGTGCCGAAGGGAGCGGAGCCACCCACCAGGTGCATGGTCGCCTCCGCGATCTGCGGGGCGAGCGCCAACCGCCCGTGCTGGTCGTCGACGACGGCGGGGGCACCCCCTTCGTCGGCGAGGCGGGCCATGGTGCGCACGAAGTTGGGCCCGTCCCCGACCACCCACGAGGTGCGCAGCAGGTAGTGGCGCGGGGCGAGCGCCACGGCGAGGTCCCCGGCCGCCTTGCTCTGCCCGTAGATCCCGAGCGGCGCGAAGGCCTCGTCCTCGTCGTGCACCTCTGCCCGGCCGTCGAAGACGTAGTCGCTGGAGTAGTGCACGAGGGTGGCGCCGGCGGCCGTGGCCAGGCGGGCGAGCTGCGCGGGCAGGTGGGCGTTGAGGCGCCAGGCGAGGCGGCGGCCGTCGTCACTCTCGGCGGCGTCGACACCCGTCATCGCGGCGGCGTTGATGACCAGGTCGTGGTCGGTGAGGTCGAGGGCGGCGACGGCGTCCGGGTCGGCCAGGTCGAGCTCGTCGCGGCCCGGGGCGAGGGCGTGCGGCAGCAGCGCGCGCAGGGCCGAGCCGATCTGCCCGCTCCCGCCGAGGATCAGCGGCCGGCGCCGGGCGAAGGGGGTGACCTCCGCCAGCCTCGGGTTCGCCCGGTCCTTGTCCGAGACCTGCGCCTGCGACAACGGGATCGGCCAGTCGATGGCGGCGCTCGGGTCCTCGAGTGCGAGCGCGGGGTAGGCCAGGGCGGGGCGCCAGTGCGCGTTGACCAGGTAGGAGTAGATGGTCTCGTCGGCGAGCGCCTGATAGGAGTTGCCGACGCCGCGGGGGACGAAGACCGCCACCCCCGGCTCGAGCTGCACCGTGAACGTCCGCCCGAACCCCTCCCCCTCGCGCAGGTCGACCCACGCGCCGAAGACCTCCCCGTGCACGACGGTGACGAGCTTGTCCCACGGCTCGGCGTGGATACCGCGGGTGGAGCCGCGCGCGGCGTTGTGGGCGACGTTGTGCTGCACCGGGCCGAAGTCCGGCACCCCGAGCGCAGTCAGCTTCTCCCGCTGCCACGCCTCGGTGAACCAGCCGCGGTCGTCGCGGTGGACGGGCGAGCGCACGACGAGCAGCCCCGGGATGGGTGTGTGCTCGATGGTCGGCTCCATAGCGGGAGCCTAGTAGTGGTCACCGACGCTCCGGCGCCTCAGCCGGCCAGCGCCTCCCCCACCGTCTCCGCCCACAGCTGCGAGCCAGCCTGCGAGGGTTGCAACTCGTCCAGCCGCAGGTCGGCCGGCGCCTGGTCGGACTGCTCGAACGCGGCCGCGACGTCGATCGTCGGCAGGCCCGCCTCCCGCGCCCACGAGCCGATCGCCTCGCGCACGGACGCGTTCTCGTCATCGGCCTGCGGGTTCTGCAGGATGACGACGATCGGCGTCTCGGAAGCGTGATGGGCGATGGCCTGACGCAGTACCTCCATCGACTGCGTCGCGGCGTCGGCATCGGAGTAGAAGTGCCCGTAGTTCAGCAGCACCAGGTCCGGGTCGGTCTCGGGCCAGATCGCGTCCCAGTGCTCGACCGGGTAGTCCGCGGTCGTCTCGGGCATCCCCCCGGACCACAGCCGGGTGCTCTCGCTCGAGCCGCTGTACCCGTTCTCGGTCTCGGTCATCCACATGGCGCCCGGCAGGCTCTGCTCCTGCGCCCACAGGAAGGCCCACTCGTCCCACCCGTCACCGGTGCCGTCGCCGAGCACGAGCACCTGGGAGCCGTCCTCGGCGAAGGCCTCACGCGCCGCGTCCATGCTCGCGTTCTCCTCCTGCGAGGTGGCCGAGCTGCTGGACGGGCTGGCGGACGAGGAGGCCGCGCTCGCGGACGAGCTCGAGCCCGCTGCGGACGTGCTGGCCGCTTGGGCCGAGCGGTTGGACTGCCCGTCGTCCATGAAGACGTAGGCCCACAGCCCGGTGACCACCACCACGAGTACGAGGACCAGGGGGAGCGTCAGCGCCGACGAACGACGATCGGGGGATCCAGCCATGGCCGCACACTATCGGCGCGGGCTACTGTGCGGGGATGCGCGGCATCATCCTCGCCGGGGGGACCGGGACCAGGCTGCACCCGATCACGCTCGGCGTCTCCAAGCAGCTCGTCCCGGTGTACGACAAGCCGATGATCTACTACCCGCTGAGCACGCTGATGCTCGCGGGCATCCGGGACGTCCTGGTCATCACCACGCCGCAGGATGCGCCCCAGTTCGAGCGCCTCCTCGGGGACGGGAGCCGGTTGGGGATGTCGATCTCCTTCGCACAGCAGCCCTCCCCCGACGGGTTGGCGCAGGCCTTCCTCATCGGCGAGGAGCACCTCGAGGGCGGTCCGGCGGCCCTCGTCCTCGGTGACAACATCTTCTACGGGCCGGGGCTGGGCACCCAGCTGCGCCACTTCCACGACATCGACGGAGCGGCGATCTTCGGCTACCAGGTCGCCGATCCCACCGCGTACGGCGTGGTCGACTTCGACGGCGAAGGGAGGGCCACCTCCCTGGAGGAGAAGCCGGCTAACCCGCGCAGCCGCTTCGCGGTCCCCGGGCTGTACTTCTACGACGACACGGTCGTCGAGCGCGCCCGGGCGCTGCGCCCCTCAGCGCGCGGTGAGCTGGAGATCACCGACCTCAACCGCGGCTACCTCGACGAGGGCCGACTGCACGTCGAGGTCCTCCCCCGCGGTACCGCGTGGCTGGACACCGGGACGTTCGGCTCCCTCAACGACGCGAGCAACTATGTGCGCACCCTCGAGAGCCGGCAGGGCCTGAAGATCGGCTGTCCGGAGGAGGTCGCCTGGCGGATGGGCTTCATCGACGACGCCCACCTGCGCGCGATCGCCGAGCCGCTCGTCAAGAGTGGCTACGGCGCGTACTTTCTCGATCTGCTCGGTTAGAACTGCGCCTCGAACGCCACGATCCGCTCCACCGCGGCATCGACTTCGGCTGCCATCCGATCGAAAACCTCCTGCGGTCGCCGGTAGGGATCGGCGATGTCGTCGGCCCCCTCCTCGACCCGGCTCAGCCCCCGCTCACGCGCCAGGTGCGAAGGGAGCGCTGCCCACCGCTCCTCGGGCGTCGCCAGGCCAGCGAGCCGCTGGGTCCACGGCTCGCGGGCGTCGGCGGAGTCGAGCAGCCGGGCGAGCTCCTTCAGGGTGAAGGCACGCTTGAGGTGGCGCGGGGAGTACGACAGCACGATCTTGCGGTGGGCGACCTCGAGCGGGAGGACGATGTCGATCTCGTCGAGCATCCGCTCGGTGATCTGGCGGGCCGCGAAGTCGTCGTGGACCACGCCGTTGTCCTGCAGGATGCTGGCGCTGCCCGGGTCGACCGGGTTGCCGGTCATCGCGCGGGTTCCGGCGCTGGACACCTCGAATGTGCCGGGCCGCACGGCGTCAAGCCCATGTTGCAGCGCGAAGTGGGCATACGGCGATCGACAGATGTTGCCGGTGCAGACGGTCAGGATGCGCACGCTCATGGGCACATCGTGCCGCATCGCCACCGCTGTGAAACACTCGCGTCTGCCGTGTGACTACCCCTGATCGAGAGGCACCAAGCTCGTGGAGCTGCAGGACTACCTGAAGATCGTGCGCAAGCGCTGGATCACAATTGTCATCACCACCTTGGTGGTGGTCGGCCTGGCCGCGGGATGGACAGCCCTGCAGACGAAGCAGTACACCTCCAGCACGCAGTTCTTCGTCTCGGTCTCGGGGTCGGACGACACCTCGGCTCTCCAGCAGGGCAGCACCTTCACCCAGCAGCGGGTGAAGTCCTACGCCCAGCTGCTGACGACCCCGCGCGCTCTGGGTCCGGTGCTCGACGAGCTCGGTGAGGACACCCCGACCAAGGACCTCGCCGAGCAGATCACCGTCACCACTCCTCCGGACACCGTGCTGCTCGAGGTCTCCGTCACGGACTCCGACCCCGGCCACGCGCAGGACATCGCCACCGCCATCGGCGAGACCTTCCCCACGGTGATCTCCGAGGTGGAGTCACCGGAGGGCGAGAAGAAGGGTTCCCAGATCAAGGTGACCCTCGTCGAGCCGGCGTCGACCAACTCGACGCCGACCAGTCCGGTCCCGGCGCGCAACCTCGCCCTCGGGCTGGTCCTCGGTCTCTTGCTTGGTCTCGGTCTGGCCATGCTGCGGCACCTGCTGGACACCACGGTGCGCACCGACGACGACGTCGAGGAGGTCACCGAGCAGCCGATCATCGGCGCCGTGCACTTTGACCCTCGGGCCGGCAAGGAGCCGCTCATCGTCCAGTCGGACCCGTCGTCGCCACGCTCCGAGGCCTTCCGCGCGGTGCGTACGAACCTGATGTTCGTCGACGCGGCGAACCACCCGCGCACCATGCTCATCACCTCCTCCATCCCCGGCGAGGGCAAGTCGACGACGATCGCCAACCTCGCGCTCACCCTGGCCCAGTCCGGCTCGCGGGTGTGCCTGGTCGAGGCGGACCTGCGCCGCCCCCGGCTGCTGGAGTACCTCGGGCTCGAGGGGTCGGCCGGCCTGACCGATGTGCTCATCGAGCGAGCGGAGATCGACGACGTCCTCCAGCCCTACGGCGCCGATCGTCTGGACGTCATCGGCGCCGGGGCGATCCCGCCCAACCCGAGCGAGCTGCTCGCCTCCGACCCGATGAGTCACGTGCTGGCACAGCTCTCCGTGCGCTACGACTACGTGCTCATCGACACGCCCCCGGTCCTACCGGTCACGGACGCGGTGGTGCTCAGCACGAAGGTCGACGGGGTCATCCTGCTCGTCGGTACGACGATCGTGCGCAAGGAGCAGCTGGAGTCGACACTCGAGTCCCTCGGCGCCGTGGACAACACCCTCCTGGGGCTCGTCCTCAACCGGGTCGGGCACGCCTCCTCGGGCGGCTACGGCTCGGGCTACTACGGCTACTACTCCCCCGAGCATCACCCGACCTCGCGATCGGCACGCAAGCAGTCACGGCCGAAGCGCCTGACGGGCGCGCGCTGAGCCGCGCTCAGTCCGAGGTTGATCCCCGGCTGCGCCGGGCCTTGATGTCGCGGCGGCTGACTGCGCCGACCCCCACCGTGTCCTTGGCCTCGTAGGCATAGTCGTTGGTGTAGGAGTTCGAGTAGCCGTACTCGACGTCGCCGTACCGGATCCGGTCGACCTTGCGCGTCGAGACCATGTTGAGGATCGTGCCGAGGACTTTGCCCTCGACGGCCCGCAGGGTGCGTACCGCTTGCTGCAGCTCCTCCTTGTGCGTCTTCCCGGAGGCGACCACGAGGACCGCTCCGTCGGCGCTGCGGGTCAGGAGCGCCGCGTCGGTGACCGGCAGCAGTGGCGGCGCGTCGAGGATCACGAAGTACCGTTGTGCGAGCTCCTCGATGAGGTGGTGCATCCGCTGCGAGCCGAGCAGCTCGGAGGGGTTGGGCGGCACGGCACCGGCGGCGAGGATCTCCAGGCCGGGGGTGGCGCTCGGCTGGAGGGAGTCGGTCAGTGTCGCGGTCCCGGCCAGCACCTGCGACAGACCGACACTGCCATCGAGCTCGAAGGCTCGGGCCACGGCCGAGCGACGCAGGTCCGCGTCCACGAGCACCACCGGCTCCCCCGCCTCGGCGAGTACCGCGGCCAGGTTCGCGGCGACGGTGGACTTGCCCTCACCCTGCTTCGCGCTGGTGATGACGATGGAGCGCGGTTGGTGGTCGACGTCGACGAAGCGCAGGTTCGTACGCAGCTTGCGCAGCGCCTCCCGCTCGTGGAACGACTTGGCCCGCCCGACATCGCCACGCTCCGACCCCAGGTCCTCGCTCAGCGGCAGGATGCCCATGACACCGGCCTCGGTGACCTCCTCGACGTCCTCGGTGCGACGGACCTTGGTGTCGTTGTAGTACCGGACGGCAGCGATCCCGTACCCGACGAGCAGGCCGAGGAGCACGCCGATGGGCAGCACCCGCAGCGGATCCGGCGACGAGGGCGAGGTCGGCAGGATGGCCGACTCGTTGGGCGCGATGAGCACCTGCGCCTGCGACTCGACCTGCTGCGTCTCGCCATCCGGCCCGACAGCACTCCGCGAGGGCCCGGCCTCCTCCATGCGCTTCGCCTCGGCGGCGGCCACGGTGACGATGGTGTCGGCGACGTCTCGGGCCGCCTCCGGGGTGGAACCCGTCGCCGTGACGTTGATGGTCACGCCGTCCGGCGGGACCGTGGCGGAGATGCGCGTGACCAGCTCCTGGGGTGTGGAGTCGAGGTCGAGCTCCTCGATGACGCCCTTGGCGACGCGTCGATTGGTGAAGAGTGTGACGTAGGCCTGCGCCTTCTGCTGGGCCAGTGTCTGGGCCGAGTAGGACTCCCCGATGCTCTGGCCACCGCCGGCCGTGACGTAGCCCCCCGCGGTGGCGGTGTACTCCTTGGGCTGCAGGGCCATCCATGCGAAGCCGAGCAGCAGGCCCACGAGGGCACAGACACTGATGACCACGGCCTGTCGACGGGTCAACCTCCACAGGTCCTCGAGCGTCACCAGATCCCTTTCCCCTCATGTCCGCCTCCGTGTCCGCACGCAGGTGGCGTCGCGGGCCGCGGCGCCTCGCGACAGTGTAGACAGCACTACCGTTCGGTACGACCTCCGCCTGTCGACCCGCGGTGGGCGACTTCCTTCAGGCTGATAGATTTCGTGAGTGGAGCGCCTGCCCGGTCAGGCGCTCTCGCCATGATTTCCACAGGGAGGACGACGCACGCGTGTTGCGCTGCAAGGACGACAAGGTCATCGGTGTCTACGCGTAGTTCACGACCTTCGGCGGCGCAACGAGCCGGCCGGTGGTTGTGGGCGACCGTCGATCTGCTCGTCCTCACCATCGCCGTGTTCCTCGCCGCGTGGTTGCGGTACGACTTTGACCCGACGAGCACTTTCGCTGCCCCGATCGGTCAGCTCGCGCTGATCGCCATAGCGACCCACCTCGTGCTCGGCGGGTTGTTCGGTCCGTATGCGGTGGGCCACCTGCGGGGTTCCTACGAGGAGATCATCGACCTCACGCGCACCGTCGCCCTGTGGGCGCTGCTCCTGCAGACCGTCACCGTGCTCGGGCCGTGGGACCTCGGCCCGCGGTCCTTGCCCGTGACCGCAGGCGCGATTGCGCTCATCGGGATGTTCGGGGCCAGGTTCGTCCTGCGTACCGCTCGCTCGCAGATCGCTCCCGCATCCCGGGCGGAGCAGCGCGTCCTCGTCTTCGGGGCGGGCGAAGGGGGTCGCCAGCTGGTCCGCGCACTGGTGCGGGACCCGGCAGCGCGGATGACACCCGTGGGACTGCTCGATGATGACCGCAGCAAACGACGCATGCGCATCGACGGCGTACGGGTCCTGGGCAGCTCGACCGACCTGACCACGGTGGCGGCGCAGCACGACGCCACGACGCTCGCGATCGCCGTCCCGAGCGCGGCACCAGTCTTGGTGCGGCGCCTGCGCGAGGGCGCGACGGAGGCCGGGCTCGACACCCTCATCCTGCCGCGCGCGAGTGAGTTGTTGGACAAGTCCGCCACGAGTGACTTGCGCAGCCTCGACCTGGCCGACTTCCTCGGGCGTCGCCCGATCGAGCTCGACGCCTCGGCCATCGCCGACACGATCTCCGGGCGCACCGTCCTCGTCACCGGTGCCGGCGGGTCGATTGGCTCCGAGTTGTGCCGCCAGATCAGCAAGTTCGGACCGACAAAGCTCGTGATGCTCGATCGCGACGAGTCGGCGTTGCACGGCACCCAGCTGTCCGTGACGGGGCAGGGACTCTTCGAGTCCGACGACGTCGTCCTGGCCAACATCCGTGACGCCGACCGGATGGTCGAAGTCTTCGAGCACCACCGCCCCGACGTCGTCTTCCACGCAGCTGCCCTGAAGCACCTGCCCCTGCTGGAGATGTACCCCGAGGAGGCGTGGAAGACCAACGTCCTGGGCAGCCTCAACGTGCTCCGGGCGGCCCACCACGTGGGGGTGTCCACCTTCGTCAACGTCTCGACGGACAAGGCCGCCAATCCTTCTTGCGTCCTTGGCTACAGCAAGCGCGTCACGGAGCGGCTCACGGCCGACTTCGCCGGCAAGGACGACAACACGTACGTCAGCGTGCGCTTCGGCAATGTCCTCGGTTCGCGTGGCTCGGTCATCACCGCCTTCACGGCCCAGATCGAGCGCGGTGGCCCGGTGACCGTCACCCACCCGGACGTCGAGCGCTACTTCATGCTCATCCCCGAGGCCTGCCAGCTCGTCCTCCAGGCGGCCGCCATCGGTCACGACGGCGAGGTCATGGTCCTCGATATGGGTTCGCCCGCGAAGATCCAGGACGTCGCCACGACCCTCATCGACCTCTCGGGACGGAAGGGGGTCGAGATCGTCTACACCGGCCTGCGCCCCGGGGAGAAGATGTCGGAGGAACTCTTCACCCCCGGCGAAGACATCCAGGCAACAGCCCACGCGCTTGTCAACAGCGTCGACGTCCCTTCGATCGACAGCGATGCCGTCGCCACCGTGCGCCACGATTCCGCCGCGGAGTCTGCCGAGTGGATGAAGGATGTCTCGGCGATCACTGCGGCGGTCGCGCAGTGAATGCAGGCCAACTCAAGCTCTCATTTGCGGCTGCGATCCTGACGTCCATCGTCGCGGTCCCCCTCAGGCGCGCGCTCTTGCGGGCACAGGTGGTGGACATCCCGAATCAGCGATCGTCCCATCAGGTGCCGGTGCCCCGCGGAGGAGGCATAGCGCCCGCTCTGGGCGTCATCGCTGCTGGCGCGGTGACGAAAAGCCGCCCCTCACCTTCGGCGTGCCTAGCCATCGGTGCACTTGGGGCACTCGGCTTGGCTGACGACGCGACAGGCCACCTCCCTGCCCCAGCTCGCTTGGCCGGGCAACTCGCGGCAGGAGCGACCCTTGGAGGTACGGGGTGGGACCGCGTCCTCAGCGGCGTCGCGACCGCCGGCATCGTCAACGTCACGAACTTCATGGACGGCATCAATGGCATCTCCAGTCTTACCGGGCTGGTCTGGGGTGTGAACGCGCTAACGTTGAGCCGAACGGGCAGCGACCTCTCGATCATCGGCGCGTTGGTGGCCGGAGGTAGCACAGGCTTCCTGCCCCACAACGCGCCGCGGGCCCGGCTCTTCCTGGGTGATGTCGGCAGTTACGCCCTGGGTGGAGCCTTTGCTGCGGGAGTGCTGTCGCGTCCAAGCCTTCCGGAACGACAGCAGGCAGCCGCGCCCCTCCTTCTCTATGGCCTCGACGCCGCACAAGCCCTAGCCCACAGGTATAGAACGGATCAGCCTCTTGGCGTGGCACATCGCGACCATGTGTATCAACAACTCGTCGATGCTGGTCTCAACCAGATATCCGTTGCTCTCTTCCACGCAATCTGTGCGGCAGGAATCGCGAGTGCCCACCGCTTGCGAACCCGCTATGCAGTGACAACTGTGATCGCTGTCAGTGCGGGTTACCTCGCAGCTCCGCACATACACCGCCGCTTCTCCAAGCTGAATCTGGCAAACGCTGATGAAACTGAGTTGGACGAATGAGGATAGGATTCATTAGTCACTGGTACGACCCAGAAGGCGGTGCTGCAGCGGGTCCGGGCACGATCGCCCGAGCGCTCGCGGAGCGAGGACATGACGTCCAGGTTGTGACCGGATTCCCGATATACCCAGAAGGTCGCGTTTTCCCTGAGTATTCCTTGAAGGCGTACCAGCGCGAGCAAATTCGCGGAGTCACCGTTCACAGATTCCCGATCTACCCCAGTCACGACGCACATGCAGCACATCGAATGCTCAACTACACCAGTTTCGCAACTTCTGGGGCCATCGGCGCACTGGCCGTCCTCAAAGGTACCGACGTGAATTTTGTGTACTCGACACCGGCGACGGCTGCAATTCCTGCTCTCACCACCCAAGTGATGCGCAAAACCCCCTTCGTTGCTCAGATTCAGGACCTGTGGCCCCAGACAGTCACCGCTAGTGGATTCGTCGATGAAAGTCAAGGAAGATATCTCGAGCGAATCCTCCATACCTTCTGTGACAAAGTGTATGGGCGAGCTACCTCGATTGCGGTCACCTCTTCGAGTATGATCGACCTCATCGCTGAGCGAGGCATTCCGCGGGCCAAACTCCATTTTGTGCCCAATTGGGCCGAAGAAGCGTCTTTCCGGCCAGTGCCCCGCGACCCTCAATTGGCTGCTGACCTCGGCCTGAACCGCTCTTTTACAGTGATGTACGCAGGCAATCTTGGCGAGATGCAGAACCTTGAACACCTCGTCTCCGCCGCGGAGCGCGTGCGAGACCTTACCGACCTGCAGATCGCATTCGTCGGCTCAGGCGTCATGGAGAGTTCCCTACGGGCAACTGTCGATGAAAAGGAGCTGGACAATGTCCGCTTCGTCCCACCCCAACCATTCTCACAGATGTCGCAGATCCTCGCTCTTGGCGATGCTCAGGTGGTGACACTCAAGGACGTTCCCCTGTACCGGAGCACTCTCCCTAGCAAACTGCAGGCTAACCTCGCTGCGGGTCGGCCTATCATCGGAGCCGTCGCGGGGGATGCCGCGCGAGTCATCAGCCAGAGTGGGGCGGGACGCACGGCGCCACCCGGGGACGCTGATTTGCTGGCCCACGCGATTCGTGAACTGCATGCCATGCCGCAGGCTGAGCGAAACGCCCTCGGCGGTGCCGCCAGAAACCACTACCTGCACAACTTCTCCGAGCAACTCATCGCTGACCGACTCGAAGAACTGCTAGTTGCCGCCGCTCAGAGGCGCGGCAAGTGAGCGGCGTCGCAGTCGTCGGCGCGACTGGCTTCGTCGGCGATGCTGTTGTTGAACGTCTACGAACTCGTGGCGTCGTGGCGAAGTCGGTCAGGGCCCCGAGAATTTCAGGGACCGTCGGCGCTCCTGCACCCACTGAGCAGGAAGTTGATGCCGTCGCCGCAGAAATCGCCCCATGCACCGCTGTCATCAATGCCGCCGGGGTAGCAGATTCCCTCGCCGGTGGAATTGAACACCTGGACGGCGCAAATGGTCTACTTCCGGGACTACTCGCCCGAGCATGCAACAGGCTGGGCGTCCGCTTGGTCCACATCTCCAGCGCCGCGGTACAAGGACGGCGCCCCGGGCTCGACTCCACGCTCGAGTATCAGCCATTTTCGGCATACTCTCGATCAAAAGTGATGGGCGAGCAGGCTGTGTTGGCAGTTGGGGACAACGTCTGCGTGTACCGGCCACCAGGGGTGCACGCGCGTGGTCGAGCAGTCACCTGTGCGGTCGCCCGACTCGCATCCAGCCCTCTCAGATCGGTCGCCTCTCCCGGTACTGACAACGCGCCTCAAGCCCTGCTCGAGAACGTCGCTGATGCCGCCGTTACTCTTGCGTTGTACTCCGGCGTTGTTCCTCGCGTGGTCCATCACCCCGCCGAGGGGATCACTACGAGCGGCTTACTCACCGCGCTCGGAAGCAAGCCGCCACACGTGGTGCCCCGAGCTGCAGCACAACTAGTCGTCGCCGCAGCCCAGAATGCGTGTCGATGCTCAACGGGACTCGCGGGACAAGCGCGGCGTCTGGAGGTGCTCTGGCTCGGACAAGAACAAGCCCACAGCTGGTTAACCGATATCGGCTGGAAGCCGCCAGTGGGAACCGGAGGATGGGGAAGAATGACTATCGCGACGAACATGGACTTGGAGGATGCGTGATTACTGATCACGATTTCAACGGCGCGACCGTGACCATAACGGGAGGCACCGGCTCCTTCGGCAAGACGATGGTCCAACACCTCCTGGACGACGGCGTCAGGCAGGTCCGCGTCCTCAGCCGCGACGAGGCGAAGCAGGACGAGATGCGCCAGCAGCTCGCTGACCACCGGGTGCGGTTCTTCATTGGTGATGTGCGCGATCGTCACAGTGTCGACAGTGCGATGGCCAGCGCCGACTTCGTCTTCCATGCGGCCGCACTGAAGCAGGTGCCGAGTTGCGAGTTCTTCCCGGATCAGGCGGTCAAGACCAATGTCGTCGGCAGTCAGAACGTCATTGAGTCAGCCCACGCACACGGCGTGCGCTCGGTTGTCTGCCTGAGCACGGACAAGGCCGTCTACCCCATTAATGCCATGGGGATGAGCAAGGCGCTCATGGAGAAGACAACACAAGCCTTCGCCCGCAACACCCCCGACTCCCCGACCACCGTGTCGGTCACCCGCTACGGCAATGTCATGTACTCGCGCGGCTCGGTCATCCCACTCTTCGTCCGCCAGATCCGTGAGGGCAAGCCGCTGACGGTCACCGAGCCGAAGATGACCCGGTTCCTCATGTCCCTCGAGGAGTCGGTCGACTTGGTCAAGCACGCCTTCTTCCATGCGGAGCCCGGTGACCTCTTCGTCAAGAAGGCCCCGGCCTGCACCGTCGACACGCTGGCCCGCGCGGTGGCGGAACTCATGGGTGTGGAGCCTGACATCCGCACGATCGGCATCAGACATGGGGAGAAGATGTACGAGACGCTCCTCTCCCCGGAGGAGATGCTCAAGGCCACCGACCAGGGCGACTATTTTCGCGTTCCTCTCGACGCTCGCAGCCTCGACTACTCAAAGTACGTCGAGGAGGGCGAGGGCAAGGCGGCCCAGGCCGACGACTTCGACTCCGACAACACCGAGCAGATGGGCGTCGAGGAGACCAAGGCCCTCATCGCGGCTCTTCCCGAGATGCAGATCGTGGCGGGTACCGCATGAAGGTTGTCATCACCGGAGCGTCCGGCTTCCTCGGGTGGCACACCCGGCTTCGCCTGACCGCTCGGACGGACCACGAGATCGTTCCGGTCGGACGAGCGGAATGGCCCAACCTCCCCGCGCTCGTCCGCGGCGCCGACGCCGTGATACACATCGCCGGGGTCAACCGCGCAGACAGCGAGGAAGAGGTGCCGGCGGGCAACGCGAGGTTGGCCGAGGATCTGGCGAAGGCCATCACGGCGAAGGGGGCGCCCCTCCGCGTCGTCTACGCCAACTCGATCCAGGCGGGCAACGGCACGCCCTACGGCACCGGCAAGGACCGCGCCGCGCACATCCTCCACGGCGCCGTCTCCTCCGTGAGTGGTCACTTCGTCGACGTGCGGCTACCCAACATCTTCGGTGAGCACGGACGCCCGAAGTACAACTCCTTCGTTGCCACCTTCGTCCATGCCACCGTTGTCGAGGAGAGCCCCTCGATCAAGGACAATCAGGTCGGCCTGCTGCACGCCCAAGACGCGGCTGCATCGCTGATCGGCGGTCTCATCACGACCAGTGGGACGCTCACGCCCGAGGCCGAGGAGCACGGCGTCCAGGAAGTGTGGGACCTGCTCCAGGAGTTCCACGCGACGTACGTCCCCACGGGCGAGATGCCCGACCTGTCGACGAAGTTTCGCGTCGACCTGTTCAACACCTATCGGGCAGCTCTCTTCCCCAAGCACTATCCACTCCAACTCATGCCGCATTCCGACGCACGAGGGTCGTTCGTCGAGACGGTCCGGTGCCGCGGTGGGGAAGGGCAGACGTCCTTCTCCACGACCGTCCCGGGCGTGACGCGTGGCGAACATTATCACCTCAGCAAGATCGAGCGCTTTGCTGTCATGCGTGGCAAGGCGACCATGGAGCTGCGCAAGATGTTCACCGACGAGGTGATCACCTTCGACGCCGATGGCGATGCTCCAGTGGCCGTTGACATGCCCGTGGGGTGGGTGCACAACATCACCAACACCGGCGATGAGACGCTCTTCACCCAATTCTGGAGCCACGAGCTGTTCCGGCCCGAGGATCCCGACACCTTCCCCGAGCCCGTCCGTCAGCAGGAGCAGCGTCCATGAAGGTCATGACCGTCGTAGGCACCCGGCCTGAACTCATTCGTCTCTCGCGCGTCCTGCATCGGCTGGAAGCAACCGAGGGCATCGAGCACGTGCTCGTGCACACAGGGCAGAATTACGACTATGAGCTCAACCAGGTCTTCTTCGACGACCTCGGCATCCGCAAGCCGGACCACATGCTTGGAGTGGACACCTCCTCGCTGGGCGCCGTCCTCGGCGGGACGCTCATTGCCGTCGAGGGCGTCATCCACGAGGAGCAGCCCGATGCCATGCTCGTACTCGGCGACACCAACTCGTGCATCGCAGCCGTTATGGCCCGCCGGATGAAGGTGCCGACTTACCACATGGAAGCCGGCAACCGGTGCTTCGACCTCAACGTGCCGGAGGAGACGAACCGACGCCTCGTCGACCACGTCGCCGACTTCAACCTCGTCTACACCGAGCACGCGCGCCGCAACCTCCTGGCTGAGGGACTCCACCCTCGCCGGATCCTCAAGACTGGCTCTCCCATGCACGAGGTACTCGAGGCCTACCGTTCCGAGATCGACGCCTCCACCGTCCTCGAGGACAAGGGTCTGCAGGAAGGGGAGTACTTCCTCGTCAGCGCCCACCGCGAGGAGAACGTGGACTCCCCCGAGCGCCTGCGCCTGCTCGTAGACTGCCTGACCGCGGTACACGAGAAGTTCGGGCTGCCCGTCTTCGTGTCCACCCATCCACGTACCCGCAAGCGGCTCGAAGCGCTGCCCGACTGGTCGGAGCCCGAGGGCGTGATCTTCAGCGAGCCCCTGGGCTTCCACGACTACAACAAGCTGCAACTGTCCGCCGCATGCTGCCTCAGCGACTCCGGCACCATCGCCGAGGAGTCATCCCTCCTCGGCTTCCCGGCGATCACCCTGCGCGACTCGATAGAGCGGCCCGAGGCCCTCGACACCGGGGGAATCATGATGACGGGCCTGAATCGTGACGACGTCTTGGCCGCGGTCCGGGTCTCCATGGACTCCGGATACACCCGCGACGGCGGCAGCCACCTTACGCCGGACGACTACCGCATCGACAATACAAGCGAGCGCACGGTGAAGTTCATGCTCTCAACTGTCCGTCGACACCATAGTTGGGCCGGTATCCGTCCATGACAGTGCCGATTCCAGAAACTTCTCCCGGACCCAAAGTCCTCTTTGACCTGAGCAACCTAAAGACCGGTGGCGCCCTGCAAGTTGCCGCATCACTCATGGACGAGGTCGCCGCATTCGCGTTGTCCCTCGAGGGGCGACAGCGGTGGCCCTGGCTTGGGGGCGCATGTTTCGAGTTATCGGAGCCTGTACTTGCCAACACAACGCGAGACCTCGGTTCGCTACACGTAAAAACGGTCGATGGCCGCCCATTATCACGGCTCCTCAGAGGACGAAGAGAAGCATATTTCGATACCTCGTTCACACTATTCGGCCCCGACTACGGCCCAAGAAGAGCTCGCACAACAATCGTCGGATTTGCCGACGGCACGAGCCTCACGCCCGAAACAACATCACCCGAAACAGTCCACCAGAAAATTCGAGGTAAAATTAGGAGAAACATTTCGAGGAGAAGATTCAAACACGCCGACTCCTTGGTCGTAGAGGCAAATCATGTCGCGCATAATCTGGCAACCCGATGGGGTATCGACGAAGCGCGCATCTACGTCGTACCAAATGTTCTAAACGGGGTATTTCAAGAAGTTCATGGCGAAGCCATCCAACACCTCGATCAGATCCTCTCCCCACCATCCGCCTCGAATTCAATTCGACTCTGCTACCCGTCCAGACTATATCCCCATAAGAATATTCAGATTATGGGGAGAGCCGCCAAAGCTCTTTCGGAGAACTACGGATTGTCGATCCAGCTACTCCTTACCCTGACCGATTCCGAGTTCGCCGCCTTAGATCCAATGACTCAATCAATAAGCACCACAGTTGGCCCTCTGAGGGTCGCTCAGATGCCATCACTCTACAAAGCGTGTGACGCCACAGTCTTCGTGAGCCTCAACGAGAGCTTTTCGATCACTCCCCTGGAGGCCATGTCCAGTGGCAGCCCCCTCATAGCGTCAGATCGCGAATTCGTTCACGAGATCGCTGGCGACGCCGCCGGGTACTGCGACCCGCTAGACCCAAACGACATAGCCCGCGCCCTCTCAGGACTTGTCACACAGCCAGAAATTACCGCAAGACGCATCGCCTCAGGTCACAAGATTGTCGAAAACTGGCCAAGCGCTAAAGCCCGCACTGAGCGGTATCTCGACATAATTGCTCAGAACTTTCGGCCCTAGTCCCTCGCCAAGTGCCAACATGCCCCAGCCAGCACAATCGCAACAATCGCTAAAGAAGACGCGACCGCTGTACTGGTCCCCCAAACACTAACAGCGAGAATGGGGGCCAAGAGGACCGAGAGCGAGTACACCAACCGAAGTCGAACGGCCACTTGCAATCGTCCTTGGACGCGAAGCCTCGAACGAGCTACAGCCCATAGGCCTAAGCCAGCATACTCCAAAGCCGTGATGAGGACGATGGACTGCACAAGGGGCCACGACTCCCCCAGCAGGAACACGCCGACCGTGCCGGGCAGCAAGAACAGGGTAAATCCCCAAATGGTCGCGAGTGCCACCAAACCTAGCGCGAGGAGGCGGAACATTTGTTTACCGCGCCGCTTACCCATACGTATCGCCTCTGGAACCACCGCCAGGGGGATGGTCGCAGCGATCAGATTCAGCGGACCGAAAAGCACACCAGATCCACGAATCGCGGCTACAACCGGCGCGCCGGCAAGGGCGGCCACGACTGAACTGTTCAAGAGAGGCGAAACCGCAGCTAGGCCCGATTCGGAAGCAAGATGAACGCGTCTTCCATCCGCACGAAGCCAAGCGACAGTCCCCCCAAAACGCGGTCGCGACCCATAACCCATCGATGCCAACAAGAGACCACTCAGCAGAGCCCCCAGAACCCACATCGCCGACCCAAGCACGGCAGATGAATCAAGCACCCCTATGACTGGGAGAGCTAGGCCGAGGAGCGCGATCCCAAACCAAAGTGAGTCCGCAACAGCAGCGTGCTTCGGCCTGCCGACAGCCACCGACCAGAACCGTTGCAGATCCTGAAGTAGTACAACAGGCAAAGCGAGGGCCAATACAAGTAGAGCCATCCCTCCTGAATGAAGGTCGAGAGCCAGGAAAGAGTAGGAAGCCAGTACGGCGCCGAAAACAAGCGACATAACCAGAACTGACGCCGCAGAGCGCGAGACGAGCTCCCGCGCCCGACCCCTATTGAAATGGGGCAGATCCAGTCCAAGCACACCCCCAAAGGCGTTCCGGGAAACCACCATGGCCACAGTAATAACTGAATAGCCAATCATCAGAAGGCCGAAATCGAGCGGAGAACTTCCTCTCGCAAGAAGAAAAACGAGGACGAAATTACTCCCACTCGACAATCCCTGATCGATCACCGACCACGCTAGGCGCGCCTGGGACCGACCTTCGTCGCGCACCACTGGATAGGGCCCTTTCATCGGTAACAACAAGCCTGATGGCGCCACCCGGCCGGGTACGCGTGGGCCCCCTACCTCCGCTCAAGGAAAGGGCAGCTATCGAGCAGCCTGCGCGCATCAAAGGATATTGGTCGATCATCAAACGTTAGTTTCGAAAAGAGATCATCCGCAGTTAGCTTCCCCTTAGGTAGTTCGAAGCTTTGCGCATGTCGGAGTTTGTCGACCGACGCGAAGTAGTCATAAAACTTAAACTCGCCTCCGAAGGGGCGGCTGCCGCCACTAGCGCTATCCGATTCGATCCAAGCACTTGGAATCCTATAAGCGTCAGCAATAACAAGGCCATGAAGTGAAGACGAGGCGAGGGCTTCACATTCAAGCATTTCCTTGGTCGTTCGCTCAACGTCCGTGGTCCTGAGGTCGATGACCTTGACGTCGGGTCCAAGAGACAGCCATCGCCAACGATCTTCGGTGTGTCGAATGACAATTCCAACACGATATCTCTTTGTAACCGTTGGGCTGAAGTAATACGGCATCAAGAGGGCAGGGTCGCCGTAAACTCGAGGGCAGTCAATTCCGACGTTAAGAAGTCTCGATCGAGTGATTGGACCACGGACTGCATGGTACTTTGCTTTTTGAGCAAACACTCCTCGCCGTTCCGTTCCGTACGAACCCGATCCCCACACCTCGGAGGAGGCCGACGCCTCACTGACGATCGATCCAATCATGACGAAATGCGGCCGGCCCTTCGCCGCAAAGCGCACTGGTTTGCCCGACATGCGCGCGAGCAGCCAGGGGGACAGCAAATCGCCATAATTATCTCCTTGGTCGAAGAATTTTAAGGGAAGGTAATCAACGTCTGTTAAATGGCGGGCCAAGACGTACTCTTCACTTATGGAGTCGACATTGCTGCGCTCTGATTGAGGCGCCTGCAGGGCACTATCGGCAAGGCGCTTGCCAAGGTCCTGCACCCCCTTTACTCGGGCTTTGTGCTTTGCGCTCATCCGGCGAAGGCGCCACTGCACCGAATTCTGGACCAACCGCATTGGACCGGACGTTTTCATAGTGATTCCCTCGAGGTGGTCGCGTTCTGTCGAAACGCGGTGAACGTGTGGTGGCTGTGTTGCTGCCCCAAGGGCGGGGGCGTCATGAAGTTACGTCCGTAGAGAGCGGTGAGTACTATATCTGCCTCCTCTGGTACAGGAAGTAGCCGATTTTCAAAACTCATCGTTGCCCCTGACCCCAGTGATGTAGCAGGCACAGTCCATTGATACGAGCCCACCACAACCCCCAAGCGGCCCGCATTGCCACGTCGCGACGCGACAGCATCGAGCGCCCTAAGAAGTCGGGTTCGCGGCAGCAACGCGGCAACGGGTGGAAGAATGGCGGCAGCAAGGCGTGCGGGGGCGCTGCGTCCCGGTCGTGGCATTAGCGCCTGGAGTGCCAGCAGGGCGACTAAAGCACGGATACAAGCGCTCTGGAGTACACCGATGGCGCCAATAAATGGCTCGTCGACGGGAAATACATCAATACCCACTCCAACCTCGGCGTCAAACGGCCCATCCCCAGTGATTAGAGTGCTGGGATCGTACACCTTGACATTGGAGTAGGGCCAATCCTTATCGCCTCGATGCCCACCGACCACAAGCTCACCAACTTTCGGTACATTTCGAAGCAATTCGTAGTGTGACCGAGGAATCATGATGTCGATATCATCATCCCAAGGAATATACCCGGAGTGCCTTCGCGCCCCGAGCAGGGTTCCGTACGCCGCATAACAGGTCAAGTCCCGAACTTCGCACCACTCGAGCACGCGGTCGAGTACGCCGAGCTGTACCGCTCTGATTTCGAAGGCTGCGAGCTGGGCACGGCTGCCCCCCCCTGGATTTATAGTCATCACTCTTCTCCTGACCGATTGGCTGCGCCAGTATGTCACAATGCTTGGCTCGGAAACGAACCGCCACTGCGAAGGGACCGTTAAGATATTTCATATGAAGCATATTCTTGCGCTAGCACGCGCAATCTCCCACGGCCATTAACGGCTCTTCAACTTAGCGTTGCCACGCTAGTGGCGTTGACGGCGCATCGCGCTGCATACTCGCGCGAGCGACAGTTGCTACCACAGCCATTATGACTAGCGGATACAAGACGCCCTTGACCGCACCGAGCGCGTCTGAACGCCAAGCGAAGGGGAGTGTGGCAATGGCTGTCAAGTAGATCCAATTTATTGCATGGTTCCCAGTCAAGTCGAAACGCGCGTATAGCCAAGCTAGTAGCGCTCCGCAGCCAAGGCACAACGTAAATAGTCCCAGCACACCAAAATTCAGAACCCCCTCAGCAGGGATGGAGTAGCCGTAACCTTGATCCGCCCTCGTGCCACTTAGAAGATCGCGAAATTGCAATGCACCTGTGTTACTAGGAGGGCCTATAAGGCGAATGGCTACCGGGCTGGGGATGAGCCGAATCGCCGCTGCCAACAGGCTTGCGCCGTGTCGATAGTCGTCCGATTCAGAGAGGATTGAGTCAGTCGTGCCAGTCGTAAATACCACCGACCCCAAGTCTCGCAAAAGCACCTCAGCCGGCGAGAGTTTTACGGTTCCACCCACCGCTTCGATGCGATACTGTACCACGGAGTGGGCGAATGCCAGCACGGCCCCCAAGCCTATGACAATCCGCAATTTCGCTTTCTTGCGATAAGCCATCAGCATGAGAATCAGCAAGAAAGCGCTCAAGGCCGCTCCCCTGCGACCCGACAAGGCAAGTGCGGTCACCAAGGTGGCAACGACGGTCCAATCCCACAAGGAAAGAAGTGATCGGCGCTCCAGCTTAGTTCGGCCGACGAGGATTAGTGTCAACGCTGCAGGTGTTAGGAGGAACGCGGCAACACCGATTGAGTCAGATACGGTGTACGTTGCCTGATCCTGTCCTCGTGTTAACACGAGACCGTTGGAAAGGTCCAAGACGGCCATGGCGAGAGGTAGGAGAATCGCTATTCGGCCCACGGTGATCAGCGTCCGTGAGTCGACGGCTAGGCCTCGTCCTTGGTGACGTTGAAAGTTCTTGGGGGGCTGGAAGCGAATAGCGGATCCGAAAATGAATCCGAGAACGGCGACGGTCATGAGGACGGGATAACGTGTGCCCAGCTGTGAACTGTTTATATAGCCCAGTGAATCATTACGAAAATAGAGCCATGCTGCTGGGCCCAAGCAAGCGACCGAGACATACAATGTCGGGAACACTAGAGGATGGAAAAGGTCACCAGGCAACGTCCTGCGTAAGCCCACCCGTACTGCGACCACAGTGGCAAGGGTGCCGATAATGAATGCTGCCGTTTGTGTCGAGTTCGCATCCATACGCGCTAGGATACCCCACGCACTGGCCTGCTCGCTCAAAGTGCGGACTTTGTTGGGCCCAGGGTGCGCAACTGATGAACCGTGCACGCTCGGTCCCCTACGCACATGAGCTCGCATGAACTCCTAGGTTCGATGGATTTGGCGTGACTAGCGGCGACATCCGTGGCGATCAGAGTCGATTCTTGAAGAAGCTTTTCAGGAAGCAGATGGCACTCGATTCGATAGGTGATTGAAGGAGCGGCCCTTGAAGGACTTCCATCAGAGTTTGACCGGCTACTCACAGAGGAGGGTGTAGCGGTCGGCGGCGCTTTCGGTTGCGCTTAATACGCTTCCCCGCGCCGCAGCCTGGCGACAGAGAATTTGGGGCGCTGCAGCATCAACGTGATCGACCTGATGCTGCCGGGGATCAGCAACCGGGATGACGTCGACAATGGTCGAGTGCCTGAAGAGGATGGCTTGCCTGACAGGGGTTTCGGCACCTGTTCCATCCACCTTGCCAACTCGTGGGCCTGTGCCTTGGAGAACTGTTAACGATCCTCCGAGCCTGCGTGACTCGAGCAAGTGCTCAACTCAGTCGGGCACCTTGACCGATGAGCTGCCCAGCCGACGGTGAACGAAACACCAAATCGATCTGGCCGGGTCTCCTGCTCGCTATCCCCGCCTCTACGCAACAGCGGAAGGACCCAGCATTCAGATATGGCGGTCCACCTCATCCGTGTGGGTCATCAGATCACGCAGTGCGCGAGGCGATCAACCGTTGATCATGCCTGCGCCGACGGTGACGCCGGTGGCTTCGTCAATGAGGATGAACGAACCGGTGGTGCGGTTCTGCTCGTAGGGGTCGGCCAGCAAGGGTTGAGCCGCACGGAGCTTCACCCGTCCGATCTCGTTCAGCATGAGTTCGCCCGCGTCGGGGTCGCGGTGCAGGGAATTCACGTCGAGGCGGTACTGCACGTCCTTGATGATCGCGCGTGCGGTCTTCGTGGTGTGTTTGATGGCCAGCTTCTGGCGAGGCTTCATCGGACTCGGCGACATCCAGCAGATCATTGCGTCGATGTCCTGGACCGGCGCGGGCTGGTTGTTCACTCGGGCGATCATGTCGCCCCGGCTGACGTCGAGGTCGTCCTTCAGGCGCACGGTCACCGACATCGGCGGGTACGCCTCGTCCAGAGACTCCTCGTGCAGATCGATTGCCTCGATCGTGGACGTCATGCCACTCGGGAGTACGACAACCTCGTCACCCGGCTTCAGCACGCCACCGGCGACCTGACCGGCGTAGCCCCTGTAGTCGTGGAACTTGTCGGACTTGGGGCGGATGACGTACTGCACGGGGAAGCGGACGTCGCGCATGTCGCGGTCGGAGGCGATGTGCACGTTTTCCAAGTGGTGGAGCAGACTCGTGCCCTGGTACCACGGCATGTTCTCGCTGCGGTTGACCACGTTGTCGCCCTGCAGCGCCGAGATCGGGATGATCGCCAGGTCCGGGATGTTTAGCTTCCCTGCGAAGGCGGTGAACTCCTCGTGGATCTTGGCGAAGACCTCCTCGGAGTAGTCAACGAGGTCCATCTTGTTCACCGCGAGCACGAGGTGCGGCACGCGCAGCAGCGACAGCAGCACCGCGTGCCGGCGCGACTGCTCGGTCAGGCCGTGCCGTGCGTCGACGAGCACCAGGCCGAGGTCCGAGGTCGAGGCGCCGGTGACCATGTTGCGGGTGTACTGCACGTGGCCGGGGGTGTCGGCGATGATGAATTTGCGCTTCGGGGTCGCGAAGTAGCGGTAGGCCACATCGATGGTGATGCCCTGCTCTCGCTCCGAGCGCAGCCCGTCGGTCAGCAGGGCCAAGTCGGTGTAGTCGTAGCCCTTGTCTTGGCTGGTCTTCTCGACGGACTCCATCTGGTCCTCGAAGATCGACTTGCTGTCCAGCAGCAGCCGACCGATCAGCGTCGACTTGCCGTCGTCGACGGACCCGGCCGTGGCCAGGCGGAGCATGTCCATACGGTCTTCCATCAGAAATACCCCAGCTTCTTGCGGTCTTCCATCGCGGCCTCGGAGAACTTGTCATCACCACGGGTGGCGCCACGCTCGGTCACCCGGGAGGCAGCGACCTCCTCGATGACCTTCTCCACGGTGTCGGCCTGCGACTCCAGGCACCCGGTCAGGGTCAAGTCGCCGACGGTGCGGAAGCGCACCGTGCGCTCGGTGACGGTCTCGCCCTCGCGGCAGGGGTTGTACTCGCTCTCGGTGAAGAGCATCCCGCCCCGCTCGAAGACCGTGCGCTGGTGCGCGTAGTAGATCGAGGGGATGTCGATCTCCTCGCGGGCGATGTAGTGCCAGATGTCCAGCTCGGTCCAGTTGCTCAACGGGAAGACGCGCATGTGCTCCCCCTCGTGGAGCCGACCGTTGTACAGCGACCACAGTTCCGGGCGCTGGTTCTTCGGGTCCCACTGACCGAAGTCATCCCGGTGGGAGAAGACTCGCTCCTTCGCCCGGGCCTTCTCCTCGTCGCGACGACCACCGCCAAAAGCAGCGGTATAGCCTTCTGACTCGATCGCGTGCAGCAGGGTGCCGATCTGCAGGCGGTTGCGCGGGGTCTTGCCGTCGTCGACGACGATCCCATCAGCGATGGCCTGCTCAACGGATGCCTCGTGCAGACGCACCCCCAGCTTCTCGACCCAGCGGTCACGCGTGGCCAGCACCTCGGGGAAGTCATACCCCGTGGCGACCTGGAGGACCGGGAAGGGCACCCGCGCCGGGTAGAACGCCTTCTCCGCCAGCCGCAGCATCACGATGG
The DNA here is from genome assembly GCF_013409205.1 of Janibacter cremeus. Lineage (NCBI taxonomy): Bacteria > Bacillati > Actinomycetota > Actinomycetes > Micrococcales > Intrasporangiaceae > Janibacter > Janibacter cremeus. The sequence continues at coordinate 867,858 of NZ_JACCAE010000001.1, forward strand.
AGTCCTTGCCGCCGGAGAACATCAGCACCGGCTTCTCGAACTCCGCCGCGACCTCACGGAAGATGTGGATGGACTCGGCCTCGAGCTGGTCCAGATGACTCAGCCGGTAGTCGGCATGCGTGGACATCGTCTCTCTCACGGCAGGGGACATGAATCGCGCCAACCATACCCGCCACAACTCGCCCTGCACGCTAGCGGTGCGGGTGGTGTCACAGCGCGTTGCCGGGGCGAGGACCGCTGCACCTGTCAGAATGCAACGCGTGACCGCACCTGCCCGCGCCCACCAGCACTGCCCCCCCTTCGCCCAGCTCGACGCTCTCGAGCGGCTGCGGGTCGGCGCCTGTGCACCGACCGACCCCACGCTGCCCATCGCCGACGAGGTGCGGGATGCGGCGCAGCGTCACGGACTGGAGGTCGTGGACCCGGAGGGCGTCCCCATTGCCCGGTTCCCGGCCGAGCAGATCGGCAGCAGCGGCGCCACCGGGACCCCTGAGTGGTTGGGCAACGGCTCCCCCCGGCCCTACGAGCGCCTCTACCTCTCCCCCGCCCAGGTGCGCTCGACGGTGGACGCTGACGCGCTGACTGTGGTCGTCGACCGACGACTCAACCGCACCGACACCGCCGAGATCCGCTCCCTCGCCGACGGCCGACCCATCCTGCTGCTCGTCCTGTCCGGTCCGACGATGTCGCCCTACACCCGGGGAGTGACCCTGCTGCGTCGCAGCCTCGAGGTGGCCAAGAGTCTGACGGACGCTGGCGTCGTTGCCGTGCCCCTCGACCCGAAGATCGCGGCCACGGACCCTGCGTTGCAGGACGAAGTGGTCTCCGCGTACGCGCCCGGCAAGCTCGCCTGGCTCGGCGCCCACACCACCGGCCTACCCGGCAGCCAGACGATGCACGGTGCCGGCGACTCGGGAGGACTGGTGCTCTTCTTCACCGGGCTGTCCGGCTCCGGCAAGTCCACCGTGGCCCGAGCCGTCCGCGAGGCGATCCTCGAGGAGGACGGCCGTCCCGTCTCCATCCTCGACGGCGACGTCGTGCGGCGCCACCTCTCGGCGGGCCTCACCTTCTCCCCCGAGGACCGCGAGACCAACATCCGCCGCATCGGGTGGGTCGCTGCCGAGATCGCCTACCACGGTGGCGCCGCGATCTGCTCCCCCATCGCGCCCTACGACTCCACCCGCAAGGCCGTGCGTGCGATGGCCACCGACCGCGGCGGCGACTTCGTCCTGGTCCACGTCAGCACCCCCGTCGAGGAGTGCGCCCGACGCGACCGCAAGGGCCTGTACGCCAAGGCCATGGCAGGGGAGATCACCGACTTCACCGGCGTCAACGCGCCCTACGAGGCGCCCGCGGACGCCGAGCTCGATCTCGACACGTCGTCGATCAGCGTCGAGCAGGCCCGGGACCGTGTACTGGACCTGCTGCGAGAGCGCGGCCATCTCGCCGACGGCTCCCAGCCGGAGTGGAGCATCTGATGTGGGATGTCACCTCCCTGCTTCTGGTCGCCTTCGGCGTCGGGATCGTCATCGGCCTGACCGGCATGGGCGGTGGCGCCCTGATGACCCCTGCCCTGATCTTCCTGGGCATCCCCCCGACGGTCGCCGTGGCCAACGACCTCGTCGCCGCCGCCGTCAACAAGTCGGTCGGAGCCGCCGCCCACCTGAAGCACGGCGCACCCGACCTCAGGCTGGCCGGGCTCCTGATCGTGGGCTCCGTCCCGACCGCCGCCGCCGGGGGGTGGCTGATCAACCAAGTCGGCTCGCCCGAAGAGCAGCAGGCCTTCGTCAAGGCCGCTATCGGCGTTGCGCTGCTCCTGGCTGCAGGCACGTACGTGCTGCGCACCCTGCTGAACATGCGCCACAACATCCAGGTCGCCAGCGAGGGTGGCACCACCCACCACGAGGACACCCCCAAACTGCGGGTCGTCCCCACGATCGTCATCGGCGCCCTCGGCGGCCTGCTCGTCGGCCTGACCAGCGTCGGGTCCGGCTCGCTGATCATGGTCGCCCTGCTCATGCTCTATCCGCGTTTGGCGCCGAACAAGTTGGTCGGTACCGACCTCGTCCAGGCCATCCCGCTCGTGCTGGCCGCAGCGGTCGGCCACGTGCTCTACGAGGGCGTCGATTGGTCCATCCTGCTGCCGCTGATCATCGGCGGCGCGCCCGGCACCTACCTCGGCGCCCGCCTAGCCTCCTGGGTCCAGCAGAACGTCGTGCGCCGCGGCATCGCCATCGTGCTCTCGCTGACCGGACTGGGCATGCTTGGCCTGCCCCCGGTATGGGTCGGGATCGCCGGCGCGACGTTGCTCGTCCTCGGGCCCATCGTGTGGGGACTGGTCCGCAAGGGCCACGGGCTTCCTCCCTTCCCCAACACCCGAGAAGAAGGCCTGCAGGCCGCCGCGAACCGCTACAAGCAACGACAAGGAAGCCACCATGACTGACGACCACACCCTCGCCGCCGAGCTGGCGACCGCAGCCGGCGACCTGCTCCTGCGCACCCGTGATCAGCACGCCGGCATCGACCCCAAGGAGCTGAAGGACATCGGCGACCAAGTCGCCCACGACTTCCTGATGGCCGAGCTGGCGAAGGCTCGACCCCAGGACGCCGTGCTCTCCGAGGAGGGCGCCGACGACCACGCCCGGCTCACGGCCGCACGCGTGTGGATCGTCGACCCGCTCGACGGCACCCGTGAGTTCAGCGAGGCGGGGCGCGACGACTGGGCCGTGCACGTCGCCCTGTGGCAGGACGGCCAGCTCGTCGCGGGAGCCGTGGGTCGCCCCGCGAAGGACGTCACCTACTCCAGCGCCGACAACGCCCCCGCAGCCGGCACGACGGGTGCCCCCCTTCGCCTCGCCGTCAGCCGCAGCCGTCCGCCGGAGTTCGTCACCCTCCTGGCCGACCACCTCGGGGCCGAGCTCGTCGAGATGGGCTCGGCCGGGGTGAAGGCGATGTCCGTCCTCGAGGGTCAGACCGATGCCTACGTCCACGCCGGCGGGCAGTACGAGTGGGACTCCGCCGCACCGGTCGCCGTCGCCAGCGCCCACGGTCTGCACACCAGCCGCATCGACGGATCAAGGCTGGTCTACAACAACGAGAACCCCTACCTGCCGGACCTCGTCGTCTGCCGGCCCGAGGTCGCCGAGACGGTCCTCGAGGGGATCCGCGCGGTCAACCGGGGCTGACTCAGCGACGCGCTGCGCGTCGCATCCGCAGCCAGAGAATCTGCCAACGGCTGCGGTAGACCACCCGGTGCGTATCCGCCCAGAAGCGAGCCACCGTCGGATCGAGGGTCAACTGCTCCCAGACGACCCTGGGGATGTGCTGCGGGGCACGACGGATGATGTCGACCACCAGCCCCCTGCCGCTGTTCCGGGCGCCACGTCGCACCCAGTGGTCGTAGCCCGCCGGCGTCGGTCCCGTCGGCGCGGGCCCACCCAAGGCCGTGATGAGCGGTGACGCCGTGTGCCGGGCGCCGAGCTCTTCCACCGCGCTCAGTATGGCCAGCAGGTCCCCCTCGTCGGCGAGCGTCGCCACTCGCTCGACCGCGGCTCGCCAGCGCTGTGGCTCGATCATCTTCATCGAGTTGAGCGCCTCGACGACCACGGCATGCTCACGACACACGGTCTCCACCGGGTGGTGGGCCAGCTCCACCACTCCGCGCCTCGTCCACATCACCTCGAACGTCACAGCCGGTGGAGCGAGCATGCCCGTAAATCGGTGATGCAGATCGAGGGTGACCGGGTAGTGCGGGTGATGGAAGGTCGTCGAGTAGATGACGTCGTCCAGGGCCGGCGGGAACCAGTGCGAGATGATCGCCCACCCCACACTCGCGAGAGCTTCGGTGGCGCTGGCGCGGTCGTCGGGATGGACGATCATGTCGATGTCGTTGCTGCGTCGCTCGGCACGGACCCCTAGCGCCACGAAGGCGGGCCCCTTGATCACGAGCGAGCGCACGCCGGCCTCGTCGAGGAGTCGCTGCAGGTACACGGTGCCCAACGGCACAGCCTCTGCGAGGGTCAGAGAGTCGGTCACTCGGGCTCCACCTGCATCACGAGTGAGGCGTCCTGCAGCATCTCCAAGGCGGCGCGCACGAAACCCGCGGAGTCGTCCTCGACGACCTCGTCGGCCGCCACTCGCAGCTGCTCGATCGTCGCCGGGCCATCCGCGAGCGTCGGCCACAGGCTGGCCACTGGCTCATGGACGAGCAGCGGCAAGGGCTCCACGGCGCGGGTGTCGATGAGGGCGACCCGGCCCTCCCCCGCGACCCAGGCGATGCCTTCCGGCGTGCGCCACCGCTGGTCACCGTCGGCGATCGTCATGACCGCAGCATAGGGACCACATCGAGCGGGACGCGCCCCGGCCCTCAGCGAGGGGTACACACCTGTCGCGTCGGCTGCATTGCGTGAGGCCCACCACAAAAGTAAGGAAACAGTAAGGAGTCTTGCTACGTTTCGCACGGCCATGCCGAAACTACACCCGTAGACCCAGGAGACACCTTGCCCCACGCCACGAACACCGCACCGAGTCCCAGCCGGCGCTCCGTCGCCAAGGGGGTGGCGTGGTTGGCCCCAGCCGTGACCATCGCCGCGGCCGCACCCCGACTGGCAGCCTCCGACGTGGGATGTTCAGCGGAAGGCCAGCAGGAGATCGACAACGCCATCACGCTGGCCAAGACCAAGAGCGCCCAGCTGCAGCTGAACTTCTACCAGCTGGCCGCAGCCCTGGACGGCACGGCCCAGCGGGTCTACGTGAATCTCAAGAACCTCGGCACCGCCCCCGTCTTGGCGAGCCCGGAGAACCCGATCATCATCACGCTGACCCTCCACACGGCCGACCCCGCGCAGACCCGGTGGGTGACCTCGTTCGGCACGCGCGGTTGGGGCACCGTCGACAAGGGCGAGTGGACCAACGGCATGCTGACGTTCACATGGACCATCACCACGGACCTGCCCGTCGTCACCAGCGCGGGCAGCGAGTGCGACATGTACCTCGCCCTCGGCCCCGGTGGCGGCGTGACACCGGGCAAGCAGGTCCACGCGGAGGCCGTCATGACCTCCTTCGGCGTCAACGACGTCCTCACGGGCGACGACTTCCCCGCCCTGCACGACATCGTCGACACCACCCAGGTCATGGAGTGCCAGGAGCACTACTACGCCCAGGTACAGGCGAACCTCACTGCCAACTACACGCTGTACGCCTCCGGCAGCAGGACGACCGGGATGGGCATCGACTGGCCCGTCGGCGAGACGGTGAGCTCCAAGACCATCGGCAATGGCACCTCCGGGGGCAGCGACACCTCGGAGAACGGCATCTGGTGACCCCGCACCCCCTGACGGGGCAGTGCGCCGGTCCAGCGGCAGGGTCACCGTCAGCACCCCGGTGTCATAGTGCGCCGTGATCCGGTCGGGGTCGATGTCGTCCCCGAAGGTGACCTGGCGGCGGTAGCTGCCCGAGAACCGCTCGCTGGTCAGGCCACTGCCGACGCCCCGGCCTCATTGGGGACCCGAGGGTCACGTGGCAGCGCTGCGGTCGGATGCCCCGTAGTAGTTGGTCGCGCCTCCGTAGTAGGCGGAGCTCTCCCGGCGCGAGACCTGGTTGACCACCACACCGAGGATCCGGCCGTTGACCTCGGTCAGACTCTCGGTCACTCGCTCGACATGGGTGTCAAGGGTCTTGCCCGCCGTGACGACGAGGATGACCCCATCGGCGTGAGTGCTCAGCACAGCACCATCGGTCACCGGCAGCAACGGGGGTGCGTCGATGATGACTGGTCCGTACTGGGACAGCTCCGCCAGAACCCGCTCCATCGCTCGGGAACCCAGGATCTCGCTCGGGTTGGGCGGGATGTTCCCCGCGGCCAGCACCTGCAGATTGGGCTCGCCCGGTGCCTCCTGGAGCACATCGGCAAGGGTCGCTTCACCGATGAGCACGTCCGTGAGTCCCGCGCCCTCGACCACGCCGATGCCGCTGCTGATGACCGGGCGGCGCAGGTCGGCGTCGACGATCGTCGTCGGCTCACCGGAGGCCGCCATCGCGTAGGCGAGGTTGACCGCGATCGTCGACTTCCCGTCCCCCTCGTTGGGGCTGGAGACGACAACGACCTTCGGGGGGTCGTCGACATCCATGTAACGCAGGTTGGTGCGCAGCTTGCGCAGGGCCTCGCTGGCCGACGGATCCCCGACACGGGTGGTCCCACCAGCCAGGGCCGGGATGAGGCCACCGGAACTGCGGGCCAGCGCCTTGCTCGCCGGGACCGTTGCCATCGCCGAGAGGCCGAAGCCCTTCAGGTCATCGGGAGTACGGATGCGCCGGTCCAGCTGGTTGCGCACCACGGCGATCCCGAAGCCGATGAGCAGACCGACGATGAGCGCCAAGGGCAGGTCGCGCTGCGGATTGGGTGAGGTCGGAGACGACGGCAGGACCGCAGAGTCCTGCGGCATGACCTTCAGACCCCCCTTGCCCTCGATCTCCTCGACCTCGCCCGCGAGAGCAGTGATCCACGCATTCGCCAGGTCAGTGGCCTCCTGCGGCGTGGGTCCATCGGCAGTGACGCGGATGAGGACCGTCTCCGGCGGCTGGGTCACCTGGACCCGGCCGATGAGTGACGGCACGGTCGCAGAACTGCCGGAGGCCTCCTTGGCGGCCTCCGCGGTACCGCGGCTCGTGGCGACATCGACGTAGGAGGCGACGCGCGACTTGGCCAACGAGTCATTGATCGACGCCTCGGCCGGGCTCGTCGCCGAGCCGGTCGTGACGAAGCCCGACGCGCTGGCCGAGTACACCTTCGGACGCGTCAGGTCATAGACCCCGACGGCCAGCACGCTGACGACGACCGAGATCACCACGGCGCGCCAGTGCCACCGCAGGATGCGCAGGTAGTCCCCTAGCTCCATCAATCCCTCTCCTCACACGCCCGGGGCGGGTGAGCTCCCCTTTCCGCCCGCAGCGACGGCACGCCACGACCGCGAGGACACGGGTCCACGGCACCCGCGTCTCCCGGCCAATGGCGTAGCCCCTACGAGCTGTCAGACCCAGGTGCCCGCGGACGGGCCTCCCGGAGCGGAACCGAGGACATGCACCGTGATGCTGCCCGGGACATCGATCGTCGCGTACAGCGATGCGACGACCACCCCGTCGGTCGGGACCACCGTGTAGATGCCCGCTGCGTCAGGGCCGGAGATGGAGGCAATGCCGGTCTGGTCCGCCGGGTCGATCTCGATGGTGGCCCCGTCTGACGGGGTCAGCGTGAAGGTGGTTCCAGCGGGGATCGCTCCATCGACCGGTCGCGAGTCGCCCGCTCGTCCGGTGACCTTGACCAGACCCCACTGGCCGGCGGTACGTCCCTGGTCGACGGTGATCTGGGTCGTCGTGGCCTCTGGCGGGTCCGGCTCGTTGCTGGCGGCCAGCGACGGCGCGGCAGCGGCGATGCTCACGGCAGGGACGGACCACGCGACCCCCTTCGCCACGGTGCGGCGGGACATCGACGAAGAGAAGTCAGACATGATGCGAGGCGCTCCTTAACTGCAACGAATGTGTCGGTCAGGACCCATCGGATCCACCTCGGGAATGGTGCCCCCGGGAACCTCACTCCCGCCTTCGCCTAGAGTGACAGCGCCATAGCACGACGTGACTGCATCCGCATCTCGAGCGTCTGCGTGCTGGTGGGGACGATCCGCGAGCGGTGGGCACGCGGTGGCGAGAGGGGTAGCCGGTTGTTGACCAAGGACCGCACGACGAACGGGATCGCCCGGCGTCTGTTGTTGCGCTACGACGGCGACGTCGAGCGCATCGCGCCCGAGATGCTCCGGGAAGTCACCACCGAGCTCGGGCTGCGACCGCTGCCGATCGAACATCAGTGGCCGGCGGATTTCGTCGATGTCGTCCGGGTCTTCCTGGTCCATGTGGCGACGAACGACCTCGAGGGCATCCGCGCGGCGGACAGCATCTTCGAGAACGGGGGCCACGAGTCGGCTCGAGGGGGCGTGCCCTTCGACACCGCCGCCGCAGCAGCTCGCCTCATCACACGCAGGATCCAGGCCCACGTGCATCGCGCGGCGATCGCGGACGGCCTCACCGATGACCCGGATGCCCTGCTCGAGCTGCTCTCCCGAGTCATCGCTGCCGGAGAGTACGCCGTCGAGGCGCTGAGCCATGGGTACGCGCTGACCGCGGGACATCCCGTGGACGGGGGCGCACTGGCCGAGAGCCTCGGCGGTGCGCTCATCCACGGACGGGCCCGCGCCGTCGAGCAGGCTGCCGCGGCCGGCTGGCCCGAGGATGCCCTGGTCTGCGCAATCCTCACCTCGGCCGAGACAGCCAAACGGATCAGCAGCGAGTCCGACATCGTCGTCGGTCGGTACCACCGCGATGACGACGACGTCCTGCTCATGCATCCCGTGCAGCCAGGGACGTTGGCCACGACCCTGCACCGGACACTCACCGGGCATCCCTGCGTCGTCGGCCCAGCCGTCCCACTGACCGATGTCCGGGAATCCCTCGACCTGGCCCAGCGCACATCGGCCCTCGCAGCGAACGACGAGGGGCCGGTCTTCGCCGATGACCTCATCCTGCGACTGGCAGGACCCGTCGATGACGTCGTGGTCGACGCGCTGCACCGCAAGTACTTCCTGGACCTCGACGAGCTTCCTGACGACCAGCGCTCACTCCTGGTGGGCACGCTGCGGGAATGGCTGCTGCAGTGGGGTCACCGCCCCGGGATCGCGCGGACGCTTGGCGTCCACCCCCAGACCGTGAGCGGCCGCATGCAACGGATCAAGGACCTCGTGGCCAACGACCTTGAGGACTCGACCGTGCGAGCCGAGCTGCTCATGCTGACCATCGCCGAGCGCCCGGGGGCAAGCGGCACGACGTGACCAGGCCCCTGGCCTGCGGTGGCGTCGTCACCGGACGAGGCGACGCCCCGGCCCCAAGACGACCCCCCTTCGCCCTGAACCGAAGGGGGGCCTCCTTGGGGCCGGGGTGTGCTTTCGAGGACGTGGCTTCGAGGCTCCTTCGTCGCACCTCAAGAAGCGGGTTCGTGGCGCTCCTCGCGCCTCAACCACCGTCTGAGCGAGGTCAGCCGGCGTGGGCCGCCACTGCCGCGGCGACCGCCTCGGCGACGCCCTCCTGGAAGACCGGGGGGACGATGCACTCGGCCGTGGGCTCCGCGACGAGGTCGGCGATGGCGCGCGCGGCAGCGAGCTTCATCTCCTCGCTGATCTGCACTCCCCCGGCGTCCAGGGCTCCGCGGAAGATCCCGGGGAAGGCGAGCACGTTGTTGATCTGGTTCGGGTAGTCGCTGCGGCCCGTCGCCACGACCGAGGCGTACTTGTGCGCGATGTCCGGGTGGACCTCGGGCGTGGGGTTGGCCAGCGCGAAGATCATCGGACCGTCGGCCATCGAGGCGACCTGCTCCTCGGGGATGTTGCCACCCGAGACACCGATGTAGACATCCGCGCCCTTCAGGGCGTCGGCCATCGTGCCGGTCCTGCCGGGGACGTTCGTCGTCGCGGCGAGCATCTCCTTGTGCGCAATCAGGTCGTTGCGGTGCTTGCCGATGATCCCGCGTGAGTCGCACACGACGACGTCCGTCACGCCGGCGAGCTGCAGCAGCTGGGTCACGGCGACGCCGGCTGCGCCGGCACCTCCGACGACGACGCGCAGCGAGCCGATGGGGCGGTCGACGACGCGGCAGGCGTTGATCAGACCGGCGAGCACGACGATGGCCGTGCCGTGCTGGTCGTCGTGGAAGACGGGGATCTCCAGGCGCTCGCGCAGCCGGCGCTCCAGGTCGAAGCAACGCGGTGCGGAGATGTCCTCGAGGTTGATGCCGCCGTAGCTGGGCGCGATCCGCACGATCGTCTCGAAGAGCTCGTCGACCGACCCGGACTCCAGGCACACCGGGATGGCGTCGACCCCGGCGAAGTGCTTGAAGAGGACGGCCTTGCCCTCCATCACCGGCATCGCCGCGAGCGGGCCGATGTCACCCAGCCCGAGCACCGCGGTGCCGTCGGTGATGACGGCGACGGTGTTGTTGCGGGCGGTGAAGCGGCGCGAGAGGGAGGGGTCCTCCTCGATCGCGAGGCAGACGTCGGCGACACCCGGGGTGTAGAGGAGGGAGAGATCCTCCTGCCCCGCAAGCGGCTTCGTCGCCCGTACCTCGACCTTGCCGCCCTCGTGGGCGACGAACTGCGCAGCAGTGAGGTCATGGGTGGTGGTGGGCTCGGACGCAGACACGGCAGACAAACCTCGGAGAAATCGAAAAGGATCTTGGGACGCCCTGGGCGGCCGGGTGTGGTCACGGCGGGCGGCTGGTGAGCCGACACTGATCTTCCCACACGCTCCGAGCAGCTTTGCACTCCCTCGCCGAAGTCCCTTCGAGGCTCCTTCGTCGCACCTCAGGGACCGTTGTCGGCCGACGCTCGTGCGACGATGCCGCCCATGATCCGTCCCGGACTGGCCCGCGTCGTCGGCACCTCGATGGAGCCGACGTTGCACGAGGGCGACCTGCTGCTGGTGCTCTGGGGCGCTTCGGCGCGGGTGGGCTCGCTGGCGATCGTGCGCCTCCCCCACGACGAGCACGGCGCCCCGCGGCCGACCTCGATCAAGCGCGTCACGGGCGTCGACCCCTCGGACCCGCAGCGCTGGTGGGTCGAGCGGGACAACCCGAGCGCGGGGGTGGACTCCTGGCTGGTCGGCTCCCTGCCGCATTCGGCGGTCCTCGCCAGGGTGTTGTTGCGAATCCCTTGCAGGAGAGTTCCCTTCACGTGACCTTCGGTGGATCGCCGAGTAGGTTGAGGACAACGCCGCTCGTACGACGGGCGGCTGCACCCGACCACGAGAGGAAGGCACCCAATGCGTCTTCGCGACATCTTCCAGATCACCGAGGTCAGCGCCCACTGCGACCTCCCCTGCGGTGTCTACGACCCCGCTCAGGCTCGCATCGAGGCCGAGTCGGTCAAGATGATCATCAAGAAGGCCAACGAGAGCGACGACCCGGACTTCCGCACGCGCGCGATCATGATCAAGGAGCAGCGCGCGGAGCTGGTCAAGCACCACCTGTGGGTGCTGTGGACGGACTACTTCAAGCCGCCGCACTTCGAGAAGTACCCGCAGCTGCACGTCCTGGTCAACGAGGCCACCAAGCTCGCGGGCGCCTCCGGCACCAAGGGCGAGTTCGACGAGGCCAAGGCCGACGAGCTGCTGGCCAAGATCGCCGAGATCGACAAGATCTTCTGGGAGACCAAGCAGGGCTGACCTGCTCGTTCCCAATCGAAGGGGGCTCGCTGCACACGGTGCGGTGGGCCCCCTTCGTCGTGCCTCCCCCGCTGGTTGAGGAGCGAGGAACGAGCCTCGAAACCCCCGCTGGTTGAGGAGCGAGGAACGAGCCTGGAAAACCCCGCTGGTTGAGGAGCGAGGAACGAGCCTCGAAACCCCCGCTGGTTGAGGAGCGAGGAACGAGCCTGGGAAACCCCCGCTGGTTGAGGAGCGAGGAACGAGCCTGGGAAACCCCCGCTGGTTGAGGAGCGAGGAACGAGCCTCGAAACCACCTCAGACCACCAGCACTCCCTCGTCGACGAAGACCTGCTCGAGTGCCGCGACGACGTCCGGGTCGTACTCGTAGCCCAGCCCGAGGTGCAGACGCTCCAGGGCCACCTGGCGGGCCCGGGGCGAGCGCGCACCCTCGGTGATGTCGTCCCAGGCATTCGCGACGCGCACGATGCGCGACTCGAGCGGGATGTGCTCACCGAGCTCACGTGACTGGCGGAAGGGCGTGCGCACCTGGTCCAGCAGCGGCAGCAGCTCCTCGAACATCGACGCGCTCCCGACGATGCGGACCGCAGTCTCGGCGATCCGGGCCTGCGTGCGCGATGAGGCGTGGAGTGTCCGGCCTCCGGGGAGCGGCTCCCGCAGACCCAGGTGCCCGAGGTCGTGCAGCAGAGCAGTGCGCTCGATGCGGTGGCACATCTCCGGTTCGACACCCATCACATTCGCGATCCGCACGGCGACATCGGCCACCCGGCGGCCGTGCCCGGTCCGGGAGAAGCCACTGACCTCCGGCAACCGCGACAGGGCAGCGACCGACTCCTCGAGGTCGCGGCGACTGTCCTGCACCCACTGGACCGCGAGGTACATCATCAGCACGGGGAGGAGCAGAAGCGGAATGGCCACCCAGTCCAGGACCGGTTGCGCCACCGCGATGAGAGGGCCTGCGGACGCGGTGGCTGCCGCGACCCCGGCGAGCGGACGCATCTCGTCGGTCACCATCCCCATGAGCGTGCCGCCCTCGTCGAGCCAGATGACGGCCTTCTCCAGGACGGTCTCGAAGAGGCCCCCAACGGCCGCCACCGCGAACAGGGCGAAGGCCGCGACCGCTCGCCGCGTGCCGTCCTCGTAGGCCCACTCGATCAGCGTGGTGTCACCGATGCCGATGTTGCGCGCGAGGACGGCGGTCAGGGCCATCCCGAGGAAGCGGGCGCCGAGCGACCCCTCGACCACCGACTTCCCCCGCAGCCGGCGGATCAGGGCGCCAAAAAGCATGCTCAACCAGATGATCGCCAGGACCGAGGCAGCGCTGGGAACCTGGCCGCCGAACATCAGCGGAGCGAGGATCAGACCGAGGGCCGGGGCCGTGGTCAGCGGCGTCAGTACCCGCTGGGCGAGGCGGATCGGCAGCTGCTCGCCAATGATGATCGCGGCGATCGCGATGACGACGAAGGGGGTCAGCGCCGACTCGGTCAACTCTCCGCGGAACGCCGCCAAGGTCCCGACGAGGATGGTGAGGGTGAAGAGGATCAGCCCGGGTGGCACGTGCAGTCGGTTCATCCGTCGGTCACCGCCGGTAGTTGCCCACGCCCATGGGCGCGCCGCAGAGCGTTGACGCACACCTCATCCAAGGACGAGCCCATCGAGGACTCGCAGAGCCGGACGGCCTCCTCGGCGCTGTGTCCGGCCATGACCGCATCGCTCCAGACGTCGGCGACCGCGAGGACACGGCTGCCGAGGGGGATCTGCTCCCCGACGAGGCCATTCGGCCACCCGTGGCCGTCGATGCGCTCGTGGTGACCGGCGACGTACACCAACGGACTGGCAAGGAAGCCGACTTTGCCCAACACTGAAGCCGAGGTCACCGCAAGGTCGCGACGGACGATCGCCGCTGGTTTGCCTTCGAGCGCCAGCATGCCCACGTCACGCAGGCGCGCAGACACGGCCACCTTGTCGACGAACGGGGGCCGGCCGCCAACGCCGGCCGCGATCGCGCTCGCCGCGCCAGCAGCCAGACGGCCGGACTCGGCCGCACCCGGCTGGCGCACGTCGAGGGCCGTGACGAAGGGAGCCAGCAACTCGTGACGGGTCGCCCACTCCCCCGCCAGTTGCCGCAGGCTCCACTGGATGACGACTATCGAGGGAAGGAAGAACAGCGCCGAGATCCACCCCAGACGGGCCGGCGACCACAGGACCACCAAGATGTAGGCGGCGACGAACGACGTGGGATAGGAGCTGAGGACCCGCGGCACCGTGTCCCGAATATTGAAGATGAGGGACCCACCTGAGTCCTGTTGCAGAGCACCAGCAAGCAGGGCCGTGTTCATCAGACCAGCCGCCACGGTGGCAAGGGCCATCGCGAAGGCGAGCGTGACGAGGTCGACGTGCACGAGACCTGGCCGCAACGCGATCCCACCGGCCCAGTAGTACGCCAGCGAACCGGCCAGCACGAGCAGCACCCGCTGGGCCGCGTTGAAGACTCGCTTCACCGCAGGTGTGCCTTCGGTGATGGCTGGGACGAGCGAGACCAGGCTGGCGCCGACAGCCCCGATGAGGGGGATGGCGGCAAGCTGCACCATGGCCGAGACGGAAAACTGCATCGGGCCGATGGCTTGCGGTCGCCCTTTCGAGGCGATGAAGGCCACGACAAGGAGAGCGACCACCCACGTCGTCGGCTGGGGGCCGCTGAAGAACCAGCCTGCCCACAGAAGCGCTGCCAATGCCACTGTCGCGACAATGACAACGTAAATCACGGTCGACCGAGGCGCCTCGGTCGACCGGCGACCCGGCTTCAGTCGAGCCTCACGCGGTTGCGGCCCGCGGGTCAGACCCAGTCGACGTTGTCCGTGCCTGCGACCCAGTCGACGTTGAGGTCGGTCGCGACCCAGTCGACGTTGAGGGTCGTGGCGACCCAGTCCACGTTGAGATTGGACTTGACCCAGTCGACGTTACCGGTGGCGCTGACACCACCAATGAGGCCGCCGAGGGAAAGCGCAAGGGCAGCAGCGGCGAGCATCATCTTCGTCTTCATGTGGGACATGATGCCAGTAATAGTGGTAGTGCAGGGCGAGATGAGGCGATCATTTTGTCGACGTGCCAGAATGGGCACCTGGCCACAGCCCGCCGATCGGTGGGCCCCCGACCCGGAGGAGTCACCTTGAGCAAGCGCGCTCGCAAGCGTCGTGACCGCAAGAAGAAGAACGCGAACCACGGCAAGAAGCCGAACGCCTGAGGTCATTTCCCAGGCAACGAAGGGGCGGTGTCCGGATGACGGATACCGCCCCTTCCTCTGTCCACTCCACCCCGGCAGCGCACTCTCCAGGAGCAACCACACGCTGGCTGAGGCGTGAGGAGCCCTGCGACGAACCTCGAAGCCGATTTCGAGGCCGCGGCCGCGAGCGGCCTTCACACCTCAATCACCGAAGCCACACGCTGGCTGAGGCGTGAGGAGCCCTGCGATGAACCTCGAAGCCGATTTCGAGGCCGCGGCCGCGAGCGGCCTTCACACCTCAATCACCGAAGCCACACGCTGGCTGAGGTGTGAGGAGCCCCTGCGACGAACCTCGAAGCCCAGGCTGGGCACAGACCTGTGGACAGCTCCCCTTCGCCTTTTGCCGAACCTGCTGTGCTGGCCGGATGGCACACGTGTACATCCTCCGCTGCGGTGATGGCAGCTACTACGTCGGCAGCACCCGAAACCTCCAGCATCGGATGCATCAACATGGGTCCGGCCACGGCTCGCGCTACACCAGCACCCGCATGCCGGTGGAACTCGTCTGGGCACACGAGACCGAGCTCGTCACCGAGGCCTACGCGCTGGAAAAGCGGATCCAGGGGTGGTCCCGCGCCAAGAGAGAAGCGTTGATCCGGGGGGACTTCGCGGCGTTGCCAGGCTTGGCGCGACGCCGAGGAGGCAAGGGGTTCGCAGACTCGGAGAGGTGATTTCGAGGCTACGGCCGCGGGCGGCCTCCGCACCTCAATCACCGGGTGGGCTACGGCCGCGAGCGGCCTCCACACCTCAATCACCAAAACCACACGCCAGCTGAGGCGTGAGGAGCCCAGCGACGAACCCCGAAGCCGATTTCGAGGCTACGGCCGCGAGCGGCCTTCGCACCTCAATCACCGGGTGGCGGGCAGCACCCGCGGGTGGGTCGCTGGGAATGAGGGCGGCGCGGTCCCTGTTGACCATCTTGAGACAACCACGAGGGACAGGAGCAGGACGTGCTCGTGCTGCACGCCGGAGAGCGCACCGCCACCCCGCTAGGGTGGAGTGCGATGACCGACCCCACGACCGACGAGCTGGAGGCACAGGCCCAGGCCGATGCCGCCGCTGACGTCGAGACCGAGACCACCGAGCAGCGCCGTGCGCGCTTCGAGCGCGAGGCCATGCCGCTGCTCGACCAGCTCTACTCCGCCGCGCTGCGCACCACGCGCAACCCGACGGACGCCGACGACTTGGTCCAGGAGACCTACGCGAAGGCCTTCGCCGCCTTCCACCAGTACCGCCCGGGGACCAACCTCAAGGCGTGGATGTACCGGATCCTGACCAACACCTACATCAACACCTACCGCAAGAAGCAGCGCGAGCCGAAGCAGTCGGACAACCCCGAGGTCGAGGACTACCAGCTGCACAAGGCCGAGCAGCACACGTCCAAGGGACTGCGCTCCGCCGAGGTCGAGGCCTTGGACCGGATGCCGGACAGCCAGGTCAAGCAGGCACTGCAGGACCTGCCGGACGACTTCCGGATGGCGGTCTACCTGGCCGACGTCGAGGGATTCGCCTACAAGGAGATCGCCGAGATCATGGGCACTCCGATCGGAACCGTCATGTCGCGCCTGCACCGAGGACGTCGTCAGCTGCGCGAGAAGCTCACCGACTACGCCGCCGACCGCGGGGTCGCCGCCGCGAAGGAGAACCAGTCATGAGCCAGGACGAGCACGTGGACTGCTCGCAGGCGCTCTACCGGATGAGCGAGTACCTCGATGGCGAGATGACCACCGAGGAGGCCCGCGAGGTCGCCCGCCACCTCACCGAGTGCGCCCCATGCCTCGAGGAGCACGAGCGGGAGCAGATCATCAAGCAGATCATCCGACGATCCTGCTCCCAGGAGAGCGCCCCGGCCCAGCTGCGCACGACGATCATGCAGCGCATCACGACCATCTGCGACGACGGCTCATGGGCCGAGGTCACCCAGGTGCGGCGCATCAGCGAGGGCTGAGGAGCAGGTTTCGAGGCTCGCCCGCTGGGCGGACTCACACCTCAACCAGCATGCGCCGACTTCGGGCGGACTCACACCTCACCCAGCATGCGCCGACTTGGGCGGACTCACACCTCAACCAGCATGCGCCGATTAGGGTAGTGCCATGCGCGTACTCGTCACCGGTGGAGCCGGCTACATCGGCTCCCACACCGTCGTCCAGCTCGTCGCCGCCGGCCACGACGTCGTCATCGTCGACAGCTTCGTCAACTCCAGCCCCAAGGCTCTCCCCCGCATCGAGGCGCTCACGGGCACACCCATCGAGACGCACTCCTTCGACGTGCGGGACGAGGACAAGCTCTCGCTGCTCTTCGCCGAGCGCACCTTCGACGCGGTGATCCACTTCGCCGGACTGAAGGCAGTTGGCGAGTCGAGCGAGATCCCGGTGGAGTACTACGACAACAATCTGGGCACCACCTTCGCGCTGCTTCGGGCGATGAAGCGCCACGGCGTCAGGACCATCGTCTTCTCCTCCTCCGCGACCGTCTACGGCGAGACGACCGAGGTCCCGATGCACGAGGAGCTGCCGACCTCGTCGACCAACCCCTACGGGTGGACCAAGGTCATGCAGGAGCAGATCCTCACCGACGCCGCGCGGGCCGACGAGAACCTGCACGTCGCGCTCCTGCGCTACTTCAACCCCGTCGGCGCCCACGCGTCGGGCACCATCGGCGAGGACCCCCAGGGCATCCCCAACAACCTCATGCCCTTCATCGCCCAGGTCGCCGTCGGCCGACGCGAGAAGCTGCAGGTCTTCGGGGACGACTACGACACCCCCGACGGGACCGCTCTGCGCGACTACATCCACGTCGAGGACCTCGCCGCCGGCCACGTGGCAGCCCTCGAGCACCTCAAGACGCACCCGGACGTCCGAGTGCGAGCGTGGAACCTCGGCACCGGCCGAGGGTCGTCCGTGCTCGACATGGTGGCGGCCTTCGAGACCGCGAGCGGACGCCCCCTTCCGTACGAGATCGCTGCGCGCCGCCCGGGTGACCTGGCGGTCTGCTATGCCGACCCCTCCCGCGCCGAGGCAGAGCTCGGCTGGCGCGCCCAGCGCACGATCGAGCAGATGTGCGCCGACACCTGGCGCTGGCAGTCGGAGAACCCGCAAGGGTACGACAGCGCCGATTGAGCGCAGGGCCACCCCCTGCGCGGCCCTGCACTCGATCGGTCGGTCTGCCCGTGGCTTCGAGGCTCGTTCCTCGCACCTCAGCCAGCGTGGGGGGTGGCTTCGAGGCTCGTTCCCCGCACCTCAGCCAGCGCGAGGCTCGTTCCCCGCACCTCAACCAGCGCGAGGCTCGTTCCCCGCACCTCAACCAGCGCGAGGCTGTGATTTCGAGGCTCGTCGCTGGCGCTCCTCACGCCTCAATCAGCGTGGGGGGAGGCTTCGAGGCTCGTTCCTCGCACCTCAGCCAGCGCGGGGGGGCTTCGAGGCTCGTTCCTCGCAACTCAATCAGCGTGGGGGGGTGGCTTCGAGGCTCGTTCCTCACGCCTCAATCAGCGCAGGTATCGCTCAGCGCGCGTAGACGTGGCGCGTCTGGCGCGCACGGGCCCGCAGGCCCTTCATGCCCTTCGTCCGCAGGATGCCGATGGTCTGGCGCAGCGACGTGTCGTTGGGCAGCGACAGGCGGATGATCTCGCTCCACGCCGAGCCGACCTGCTTGTGCAGCGGGCCGGTGACGTACTCCAGGCCGTACTTGTCGAAGAGTGCCTCGATCTTCGGGGCGATCTCCGGGTAACGGCGGCTGGGCATGTCGGGGAAGAGGTGGTGCTCGATCTGGTAGCTGAGGTGACCGGTCGCGATGTGCATCGCCGTCGAGCCGGTGATGTTCGCCGAGCCGAGCATCTGGCGCAGGTACCACTCGCCGCGCGTCTCCCCCTCGATCGAGTTCTTGGCGAAGGTCTTCACCCCGGCCGGGAAGTGACCGCACATGATCACCGAGTGCGTCCAGTAGTTGCGCACGAGGTTGGCGACGACGTTCGCGCCGAGGGTGGTCAGGAAGTTCGGCCCGGACAGCAGCGGGAAGAGAAGGTAGTCCTTGCCGGCCTGCTTCTTGATCTTGTTGACGACCTTCTTCGCCTCGGCCATCCACTCCGGGTTGTCGTGGCGGGTCGCCCAGTGCTTGCCCAGCTCGAGGTCGTAGGCGGCGATGCCGTACTCGAAGAGGGTCGCGTTGATGAACTGGGTGACCGGCTGGATGAGGTAGCCCGGGAACCACTTCTGGGCGTCGTCGACGCGCATGATCCCGTAGCCGAGGTCGTTGTCGTGGCCGACGACGTTGGTGTAGGTGTGGTGCACCTTGTTGTGGCTGTTCTTCCAGTGGTCCGCCGGGGTGACGTTGTCCCACTCCCACGTCGAGGAGTGGATCTTCGGGTCACGCATCCAGTCCCACTGGCCGTGGATGATGTTGTGCCCGACCTCCATGTTGTCCAGGATCTTCGACGCGCTCAGCGCGGCGGTACCGGCCACCCAGGCGATCGGGTTGCCCGAGAAGAACAGGGCCGCGCGGCCACCGATCTCGAGGTAGCGCTGGGCAGCGATCACCCGACGGATGTACTGGGCGTCCTTCTCCCCCAGCGAGTCCATCGTCTCGGCGCGGATCTCGTCGAGCTCGCGGCCGAGCTGCTCGATCTGCTGCGGGGTCAGGTGCTCGATCGGGGACGGCGTCATCGTGACGTCGGTGTGGATGATCTCCGACGAGCCGCCGGTGATCCGGGCGTCGGTCGTGCGTGCAGTGGTGGGGCGCTCGAGGGTCGCAGTCATCACTTCTCCTGGGTCTCGATGGTGCAGGTGCCGGCGACCGCCGAGATGCAGGTCTGCACCTTCACCGGCGGGTCATCGGGGGTGGTCGTGGTCAGATCGCCGTTGCGCAGGTCGCGCACGGCTCCGTCGGTCATGGGCAGGACGCAGCCGAAGCAGATGCCCATCCGGCACCCGCTCGGCATGAGGACGCCGGCGTCCTCCGCCGCGTCGAGGATCGTGGTGCCACCGTCCAGCTCCAGCGACGTGGTGTCCGGCCCGACGAGCAGGGAGGCGGTGCCCCCTTCGCCGACCTCGATGATCGCGGGACGGAAGCGCTCCACGTGCAGCATCTCGCTGCGGTCGTGTGCCGCGTAGTGCTCCTCGAAGGCGTCGAGCATCGGGGTGGGTCCGCAGATCCAGGTCTCGCGCTCGCGCCAGTCCGGCACGTGCTCGTCGAGCTGGTCGGGGGTGAACATCCCCTCCTCGTCGGTGTGGCGCAGCAGGACGCGCACGCCGGGAGCCGGGTCGGCCAGCTCACGGGCGAAGATCACGTCATCGACCGTCGGCGCAGAGTGCGCGTGGACGACGTCCAGCCCGTCGAAGTCGTGGTTGCGCAGCATCCCCATCACCGGGGTGATGCCCGATCCGCCGGTGAGGAAGAGGACCTTGGCCGGGACCGACTGCGGCAGCATGAAGTCACCGGTCGCCTGGTCCAGCTGGATCAGCGTGCCCGGACTGGTGTGGTGGACCAGGTGGCGCGAGACGACGCCGTCGGGCATCGCCTTGACGGTGATCGAGATCAGTCCGTCGCGCGCACTCGTGTCCGAGGTCAGGGAGTAGGCCCGCCAGCAGCGCACACCGTCGACGTCGACGCCCAGGCGGATGTACTGGCCGGGCGCGTGGCCCTGCCAGTCCCTGCCGGGGCGGATGGTGATGGTGGCGGCATCCGCGGTCTCCGGGGTGATCGCGACGATGCGCCCCCGCAGGTCGGAGCCGGAGCGAAGGGGGGCGAAGAGGTCGAGGTAGTCCTCGGGGATGACCGGCGTGGCCAGGCCACGCGCAAAGCGCGCCGCGGTGTCGCGGGCTCGGGTGAGAGTCGTGGTCATGTATCCATCCTCCCGGCTCAACTACCCACGCCCGCTGTCCTGAGTGGGTAGGATTTGATCGAAGTATTTGTTCACTGGAGACAACAGGGGTGATGAGATGGCGGACGAATCGTCACGAGAGCCGACACCGGGGCGCACGGACGGGATCAGCGCCCGTCCGCGCGACGGCCGCCGGACCGCGCAACGTGCCGCGGCGCTCGCCCTCGACGAGGCGACGGTCACCGCCCTTCGCCGGCAGCTGCCGCGGGTGGCCAAGCTCGTCGTCGCCGAGGTCATGCGCGAGGTACCGGCCTATGACGTTCCCTTCCAGGGCCGGATGGGCCGCATCATCGAGAAGGCCGTGCAGGTCTCCCTGGAGAGCTTCGTCTCGCTCGCAGCCCAGTCGGCGCCCCGCTCCGGCGCGCGGGTCGGCGTCGGCGTCGCCGCGGCCCGCGACCTGGGCCAGGCCGAGGCGCGCGCCGGCCGCCCCGTCGAGGCCCTGCTGTCCGCCTACCGCGTCGGGGCCGGCGCCGCGTGGCGTGAGCTGTCCGTCGAGGCCATCGCCGCCGGGGTGGACGCGGCGACGCTGGGACGCTTCGCCGAGCTGGTCTTCACCTACATCGACGAGCTGTCCGCCGCCTCCGTCGCCGGGCACAACAGCCAGACCACGAGCGTCGAGCGCGCCCGCATCGTCCACCTCGACCGTCTGACTCGCGCCCTGCTCACCGACGCCGGGGACGCCGAGCTCGACGCCGCAGCGGCCGCGGCCACCTGGACCCCACCGCGCACGCTCACCGCCGTCCTCGTCCCCGCCGAGCGCCTGGCCGCCACCGCCGCGGTCCTCGACCCGAGGACGCTCACCCTGTCCGAGGACCTGCCCCAGCGCGAGGAGCACCCCGTCACCGGCCACGCCGTGCTGCTCGTGCCCGACGCGGGGGGCCGCGCCCGCGCGCACCTGCACGAGGTCCTGGGCGGGCGCCCGGCCGTCCTGGGCCCCGCCCGCCCCTGGCAGCTCGCCGGACAGTCCTACGACCGGACCATCCGGGCCCTGCCGCTGGCCGCCGACGATGTCCCGCTCGACACCGACGAGGTGCTGCCCGAGCTCGTCCTGCACGCCGACCCCACGGCTCTGGCCGACCTGCGCGAGGCGGCGCTGGCCCCCTTCGACGACCTGGCCGAGGGGACTGCCGACCGGCTCGCCGAGACGCTGCGCGCATGGCTGCTGCTGCAGGGCCGGCGCGAGCTCGTCGCCGAGACGCTGCACGTGCACCCGCAGACGGTGCGCTACCGGATGAACCAGGTGCGCGATCTCTTCGGCGAGCGTCTGGCCGACCCGGACGAGGTCCTCGCGATCATCCTCGCTCTGGGGCGGTCAGACCGCGCCAACCCTCCCGCTCGTTGAGGTGCGCGGAGCTCTGCGACAAGCCTCGAAACGACGTGGCTTCGAGGCTCAGGCCCCAGAGGGCCTTCGCACCTCAGCCAGCCGGGGGTGAGCCAGCGTGGCCGCAGACGAGGGCGGCCACCGCCGCGCCATCGGTGAAGGCGTGCCTCCCGGGAGCCTCGTCGACGCGTACGCGCTCGCCGTCGATCTCGACGCCCTCGCCCGCGAGCGCACGACGCACGTGGCCGGGCCCGCCGAAGGGATCGCGCTTCCCCTGCACGACGTGCACCGGCAGACCTGCGTACACCGGCAGGACCAGCTCGCCGATCCGGGACTTCTGCGGGGGCTTGCCGGCCGGGAGCAGCGGGAAGGACAGGCACAGCACGCCGTCCACCCCGAGCTCCTCCGCCAGCCGGCAGGCCACCCGCGCACCGGCGCTGCGCCCCCCCATGACCAGCCGCCCAGGCAGCTCGCAACGCACGGCGGCGACGATCTCGCGCCACGCGGCGTCGAGCTTCGGCGGCATCGGCGCGACCTTCTTGCCGGCCACCCGCCAGGGCATCTCGACCAGCGCGACGGTCCAGCCCGCCCGTGGCAGCTCGGTCGCGATCGCGGCGAGGTCTTTCGCCCCGACCCCGCCACCGGCGCCGTGGGTCAGGAGCAGGGAACCGTTGGGCTCACCCCTCGCCTCGTGGAGGTGGACCCGGGCCGGGCCCTGCTCGGTGGTGGTTTCGAGGCTCGTCCCTCGCTCCTCAACCATCGTGGCTCACCGCATTCGTCTCGCTCGCACCTCAACCATCGTGGCTCACCGCATTCGTCTCGCCTCGCACCTCAACCATCGTGGCTCACCGCATCCGTCTCGCCTCGCACCTCAACCATCGTGGCTCACCGCATCCGTCTCGCCTCGCACCTCAACCATCGTGGCTCACCGCATCCGTCTCGCCTCGCACCTCAATCACCGTTGATCACCTCGCCGGTCTCCGGGTCGACGACGCCGACCAGCTCGCCCCGCGGCAGCGGCTCGAGCAACCCCGGTCCGTTGTTGCGCGTGGCATTGACCGCCGTCGAGATCGGGTGGGCGGCAAAGCGTCCCGACTGCCGGAAGTCCAGCAGGTCCGCAATGCCCGCAGGATCAGTCAGGTCCGGGTCGAGCCAGCGCTCGTGGTCGCCGCGCTCGAGGACCAGCGGCTGGCGGTCGTGGATGCGGTCCATGCCCGGGTCCGCCGCGGTGGTGATGATCGTGAAGCTGACCAGCCACGCCGCCGGGTCGTCGTCGGCCACCGCGCGGTCCCGCCAGAACTCGTAAAGCCCCGCGAAGGCCAGCAGGTCCCCATCACCCCGGTGGATGAAGAAGGGCTGCTTGCGCGGTTTGCCCTTGCTGTCCTCGGCGACCGGGGAGACCTGCCACTCGTACCAGCCGGCGGCCGGGACGAGGCAGCGCCGCACGGCCGCCGCCCGGGCGAAGGAGGACTTCTCCAGCACGGTCTCCGCGCGGGCATTGGTCATCCGCAGCCCCACCTTGGTCTCCCTGGCCCAGGACGGCACGAGGCCCCAGGTCAGCAACCGCAGCTGGCGAAGGCGGTGCCCTGAGGTGCGAGGGCCCCCGGGCCCGAGCCTCGAAGGGGGGGCCGCCGGCTCCCCCTTCGGCGCGCGGGTGAGGATGACGGGCGCCTGCTTCGTCGGCGCCATGTTGTGGTCCGGGGTGGCCGGCGGCGGGTCCTGGGGGGACTTCAGCAGCGAGCGGGTGGGCTCATCCGTGAAGTCGGCATCGATCTCGAACTCCTCGATGAGGTCACCCGGATCTGCCGTGGCCGCATATCGTCCGCACACCCTCCCAGCGTAGGACTCAGCCCAGCAGGAGGGCACCGCCGAGGCCGACGAGCGAGACCCAGACGGTGGCCACGGCCGCGAGGAGGACCGGTCGGGACCCCGCCTTGCGCAGGTCCGCGAAGCGCACCCCGCACCCGAGAGCGAACATCGCCGCGGCGAGCAGCACGGTCTGGACCATCGAGGCCACGTCCGTCACACCACCGGGCAGCGGCACCCAGGTGCCGATGAGCACCATGACGATGAAGCCGATGACGAAGGGCGGCACCAGAGGCGGCTGGGTACCGCCCGACCCGGTGGCGCGGGCCCGCTGCTGCCAGCCGATGAAGGCCATGACCGGGGCGAGCATGAGGACGCGGGCGAGCTTGACCACGACGGCGATGCTCAGCGTGGCACCGCTGATGATGCCGCCGGCGGCGACCACCTGGGCGACCTCGTGGATGGATGCTCCCGCCCACAGGCCGGCGGCCTCGTCGCCGAGGCCGAGCCCGAGGACGGCGAGGGGGATGATGCCGATCATCGCGGTGCCGAAGACCACGACGAGCGCGATGCCGGTGGCCACCTCCTCGTCCTCGGAGTCGACCACGTCCTTCGCCGCCGCGACGGCCGCGGCCCCGCAGATGGAGAAGCCGCACGCGATGAGCATCCGCTGCGACCAGGTCAGCCCGAGCAGCCGACCGACGGTGAGCGTGACGGCGATGCCACTGGCTACCACGAGCAGCACCAACGCGACCGTCCCGACTCCGAGGGCGGCGATCCCGCGCAGCGACAGCTGCAGTCCCAGCAGCACGATCCCCGCACGCAGCAGCGTGCGGCCGGACAGGTCCAGACCCGGACGAAGGGGGGCCGGCAGCGGCCGCACGGCCGCGAGGGCCACTCCGAGCAGGATGGCGACGAGCAGCGGGGACAGCACGGGGTGGATGCGTCCGACGAGGGCGGACACGACTGCTGCGGCGAGGCAGAGGGCGAGTCCGGGCAGAACCGATGACGGCACGGTGGTGCGCACGGTCGATGTGGTGGAAGTGGTCATGCCTCCACGGTGTCGTGTCCCGAGCGCATCGGGTAGCCCACGATCCGGCATGGAGGGATATCCTCGGGATATGACCTCGTGGCCCGAGATGTCCGCAATCGAGCTCTTCGTCGCGGTGGCGGACCACGGCAGCCTCGGCGCGGGAGCCCGCGCCGTCGGCATGGCCCAGCCCAACGCGAGCCGTTCCCTCTCCCGCCTGGAGCGCGGTCTCGGCGTCACCCTCGTCACCCGGTCCACCACCGGGTCGAAGCTGACCGTCGAGGGGATGCTGGCCCTCGAGTGGGCCCGCGCCGTCGTGGACTCCGCCCGTGCGCTGGTGGACGGCACGGCCGGGCTGACGGACTCCGGCGGACCGGTGCTCATGGTCTCCGCCAGCCAGACCATCGCCGAGCACGTCCTGCCCCGCTGGCTGGCCGAGCTCAACCGGCGCCGACCCGGCGTCGCCCTGGATCTTCGGGTTGCCAACACCGCAGCCGTCGTCGACGACGTGCGCAGCGGGTCGGCCTCCGTCGGTTTCATCGAGGGGCCGGAGGCCCCACCGGGCCTGCACTCGCAGATCGTCGCCACCGACGAGCTCGTCCTCGTCGTCGCCCCCGAACACCACCTGGCCGAGCACGCAGGTGCGTTGTCCGCGCAGGAGCTGCGCTCCCTTCCCCTGATCACGCGGGAGGCCGGGTCCGGCACCCGGGTCACCCTCGAGGAGGCCCTCGGGGCCCCTGCTCGCACCTCCCAGGTGCTCTCGAGCATCGCCGCAGTGCGCCTGGCCGTGCAGGCCGGCACCGGCCAGACCGTCCTGAGCCGACTCGCCGTCGACGACGCGCTCCGGGCGGGGACGCTGCTCGCGGTGCCCGTCGACCTGGATCTTCGCCGGCACCTGCGCGCAGTGTGGGCGGGCCCGACCCGGCTCAGCGGTCGGGCCGCGGAGCTCGTCGACGCCGCAACGACCATGCACTGACCACATGCCGGGCCGGCAGGAGGAGATCAGCGGGCCGGAGGACATACGGTAGGAGGAGAATCGGTGCGCCGGAAACCGACCGGCCGCCCTGCGACGACAAGGAGAACCGCACCATGATCGTTCGTCGAATCGCCCGCCCCCTGCTCTCGAGCATCTTCATCTTCGGTGGCATCAACGCCCTGCGCTACGCCACCGCGCACAAGGACGCCGCGGAGCCGGTGATCAAGAAGCTGGCCGCCCCCCTCGGCCTGCCCGAGGACTCCGAGCTCCTCGTGCGCGTCAACGGCGCCGCGATGGTCGGCGGCGGCGTGCTCGTCGCGACGGGCAAGGCCCCCCGCCTGGGCTCGCTGGTCCTGCTCGGCTCGATCATCCCGACGACGCTGACGCACCAGTGGTGGGCCGAGACCGACCCGCAGAAGAAGCAGGGCGAGCAGGTCCAGTTCTTCAAGAACCTCTCCCTCCTGGGCGGTCTGCTCCTCGCCGCCGCCGACACCGAGGGCAAGCCCGGTCTGACCTACCGCGCCAAGCAGGCCAAGAACACCGCCCGCCGCGAGGCGAAGATGGCGGCCCTCCAGGCGAAGAACGCGGCGCACTGACCGAATGACCAGCCCAGATTGGCATCCCCCGGCGGCGTCCGGACCGCTCGATGCGACCGTGACGCTGCCGGGGAGCAAGTCCCTGACCAACCGATACCTCGTCCTGGCCGCCCTGGCGAGCGGGACCTCCCGGCTGCGCCGCCCCCTTCGCTCCCGTGACACCGAGCTGATGGCGCAGGCGCTGCGCCAGCTCGGCGCCGGAGTCGACGACGCCACCTCCTCGGCGAACGCGCTGGCCTCCCCCGACTGGCTGGTCACCCCCGCCACCCTGCGTGGTGGCCGGGCGATCGACTGCGGCCTCGCCGGGACCGTGATGCGCTTCCTGCCGCCGGTGGCGGCGCTCGCCGATTCCCCCGTGACCTTCGACGGCGACGAGCACGCCCGGGTGCGGCCCATGGCCGCGACCATCGATGCGCTCCGGGACCTCGGGGTCGACGTCGACGACGGCGGAACCGGCACCCTCCCCTTCGTCGTGACCGGAGGAGGCTCGGTCGGTGGCGGGAGAGTCGTGGTCGACGCGTCGGCGTCCTCGCAGTTCGTCTCCGCCCTGCTGCTGGCCGGGTCCCGCTTCGAGGAGGGGATCACCGTCGTGCACGAGGGCGAGCAGCTCCCCTCACTCCCGCACATCGAGATGACCGTCGAGACGCTGCGCGATGCCGGCGCCGAGGTCGACGACTGCGAGCCGCACACCTGGCGCGTCGAGCCGGGCGAGCTGCTGCCGCTGGACGTCACGGTCGAGCCGGACCTGTCCAACGCGGCGCCCTTCCTCGCCGCTGCGGTCGTCGCGGGAGGGACGGTCGTCGTGCCGGACTGGCCGCAGCACACCACCCAGGCCGGGGACCGCATCCGCGACGTGCTCGACCAGATGGGCGCCGAGGTCCGGCTGGACGCGCACACGCTCACCGTGATCGGTGACGGCAGCCCGCACGGCGTCGACATCGACCTCAGCGACGCCGCCGAGCTGACGCCGGTCGTCGCCGCCCTCGCGGGCTGCGCCGACGGGCCCTCGATCATCCGGGGGGTCGGGCACATCCGCGGCCACGAGACCGACCGGATCGCCGCCCTGTCGCGGGAACTGGGCGCGCTGGGCGTCGAGGTGACCGAGCGCGAGGACGGGCTGCGGATCGACCCGCAACCGCTGCGCCCGGCGACGTTCCACACCTATGCCGACCACCGCATGGTCATGGCCGGCGCCGTCATGTCGGTCGCCGCGCCCGGCACCGTCATCGAGGACCCGGGGACGGTGGCGAAGACGGTGCCCGACTTCGTCGGACTCTGGGAGTCCATGATCGGGACGTCGGCCCCCTGATGGGTCGCTCGGCGCGCCAGTGGGACGAGTCCGACGTCCGGGTGCGCCCGAACCGCCGGGGCTCGCGACCACGCACCAAGGAACGCCCCAAGCACGAGGACGCGATCATCGGTCGCGTCACCGCCGTCGACCGGGGACGCTGGACGACACTCGTGCCGGGTACCCCCGAGCGCGTCGTCACCGCCATGCGTGCCCGCGAGCTCGGCCGCACCCCGATCGTCGTCGGCGACCGGGTCGGCATGGTCGGTGACACCTCCGGGCAACGCGACACCCTCGCCCGGATCGTGCGCGTCCAGGAGCGCGAGACCGTGCTGCGGCGCACCGCCGACGACACCGACCCGGTCGAGCGGGTCATCGTCGCCAACGCCGACCAGCTCGTCGTCGTCGCGGCGCTCGCCGACCCGCAGCCGAGGCCCCGACTCATCGACCGGTGCCTCGTTGCCGCGTACGACGCCGGCATGGACCCGCTGCTCGTGCTGACGAAGGCCGACCTCGCATCGGCGCATGACTTCCTGGCGCAGTACGCGCCGCTGGACGTGCCGCACGTCGTCACCTCGGTGCTGGTGCCCGGGAGCACGGGTCTGGCGCACCTGCGCGAGCGCCTCGCCGGGCGAGTCTCCGTGCTCGTCGGGCACTCCGGCGTCGGCAAGTCCACCCTCGTCAACGCGCTCGTGCCCGCTGCCCATCGGGCCACCGGCCTCGTCAACGACGTCACCGGCCGCGGCCGCCACACCTCCACCAGTGCTCTCGCCCTACGCCTGCCCGCCGTGGATCCGCAGGAGCCGCTGCTCGCCGTGGATCCGCAGGAGCCGCTGCTCGAGGGGGACCCGGACGTGGCGGGCTGGATCATCGACACACCCGGCATCCGCTCCTTCGGGCTCGCGCACGTCGAGGCGGAGACGATCATCCGGCACTTCCCCGAGCTGTGGGCGGGCGCCGATGCCGGCTGCCCGCGGGGCTGCAGCCACGACGAGGACGACTGCGCACTCGATGCCTGGGTGGCCGAAGGACACGCCGGACCGGGCGGGGAGCAGCGGCTGGACTCCCTTCGCCGGCTGCTGCGGGCGCGCTCCGGCGAGGACTCCTGATCGGCTGCGCCGCGACACGGTCCACGCGGGTGCGGCCCGCTCGGGTACGTTGACGAGATGCCCGCGAGCCCCTACGCCGACGACCTCCAACTGGCCCATGTCCTCGCCGACCGGGTCGAGCAGATCACGATGGCGCGGTTCCGGGCCGATGATCTCGTCGTCGAGTCCAAGCCGGACCTGACCCCGGTCAGCGACGCCGATCGGGCCTGCGAGGAGACCATCCGCTCCCAGCTCGCGCGCTCGCGCGGGCGGGATGCGGTCGTCGGTGAGGAGTTCGGTACCACCGGGTCCGGCGACCGGCGCTGGATCATCGACCCGATCGACGGCACGAAGAACTACGTCCGCGGCGTCCCCGTCTGGGCCACGCTGATCGGCCTCGTCGACGGCGACGAGTGCGTCATGGGGCTCGTCGCCGCTCCCGCACTCGGCCGCCGCTGGTGGGCCGCGCAGGGGGCCGGCGCCTGGACCGGGCGGTCACTCGCACAGGCCCGCTCGATCTCGGTGTCCAAGGTCTCGCGGCTCGGCGACGCCTCGCTCTCCTACAGCTCGCTCGAGGGGTGGCGAGAAGGGGGCCGCGGCCGCTCCTTCCTCAACCTCACCTCCGACCTGTGGCGCACGCGGGCGTACGGCGACTTCTGGTCCTACATGCTCGTCGCCGAGGGAGCGGTCGACATGGCTGCCGAGCCCGAGCTCGAGCTGTACGACATGGCCGCCCTCGTCACGATCGTCGAGGAGGCCGGTGGGCGCTTCACGTCCTTGGCCGGCGAGCGCGGGCCCTGGGGTGGCAATGCCGTCGCCACCAACGGGCTGCTGCACGACGAGGTGCTGGCGCGGTTGCAGCCCGACGCCTGACTCTCGCCCAGCGCAGGCGGGAGCGCGCCACGCTCGACGTCCGGCTTCTCACCCGGATCAGGTGATGCCACCGACTCCTGCCGGTGACAGGCTCGGACCACCCCGGACCCCTCGCGCACGCGGAAGCGCTACCCGGGCGCGTCGAGCGAGCCAACGCCGGCGCCGTCGAGCGGACAGGGAAAGCACATGGACGAGCACACCCGGTCATCGCACGCCGACTCGGACCTCTTCGGCAATCGATTCGCCACCAGGGAGGTGCCCAGCCGGACCTTCCCCGCGTCCGGCATGTCAGCCCTGGACGCGATGCGTCTGGTCAGTCAGGACCTCGCGCTGGAGGGCGACCCCGCCCGGAACCTCGCCACCTTCGTCACCACGTGGATGGAACCCGAGGCACAGCGGCTGATCGCCACCAACCTCCACCGCAACTTCATCGACCACGCCGAGTACCCCCGCACCGCGGAGATCGAGCAGCGCTGCATCCGCATGCTCGCCGACCTCTTCCATGCGCCGGGCCCGACGACCGGCGCACGCACGCAGGGCTCCTCCGAGGCGATCATGCTCGGGGCGATGTCGCTGAAGTGGAACTGGCGGCAGCGTCGGGGCCTGGACCGCGACTCGCCGCAGGCGCCCAACCTCGTCTTCGGTGGCGATGTCCACGTCGTCTGGGAGAAGTTCTGCCGCTACTTCGACGTCGAACCACGCATCGTTCCCCTTCAGCCCGGCAAGTACACCATCGGGCCGGAGGACGTGGAGCCCCACCTCGACGAGAACACCATCGGGGTCGCTGCCGTGCTCGGGACGACCTTCACCGGCCACAAGGACGACATCACCGGCATCAACGACCTGCTGGTCAGGGTGAAGTCCGAGCGCGGTCTGGACATCCCACTGCACGTCGACGCCGCGAGTGGCGGATTCGTGTGGCCCTTCCTCTACCCGGACTCCGCGTGGGACTTCCGACTGGAGCAGGTGCGCTCGATCAACGTCTCCGGCCACAAGTTCGGGCTGGTCTATCCGGGCATCGGATGGCTGATCTTCCGTGAGCGGGCCGACCTGGCGCAGGACCTCGTCTTCACCGAGAACTACCTGGGCAAGACCGACGAGACCTTCACGCTGAACTTCTCCACCGGGTCGGCCATGCTCCTGGCCCAGTACTACAACCTCGTGCGGTACGGCCGCGCCGGGTACCGGTACGTCATGACGAACATGCAGACGAATGCGCAGGCGCTGGCCGAGCAGCTGAAGGCGATGGGACGGTTCGAGATCATCGGTGAGGACGAGGAGCAGCTGCCGCTGGTCGCGTTCCGCCTTGCCGGGGATCCCGGCTACGACGAGTTCGACATCGCCTGGCAGCTGTCGGCCGAGCGCGGCTGGATGGTTCCGGCCTACACCCTGCCGCCCGACGCACACGAGGTGACGATCATGCGAGCCCTCGTCAAGGAGACGATGAGTCGCGAGCACGTCGACACGCTCGCCCGTGACATCGACCAGGCGTGCGGCACGCTGGACAAGAAGGGCAGCGCCCACGCGTCCGAGCGCCGGAAGGTCGTGACCGGTCCTGGTCACTGACGTGCCTCGACGCGGTACCTCGCGCGGCCCGGGCCTCGACGCGGCCGGAGACGTGCCTTGATGCGGCCGGGCCACACCGCTTGGTGTGCCCGGCCGCGCCACGGTCAGGCGCGTACCCGCCCGGCGGACTCGCGGCCCTGAGTCGTCAGGGCCCAGATGACTGCCACGTCGAGGGCGATGATGACGATCCCCCACAACGGGTAGTACGGCAGCCACATGAAGGCCGCGATCGCACTGAGGCCGGCGATGAACACGCCGACGGAGCGGGCCACGACATTCCCGGTGAAGATACCTATGCCCGACAGCAGCAGCACCACACCCAGGACGAGGTGGATCCATCCCCATGTCGTCACGTCGAACTTGAAGATCCAGTCGTTCGTCACGACGTAGAGCTCGTCACTGGCAACCGCCACGATGCCGGCGATGATCTGGAAGATCCCGGTGAGGGCGAGGATCGTCCCGGCGAAAACCGTCCATCCGGTGGCCCAGGCACTCGGTTGATCCCCGGACGTGCGACTGTCCCGGGTTGGTTGCGTCATGTCGCCCGTGTCCTGCATGGCTACCCCCAGATCTCGTGGTCACCCGTGATGAGTGACCCATTCACGGTAGGAGGAGACCCGCGTCGAGGGCATCACCCACGATGGGTGACGCATCCTGCGCTCACGAGGGACTCTGGGCAACCGACACCCCAAACTTTCCGTCTGTTGTGTGCTAGGAGTCCCTCTCGTGCACGGTGATCACGCCCGACGACTGCGGATCCAGCGTTCCGGGGCGACGAGATGCTGCCGGGACGCGGTGATCTGCGCCAGCCGGGTCTGGGTCGCTCCCCACTGGCCGAAGACCATCCTGTACGTCAGCCGCGTCGTGAAGTAACCCAGCTCGAGGGCACCCCCGTCCCGGTGGCGGTCGTACTCGTACCCGGACTCACCCGTGTGGTGGGCCCGGCTGTCGAGCTCGATGATCCAGCGCCGGCCGACCAGCAGGTCCACGCGGCCGACCCCGGGGATCTCGACCTGGGCCCGGACCGGGATGTTGCGCAGCTGGAAGTACAGCCGCACCTTGCTCTCCGTCCCCGACTCGGCCGAGGCACTGGCTCGTGCCAGCACGCGGTTAACCGATCGTGGCACGGAGCTGTGCCGCGACAGATCAGTCCCGTCAGCTTCGAACTGCAACACTGCAACCAGCACGCGGCATCAAGCCGCATAACCCGGTGACCAAGAAACGGGGTCAAGGCAAGGCCAATGTAAGGATGTGGGTGTGAAGTCACTCTATGTCGGCGTGCAAGACGTGCCACCCCTACTCAACGATCCGGTTGTTGTCATCGATGTGCTGCGGGCTTTCACAACCTCAGCGTGGGTGCTAAGTCGACGGCCGGCAGGCTTATCGCTGAGTCCTACACGCATAGGTGCGCTTCGCCTCAAAGCAGAGTTGGGGGCCGGCGCGGTGGCGATCACCGATGGCGAGTTGTCTGAGGGGTTCGACATGGGTAACTCTCCTGGTCAAGCCCGAAGATTCCCTCTCCAAGGGAGGCCCGTCGTGCAAGTCACCAGCAACGGGACCGTCGGAGTACACGCTGCCCGCCATGCCCCCCTCATTCTGTGCGCGAGCCTTGCCAATGCATCTGCCACGGCACGAGCCATACGGGCCAGCGGCTCTAAGCGCGTCATCTATGTAGTAACGGGCAACCAGGGAACAGCCGATGAAGACCTCGCCTGCGCCGATCTCATCCACGCACAGACCAAGGGAACCGGGTTGCCAACCGACAGCGTCGAACGAGTTCGTGGGTCGGCCGCGGCACACGCGCTGCGAGAAGACATCGCCGCGTGCCGCCCAGGGGTCAGCAGTGACGACGTCGATCTCGCATGCGAGATCGATCGCTTCGATTTCGCCCTGATCACGGAAGAAAACCATGGACGCTTCGATCTACGGTCGAGTACTTCTGAGCGGGGACGCTGGCTGGAGGGTGGTGGTGTGAGACGAACCACGTAGGCGTCATCGTTGGGTGTGCGGCCTATCGGCGATGACCTGGATCACACAGGGAGCGAGTAAACTAGCGGACAAAGACGATCATCAACAACGTGGAAACGGAGACGGCTTCCACCTGACGCACAGGGTCTCGGTGGGACACCTCCCTACCCGGAGTGCTTGGGGAATGTCTGCAGAAGCCATATTCGGGGTTGCGGGCGCAACCATTGCAGTGAACTGACTCGTGGCTCAGCCTTCGTCGGGGTCGCGGGAGATCCCCGGGAGAAGGGTGTATCCCCTGCGCAGCGCGTCCATCGCTCCCGGGGACTCGGCTACGAGGTCTAGTGAGCGTTGGTGGTAGCGCCAGATCATCCACGCGCCGAAACCCCACAGCAGGAACTGCGAGCTCATCGCGATCCGGAAGTTGTCCAGCGTGTAGGTCTGCGGTCCGCCCGGCGCGATCTGGTCGAGGATGATCCCCACGAGGGCCATCGTCGTCAACGACGCGACGAAGCCGCCCATGTTGACCATCCCGGACGCCCGCCCGTAGCGCTCGCTGCGGTGGAAGCTACGGGCCAAGTCGAAGGCGATCAAAGACCCCGGACCACCGACCGCGGTGACCGAGACGAGGACGATCAGCAGCCACAGCGGCGACTGGGTCGGCAACGCGAGCACGATCGCCCAGACCAGCGAGATGGCACCGACGAGCACCAGGGCCATCAGCGAGCGGTAGTAGGGGTGACGGCCGGTCCAGCGGCCGATCGTCGGCCCGGCGAAGAGCGCAACGAAGGTCATCCACGTCAGCAGCGCCGAGGCCTGCCCCGGCGTCAGACCCTGCCCCGCGACGAGGAAAGGGAACCCCCAGAGCAGCGCGAAGACGGTCGGGGCGAACTGCGTGGTGAAGTGCACGGAGAACCCGAGTCGGGTTCCCGGATCACGCCACACCTGACCGAGACTGTCGCGCAGGGCGCGGATCTTGATCTTCTCGACGGCGCCGCGCTCGTAGGGCGAGTCCTTGGCGACGAGGAAGATCCCGAGGATGCCCACGACGCCGAGGAAGCCGGCCGTCGCGTAGGTCATCGTCCAGCCCCAGGCGTGCAGGGCGGCGCTGAGCGGGATGGCCGCGGCGACGGCACCCATCTGCCCGACCATCCCGGTGAGCTGGGTGATGACCGGCGCTTGGCGCACGAGGAACCACAAGGCGATCAGGCGCAACACGGAGGTGAAGACCATCGCGTCGCCGGCACCGATCAGGGCTCGAG